>JAYOKQ010000052.1:13385-28310 GCA_038119905.1 Gemmatimonadota bacterium | reverse complement strand
GCCGATGCCGTTGTCAATATTCAGAACGTGGGTGCCGGAGCGCGTTCGGCCGCGTTGGGCAACAGCTATGTGGCTATTGCTGACGATGCCGACGCCGTTTTTGCCAATCCGGCTGGTTTGGGTTTGGTGGAAGGCACGCAGTTGGCCTACACGAACGTGTCGCTGTTTTTCGGTGGCATTGAAGGGGACGACCTCGGTCAGCACGTCGTATCCTACGTGATGCCGCTGGGTTCCAAGCTGGGCTTGGGGCTCGGCTATGAGCGCATAGGCTCGGAATTGATGAGTGAGAACGGTGCATTTCTTTCGCTGGCCTATAAGATGGGTCAGTCGTTCAACCTTGGATTGAGTGCCAAGTATCTCTTCTGGAGCGTCGGTGATATTCCGGCGGATAACGGTCGGGCCGATCCGCTAGCCAATCAGACGGCCGGCAATGTGGGCGTAGACTTGGGCTTGATGTGGAAGAGCCCACTAAAAGGCGCACAGTTTGGTTTGATGCTGAAGAACCTCAACCAGCCCAACGTGGCTTATGGCAGCGTGCCGGGCGATTCAGAGGCGGGGACGCTGCCGATGGATCTGCACGTAGGTGTGGCGTATCAGTTAAACCCATCATCGTTGGTTTCGGTGCAGTATGTGCGGCGGGACGTATCGGGTGACGAGCCGGACAGCCGTTTGGTGCTGGGCGGCGAGACGGCGCTGGTCGAAGGGCTTATGCTCCGAGCCGGTGGCAGCAAGATTTTTGAAGAGGACGCCACGGGTGATCTGAACGCCGGATTGGGCTATCGCTGGAACAAACTGCACTTTGACTACGGCTATCACATTCCGTTGGATCTGACCGAAACGAACGGAGCCCATCGTTTCTCGTTTGCCTACGGTTTCTAAATAGACCTTAAGACCAAAATTCCGATTAAGCTGACACTCCAGGAATAGTAAGGAGATGCACACATGACGGTCTGGGCGGGACTCATCGCATTGGGTTTGGGATTAGGCGCTAGCCTGTTCCTTCCCGTGCCGCAAAACCTGAAGACCAGTTTTGATGCTGGCCAGTCGCTCTACGCGCTTGGCGAATATGAGGGGGCGATCATTGAGTATTCGAAGATCGTCGAATTCAAGAGCCGTGCTGTCCGCACCGATAGTGTGCGCGTCAACTTCGGCGACGAACTCGAACTCCCGGTTGTTGCTGCTGCGTGGTATCAGTTGGGTAATGCGTATAAAAAGAGTGGCCAGCACGAGGAGGCGGTCGACGCCTATCGCCACGTTTTAGATGTCGGGGGTGTTCCTGATGGCTTCCGTCAGCTCGTGCAGTTTCAGGTGGCAGAGACGCGATTCCTCGCCAAGGAATGGGCCGAAGCTGCCACGGAATACAAGCGCTACGTCGAACTATTCCCTGATACAGACGAGGCCGGCAAGGCCTACTATTACAGTGGCTGGAGTCAGTTTAACCAAAAAGACTACGATCAAAGCATTGAAACGTTGAGCGGTATGCTTGAGGCGTATCCCGAAGATCGGTATGCACCCGATGCTCAGTTTCGTATTGCAAACGCGCTGTATGAAAAGGGGCGTTATGAGGAGGCAGTCAGCGCTGCTCAGATTGTGTTGGACAAATATCCCAACAGTCCGGTCATTGCACAGTCGGTCTATCTGAAGGCAAACTCGTTTGACAAAATGAGTCAAGACGAAGACGCTATTGCAGCCTATCGGGAAGTGCGCAGCTTGTATGACCGAATGTTTGAACTGCTGCGTGGTTCGTTTCGCGAAGGTAAAAACGTCGACTTTGAGAACTACCGGCAACTGTTCGAAACCTCTTCGTTGCGCGTTGCGGAAATCTTTCGCAAAACAGATCAGTTTGAGCAAGCCTATCAAGAGTTGATCGCCGCTCAGGAAACGGCTGAAGAGCGTTTCTATAAGGCTAAGGTGCAGATGCGCATCGGCGATAATTACATGGAGTGGAAGAAGTTCGACGATGCTTGGACTGCTTACAATCAGGTTATTGAACTGTATGCAGATACGCCCTATCCTCCGAACGCTCAGTATCAAAAGGGAGAGGCGCGCTATTTTGCAAACGATTACGGTCAGGCTCGTGCCGATTATCTGAAGGTCTTATCCGATTATCCGGATAGTGATACGGGGCTTCGTTCTGCTTCTCTGTATAGTGCCGGTTGGTCAGCTGAAAAGATGGGTGAGTCAGATTCTGCTATTGAGAGCTATAGCCAAGCCGTAGAAAGCTTTCCCCGTTCGGATCAGGCACCCCTCTGTCTGTTGCGCATTGCTCGCATCAACTATGAACAGCAAAAGGTCAAAGAGGCTATTGATGCTTATCGAGCGATCACGGAAAGCTATCAAGAGACGCGTTATTCCGCCGATGCTTTTTATGGCTTAGGTATCCTGTACCGCGACGAGGGGCGTGCTGATGAGGCCGTCGCCGCTTTTTCCCAGGTAGATCGAGACTCTCGCGAGACGTATATTGCGGCTCTTATAGAGGCTGCTAACATTCACATCAGTGAAGGGCGTCCCGAAAAGGGACGCGAGATGCTGAATCAGCTGTTGGCCGGCGTTACGGGTGATCGGGCGCTTGAGGCACGTGCTCATTATCAGATGGCTCAGCTCGACCTTAACAACAAAAACTACGTGGATGCGGTCGCTCGATACACTAAGGTGTTGGACGAGTATCCCGAGAGCGACCTCGTGCGCGATACGCGTTATGGTCGCGCGTTGGCCTACCACTGGACGGGGCGCTACGATCGTGCATTGGCCGATTATCGTTGGTTATTGGACCAGCGACTCCCCCAGAGTATGCAGCTCAAAGTTGAGTTCTCCATGGCCCTCTCATATTCTGCTCAGGGAAGTGATGCAGAGGCCGAGAGGATGCTGAATGATGTTGTCAAATCGGGGGATGAAAGCTTAGCGCGCTCTGCTCGGCTGCAGCTCATCTCCATGGCAGAAAAGCGCGATCCCAAAGATGCTATTCGGATCTACGAAGAAATGCTATCCGGGGTTGATTCGACGGAAGATCGGGAACGCCTGCTGATCCGTTTAGCGAATGCCTACTTTCGTTTAAATCAGTTTCAGCAGAGTATTGATGCCGCCCAGCAGTTGATTGACCTGGCAACCAATGAGGAGAGCGTCGCCAATGCGCTTTTCGTTCAGGGTAACTCTTACTACAAAGCTGGTGAGTATACGGCATCGATTGCCACATATGGCAAGATCATAGAAAACTATCCGCAGATAGCTTGGGCGCGTAACGCCCAGTTCCAAATCGGCGTCGCCTATCAGAAGCTTTCTTCGGGCGATATCGGTGTGCTGCCTAAGATGTCAGAGGCGTTTGAGACCTACTATACCAGTTATCCTGACGATGAGAAAGCTGTGCACGCGTACTACTACGATGCGTGGGCAAGATATCGTTTAGGTCGCTGGCGTGAAGCAAGCGACACGTTTATTTCACTTTCCTCGACGTATCCGAACGAGCGCTACGCCCCCGAAGCTATGTTCCGCGCAGGGGAGGCACTGTTCAACTTGACCAACCGCGGTAATCGCGATGAAAAAGACGCCGTCTTGGATGAGTGTATGGACATCTACGATCGCGTGGTCGCTCAGTTCCCCGGTTCGGATTATGTTGACGATGCGCTCTATAACAAGGCGTGGGCTCTTATCACGATGGAGCGCAAAGAGGAAGCTGTGCCGATTTTCGAACGCATTGTTTCTGATCATCCGGATGGTCGGTATGGCCCGCAAAGCCAGTTTACCTTGGGTGACTATTATTACGGTCTTAAGGAATACGACAAGGCGACTGCCAGTTACGAGCGCTTTTTGGAATTGTTC
Source organism: Gemmatimonadota bacterium (assembly GCA_038119905.1). Taxonomy (GTDB): domain Bacteria; phylum Latescibacterota; class UBA2968; order UBA8231; family UBA8231. The sequence goes on along the minus strand of JAYOKQ010000052.1, from coordinate 24,494 downwards.
CCGATCGATAAACTGCAGGGGCGTGACCGTCAGTTAGTAAGCAAGGCGGAAACGTTGTTGGGGCACTTGGCTGAAATTGATGCGTACAACCTGTACGCTCAAGGAGAAGTACTTTTTGATCAGAAAAAGTATGACGAAGCTATCGAGATCTTTAAAGATGTGCAGGTCAAATACCCCGAGAGCGACCAGGCGGTTAATGCCTTGGTTAACATTGGTGCGGCGTACATGGCTCAGGAAGAGTATCGCCAGGCCGGTGCGATCTTCCAGGAAGTCGTGGACAAGTACAGCGATGTCGCCAAGTATTTGCAGCAGGTTGATTTTTCCAAGCAGCAGTTAGAAGTAATGCAAGAAGCTCGTGTCCTGTAGAGAATACGACGTAAAAGAAATCGTTCGAGCCCAAAAAGGAGGGATAGAGAACAATGATTGAATTTTTCCAAGAAGGTGGACCCTTCATGTGGCCTTTGGCCTTGTGGTCGGTGCTTTCTCTGGCCTTCTTCCTCGAGCGCGTATATACCTACGCGAAACTTCGTTCCGAGGATGAACTGGCTGAAGTAACCAACGATATCAATGCTCGCATTGATTCGGGTACGTCCGTTGAGCAGTTGAAGGAATATTGCTCGGAAGTAGGCAACTTGGAAGGCGAAGTTTTCGGTGAAGGCATTGAGCGCTTTGAGCACCTTTCGCGCGAGCAGCGTTCGTTGGAGGAAATGCGCGAAGAGATGAACGGAACCGTCGAACGTGCAGCGTTGAGTTATCTCGAGCGCTACTTGGCCGTCATTGACTTTGTTTCTAAGTCGGTCGTGTTGCTCGGTCTGCTGGGAACCGTTAACGGTATGATTAACGCCTTCGAAGGTATTGCTGAAAAGGGGTTGGGCGAGCCGACGATCGTTGCTGCAGGTATCTCGGAAGCTCTGATCACGACCGTTACGGGACTGGTTATTTCAATTCCGTCCATTGCTATTTTTACTTACTTCAGCAACCGTGCAACGGGTAAATCCATCGAGTTTGAAGCGTATGGTCACGGATTCGTCGATGCCCTGTTGCGTCGCTGGCAGAGCTCACGGGCTGCTTAGTTTATACTGGGCCCTAATCGGAAGGAACGTGAATAGAGATGGCTAAGCAAGCTGAGAAAAAAGAAATGGCCATGCCCGATCTGACGCCCATGATCGACGTGGTGTTTCAGCTGCTGATCTTTTTTATGGTTACAGCGGTGTTCGCTGTAACACCGGGTTTGGATATCAAATTGCCTGAGGCTGAAGAAGCTCAGGCTCCGGAAAAAGAGAACCTCTTTATCGTTGTTGACCAAGACGGTAATATGAAGCTCAACCACAAAGACGTAACGTTTGCTACGTTGAAGGATGAGCTACAGGAAAAGAGGCGGCTGTTAGATAACACGACGATGATGATTATCCAAGGTGACGAACGTTCGACGCATGGACAGATTGTTCAGATCATGGATATCGCGCGGCAGGTTGGTGTGGTTGATCAAATTATTGCCACGGAGCCCCAGAGGAACTGATTTAATTCAGCTTCCTTAGAGAGAGGGAAATACTTTAGTGGACGAGTATAAGAAGAAAGTTCAGGACGAGCGCAAAAAATTTGCTTACGCCTTTGTTGGGCTGGCAATTTTTATCCACGCCATGTTCCTGCTGTTTAAGATTGTTGCTTATGCAGTGGGTGTTGCGGGCTTGGCTGTGCTGGTGGTGGCATTGTGGAAGGCAACGACTGGTCGTCGCTTGGGCATGAACATTGCGTTCATGCTTGCTCTTGCTGTTCATGGCGGCGTGCTCGTTTACGACTATTATTTCGGTGTCGATATCGCCGAAGAAGAAGAAAAAGTCGTGCGTTTCCAGCCGCCTCCGCCCATTTTGGAGAAAAACTTCGATTTGGCAAAACGGCCTGAGATATCTGAAGTGCAGATGGAAATGTTGCAATCCATGGCGCCTCCTGATATGCCCACCGATATATCGGCTATGGCAGACGTTAGTGCAGTAGGTAGTGACCTTCTTCAAGGCGTTATGCCGGGCACACAGGTCCTTGGCCAATTCAGTGGTGCGAAAGCTGAAGAGCTGTCTTTTGACGACGTTGAAATGGTCGAGTTGACAGAGACCGCCGCTCCTGTGCAGGAGGCATTGAGCCTCAAGCACGAGTTACTCAACGTTGGCGATCTAGACGTTGGACGCTATCAGGCCATCCTTATACAGGACCCCGATAACAAGAAGAACATTCGCGGCTTCTTCAATATGACCGTCGTTGACTACGATATTGCCGATAAGAACAGGGACCGTTTCCCGACGGCGGTGGAAGAGTTGATGCGTTATATGCGTGATCATACCAAGGTCCAGGCTCGCATTGAAGGAACGACTTTGGAGTTTTCTGATCCGCGGATTATGACGGCTCCGCTAATTTACATGACAGGTAATGACGCGGTGCTTCAGATCAGCGACACCGAGAAGAAAAACCTTGGCGAATACCTCAAGAATGGTGGTTTTATGTTCTCAGAGGAAATCCGCCAGAGCGACAGTGAAAACGGTCTGGATGGCAAGGAGGCGGGTGTCTCTGGTACGCCGTTTGACAGACAGTTTAAAGCGCTGATGAAGGATCCGCTTGTATTGGGGAGTGACGGTTCCAAATGGCAGAAGATCCCGAAGACGCATCCGCTGTACTATAGCTTTTGGGACTTCCCAGATGGTCCTCCCATGGGAGGAGCGCCTGGTGGTAACGTGTTCGATATGGAGATGTTAGAGCTACGCGGCCGTGTTGCAGTGGTGTTCTCCGATCTCAATGTAAGCTGGTATTGGGGTGACCCGCTGGCCGATGCGCGTGAGCGCGGACTCCAGTTTGGTGTCAACTTAATTGTCTTTGCGCTGACACAGCCTGGTGGTATTGCCAACGTAACGCAGTTTACGCAATAAGTAGTATCAAGTCTTATTGTGAAAAAGCCCCGGGATTTAATCCCGGGGCTTTTTTGTTATTGTGCTTTTATCGTTGCCCAATTCGTCGATTGTATTGCGGTCGGACGCATCGGTGTAGGTGGATTTATATGGGAAGGAACGAGTCCGGGGGTACCCATTTCTGGACTGTCCGGATCCCAACCATAGGCTGTTTCAGCTGTATGCCAACTGCTTTCCATGCGTCCATCGCCCCATATATCGATGCGTTCCATCGATCGCTTCTGTGCAGAATCACCTGCAAGAGGTGCCCCCTTGCCGTCGTCTGCTATATCCATTAGTTGGCCACCGAACTCAGGTGATCCATTGTAGAGAGCGAGTTGAAGTTTGCTATTGGGAAGAGAAAGGGAAGCGTCGACCAAATCCGGTACCGTCGCGAGACGCGAATTGGCATGGTCGGCAGCGTAGTTTGCTATAAGAAAAGTTTCCCCGGGGCGAATCATTCCCTGTTCGATGGTTAGCATGGCTTCCTCGCCTAGGGAGGTGAGCCGGGTTAACGTCCAGCCGTCTAGTACCTGCGTAGAATCGCCGGCGTTGTATAATTCAACCCATTCATCAGCGCTGGACAAACTGCTGCCCATCCACATAATCTCAGATATTACGATGGATGGACTCTGCGCATAGAGCGGACATACAGCGAGCAGACTCCAAAGAAACATACGCATGATAAACTCCTCGTTTAAGGTGAAAGTGACGCATTCTACGAGGGGATTACCAAAAACTATGCCAATAGCGATAGTGCTTTCCTTAAGTGCTTGTATAGTATGGCTTTAGGGTATATAGTTGAGGCGGGATGCTCAGAGAGAATTGGTGGTTAAATACCTCACCATTGAGTGGGCAATTACACGCTATTCATACTGGCGGGCAAGGATGTGGCTCAATACGCGCGTCGCTTGCTTGCGCACCGTTTGGTTTGAGTGAGTTTCAATAATTTCCTTCAGTGCCGCAACGGCGCTCTGATCCTTGACCTGGCCCATAGATTTGACGGCCTGTAGCATGAGGGCAGGTTGATTGTCTGGATCGCGAATAACGGCTGATAGGTAGCCTATTTGTCGTTCATGGCGCTTTTCTACGCTGCTCTGGTCCACTAGGGGCGGTTGTCCGAGTAGTTGTGCTGTGCGTCGGTTGCTCGCGGCGATGGCCCGGCCGACGGCACCCGGGTCTGAAAGCGAAACGGCGCCGATCGCTTTAATTGCTTCGAGGCGGACTTTGCTGTCTTGGTTTTTATTAAGTGCGGCTTGACCCAAAGGGTCGATTGTTTGTGGTGTGCCGAGTTTACGCAGCATCTGCACGGACGATAGGCGCAGGCGCAAACTGCTGTCGTCCAAGTTGCGCTGTAAAAATGGGACGGGGTTGAGTAGGTCTTTTTTAGCTGCTTCCCAGAGTGCTTCGCTTGCTCTCAGACGTACGAGTTCATCACGTTCCAATTGATCGTCTGCGGCATCGCCTAAGGCGCGCATGGCTTCGGGATAGCCGGGGAAACGCTGGAAGACGATATGACGTAGCGCGCGAATCATCTCCAAGCGGATGGAAACGTTGCCCTCGTTGGGGAGAGACGATCGCAGGATGCGTACGCTCTGGGGATAGCTAGCGCGCCCTAAGGCTATGACCGCCTTGCGGCGTATGCCTACATCGTTGCTCTGTAATTCTTGCGCGAGCCGGTCAATATTCGAATCCTGGGCTATGAGCCAGGACGGAAGGCCTAGGACGAGCGCTAGGAATAAGAGCGGTATGAGCATTGGACTACGAGTTGGCAAAGCGATCGCGCAGGTGGTCGGCCAACAGGCGCTGCAGGCCGGAAAATCCACCATTACTCATAAATACAACGAGATCGCCCGGCTGCAGATGCATTTTCAGGTGGGACAATATTTGGTCCGAGCTGGAGAAAAAGTGGGCTTTTTTGCCTTGCGCCTTAAGTTGATCCACCAAGCGCTGGGGAGAAAAGGGTTCGTCTTCACGGGCTCGTTCCGGACGCGGGACGCTGCCTAGGACGACCTGCTGTGCTTGTGCAAACGCCGTCGCATAGCGCGACTCGAAAAGTGCGCGTGCATTGGTTGCACTGGCTGGTTCGAATACGGCCCATATCGGCCGCCCTGGATGGGCTGCTGCCGTGGCGCGCAGCGTCTGCTCGACGGCGGTCGGATGGTGGGCAAAGTCGTCTACGAGAAGGATTCCGCCCCATTCCCCCAGCAGTTCCTGCCGGCGGCTGACGCCTTTGAAGGCGGGTAGACTCTCTTGTATGGCTGCTATCGCGATGCCTGCTCGATGACAGGCCGCCATACTTGCCAAAGCGTTGCGCACGTTGTGTTCTCCGTGCATCGGCAGGTGGAATGTGCCCAGCTTTTCGTTTTGGCAATAGAGGGTGAAGTCGGTGCCGGTGGATGTCGATGAAATAATATCGGCCCGCCAGAACGCATCTGTCTCAATGCCAAAGGTTTGCACAGGTGCGTGGGCTACTTTCAGCACATCGGCGACGACTTCGTCGCCTGCGTGGGCGATGATGAGGCCGTCTTGAGGCACCATATTGACCAACTGGCGGAAAGTTTTGGCAATGTCCTCTAGCGAGTCGTAAATATCGGCGTGATCGAACTCTATGTTGTTGATAATCAGCGTTTCGGGCAGGTAATAGAAGAACTTTGGCCATTTGGCAAAATACGCGCTATCGTACTCGTCGCCTTCGATAATGACGTGATTGCCTGTTCCTAGGCGATAGGGTCTTTTGAAGTTCTTGGCCAGTCCTGCGACTAAGAAAGAGGGATCAAGGGCGTGATAGGAAAATAAGTGAGCGGTCATGGCCGTCGTTGTGGTCTTTCCATGCGTGCCGGTGACGACGACGGGCTGCTTGCCGCGGATAAATGTATCGCGCAGCATCTCGGGGAGGCTCGTATAGGGTATGCGCGCGTTGAGGGCGGCCTCTAACTCGGGATTGCCGCGCGAGACGGCGTTGCCAACGACGACTAAATCCGGTCGTTCGCACAGGTTGTCTGGAGTGAATCCCTCGAATAACTCAATGCCTATTTCCTGCAGGTAGGTGCTGATCGGGGGATAGATCTGAGCATCTGAACCGGTGACTCGAAAGCCTTTTTCACGCAGTATCGCTGCGAGGGATCCCATGGCGGTACCACAGGCGGCTATAAGGTGTATGTGTGCGCCGTTTTGCAATGTCATATACGAATATTCCTAGTATCCGATTCGGCTGTCAAGCACCTTTGTTGCACGGGCTAAGACACTCCGTTACATTAGACATATAACGATTGCTAAATACTATGAGTTCCAGTAAGATAAGTCCAATTTTGCCTCTTGCCATCGGCGTGATATGCATCGGTGCCGCCGTTGTCGGCCTCGCTATCAGTATGACCAGAGTCGGCGACGAGGAGATGTCTGAAAAACCGCTCGGTGGCACGCCCATTGCCGTTCAAACGACATCGGTGCCTAAGCCCGTTGCCGAGCCTGAACCCGTCGAAATGGAAGAGGAGGAGGTTTCCGAAGAAGAGCTGCGGCGAGAGCTTGTTCGCATCCTTCTGGGGCGCATTGCGCAGACCGATAGAGAATTCAACGATGCTTGGCTGCAAAAGAGCCATCGATTTATCAAAACTCCGGAAGATTTACAGGCATTTTGGGACGACTACTTGGCTCTTGGCCAGATGCGGTCTCAGCTCATGGAGCGAGCCCAGGCGCGCTCAAAAAAGCGGATGCCTCATGATCCGCGTTATTTCGTGTCCCAAGCGACGGCCACGCTCACACAAAAAGACAATACGGAGACGGCTCTTCTAAAGGGCGTCAAAGAGAATATGGCCCTAGCCCTGTATAAAAAGAAAGAAGAAGAAGAGGCCGTCGAACATATTGATCCAGAGTTTATGGGGAACTTCTACAAGAAAATTCTCCTTATGTATAATCAGCTCGATAAGATGGCCGCCGAAGAGGGACGTGACGCCAGTTCGTTGATGGATGATCGAATTCGCACGCTAGAGGCGACGATCTACGATCGCTACATGTATGTTGTAAATAAGAAGAATGTCACGCGTTCGAAAAAAGAGGGCACTGGACACAGTGCGGCTTCCGATCTTTTTCGCACTGACCGCATGGACATGGTCATTAACTCATACATGCTAGAACTTGGCCAGATCTATCATAAAGGGGCCGTTGACGAAGTCATTGATCGCAAAAAACACCAGTTCTACGCAGACCAGGCCTTCCGCATACTGGCTATGGTATATCAGCGCACCCACTCGGGTGAAGCGCTCAATCTCATGCGCGAGGTCAACGATATTCAGCGCGATTATTTGCATCGCCTGGCCAAAGTCAACTGGAAGCGAGCGCAGCTGGCGGCAGCTGCCGGCGAAACCGACAAGGCGGATAATGGCTATTATGTGGCGACGCAGCGTTACCTGCAGTCGATGGGTCAGTCGGTTGAGGGGCGGCGCAAACTATTGGCGCGCGAATTTGTCGTACTAAAAGAGGAAATCGCTCGCTGGCAACATCAGAAGCGGTCGCTTGCAGCCGTTGACGGTGGGTAAATGGAAGAGGGTGCCGTCGCCGATGTCTCCGTAGCGCTGGCTAATTGGAACGGCATGAGATACATAGAGCGCTGCCTCTCTGCGCTCTATGCCCAGAAAAAACCCCCTGCCGAAGTCGTTGTCGTCGACAACGGATCTACCGACGGTTCACGCGAGTGGATTGCTCAACACTGTCCCCAAGTAACGCTGCTGCTGAACGAAGAGAATGAAGGATTTGCCGCTGGCTATAACCGGGCGATTGCGGCGTGCTCGCATGCGTGGATCCTCGTCCTCAACACGGACGTTTTTCTTGAAGAAGACTTTATAGAAGAGGCGCTCCCCGTGCTGATGGCTGATCCGACTGTTGGAGCAGTTACGGGCAAGGTATATCAACAGGCCACGCACGAGTGGTTGAATAGCGGATTTTTTTTACGCCCTCAAATGCGCACCCACCATAGTCCTCAACTCGATGCAGTAGAGGATGTCTTCGGTTGTAGCGGGGCATTGATTTTATTTCGCCGTGCGGCGTTAGACGATATGGCCGTTGATGGACAGGTCTTTGACGAATGTTATTTCAGCTACGGAGAGGACGTTGATTTAGCGTGGCGAGCACAGTTGCTCGGTTGGAAGGCTCGCTATGTACCCAGTGCTCGTGCGCTACACGTGGGATCTGGTTCCTCGAATGAACAAATGCGCTTTGTAGATAAACCTATTTTCTTACAGCGCCATATCCTAAAAAATCGCTACTTAACGCTCGCTAAAAATACCTCCTGGGTAGAGGCCATTCCGCTGGTATGCTATTGGCTGATCAGCGAGCCACTCGTATGGCTGGTCTTATTTTTGCGCAGCCCTCGTAGTGGGTTCCAGCTACTGCCGGCCGTGCTCGACGCACTGCGTTGGATGCCGCGCGCGCTGCGCTGGCGCAAGGCCATACAGGTTCGGCGCATACCGGGGGCCGTGCAGCGGCTTCGGTTTTTTAAGTGGATATGAAAACGCCATCTAAACGCATCCGCGTGTGCCATATCGTAACGCGCCTCGCCGTGCGCGGGGTGCCGCGTCAGGTGCTAGATATTGCCGAAGGTCTCGATCCCGCCCGCTTTGATGTAGAGGTGCTGACGGGGCACAGTGAACCAGATGAGGGCGATCTGTGGGAAGAGGCCTGTGAACGCGGCATACGCGTTACGCGCATCGAATCGCTGTGCCGGCCGGTTCGCTTGAGTAGCGATGTTAGAGCTCTCTACCAGATTTATCGACACCTGCGCGCCCATCCGTGCGATCTCGTACATACGCACATCGCCAAGGCCGGTTTGTTGGGGCGTCTGGCGGCGCGTTTTGCAGGTATTCCACGCGTTGTACACACCTATCATGGCATTCCCAATGAGTGGGTGGGCCGCGGGACGAGTGCCCGTTTCTTCCGCGCCGTCGAGCGGTCGATATCAACTCAAACCGATGCCATCGTCGCCGTAAGTCGAGCCGTCCAGGAATTGGTTCAGGCTATACCAATTGGTCGTAGTACCAGCTGGCACGTTATCTACAATGGCATCGATCGATCTTTTGTTGATGCGGAGCCGGCGGAGCGGCAAGCAACTCAACTCCTAGTCGTAGGCAGTCTGACTAGAGAAAAGGGATGTGACGTGCTGCTGCATGCGATGCCCCAGATCATTTCGCATTGGCCCTCTGTGGAATTACTCTTTCTTGGTGATGGGCCGTTGAAAAAGCAGCTGGAAGCATTGGCTTGCCAACTTGGGATCGCCGACCACGTGCGCTTTTTGGGGCTCGTTGCTGACGTGCGTCCCTGGCTGCGCACCTGTACGATACTCGTTGCCCCCTCGCGCAGTGAGGGGTTGGGGATGGCGGTCATCGAAGCTATGGCTATGGGGTGCCCGGTGGTCGCTAGCCGCACCGGTGGATTGACTGAAGTGGTATCGGATGGAGAAACGGGCTATTTAGTTGATGTAGGACATGTGGAAGGCTTAGTCGATCGCATAGCGAATCTACTGCAGGATCCAGATCAGCGCGCTCATTTTGGGGCTGCAGGGCGTGCGCGCGCGTACACGCACTTTGCCGCGGATCGTTCGATTGCACAGCTAGAGGATGTGTACACCGCACTCATTGAAAAACCGATCCTCAGATGATTCTGGTAACGGGGGGAACGGGTTATGTTGGCCAGTTTTTGCTCGATGCATTGGCCAAGGGAAATGCGCAGGTTCGGTGTGTTGTTCGTCCGGGAAAACCTAAAAGTGTGCTGGAGCGTCTCCGGCGTTATGGAATGGAAATCTGCGAGGGGGACCTGCTCGACTCGACCGTGCTCAACGCCGCACTCAGGGACGTGCGCTGCGTGCTGCATCTAGCACATATTCGCTTTGCGCCGAATGTGCTTAGGGCAGCTCCCGACAGCGTCGAACGCCTCGTACTTATGAGTTCGCTGTGGCGTTTTTCACGCGTTCCCTCTCCGGTTGTTGATGAGGTCATCAGGGCTGAGAGGGAAGTTGAAAAGTCGAATAAACCGTGGGTCTTATTGCGTCCGTCTATGATCTACGGTCCGGGCGACGATCGCAATATAAATCGCCTTAGAGCGCACCTGAACCGCTGGTCTGTTATGCCGATTTTTGGCAGCGGCCGTGCGCTGCAGCAGCCCGTATTCGTCGGCGATGTAGTCGCGGCTACGATCGCCTCAATGCATGCGGCCGGTATCGAACGCCGGGCGTACGCCATCGCCGGTGCACAGGCAGTTACCTACCGAGTTTTACTGAAAATGCTCGGGGCATCTATTGGTGTAACGCCGAGAATTGTTTCGCTGCCGGCTCGTCCGTTGGCTGCCCTGCTGGGCGCGGTGCGGCGCTGTGGGATACACCTGCCCGTAGATCCAGAGCAAATTCTGCGTCTGCAGGAAGACAAGCAGTACAATATATCGGCGGCTCGGGCTGATCTGGCATTTGACCCGCTGACATTTGAGGCGGGCTTGGAGAAAATTGAGCAGTGGGGTCGCGATGGAGCGTGATGTGTTGGTCGGTGCTTTGGGCACCGCGTGGGTAGTTGGCCTGTGCATCACTATGCTGGTTCTATGGGCCGTGCGCCGCTGGCAGCGCTTGGTAATACCGAGCGCCAGAGATGCGCATACTATTCCAATGCCTGCTGGAGGCGGTCTAGGTATCATAGCTGGTTTTGTCGCCGGACATATTGTTGCGGGTATCTCCTTCTCTGCCTATTGGTGGGGCGCTATGGGGTGTATTCTCGTGGCATTTGGAGATGATGTGGTGCGTCCATTCAGCGTTGTTGAGAAGACGCTGCTCATTGTCTTTGCCACAGTCGTTCTCTTGGCCGATCCTGCGTGGTATGGAGGGGAATACACGGGCAATCTAGCATCGGTCTATACCATATTTCTATTGATGTTTGGTCTGGCGTGGTTTTTTGGGCTTTGCAATGTATTTAATTTTATGGACGGCATTGATGGACTAAGCGTTACGCAGTCGATGCTGATAGCAGGCTGGATTGCTGTATACGTGAATCCATCCAATGAGATGCTTGCTAATCAACTGTGGATTTTTGTTGCTTCGTTGGCTGGATTTCTCGTTCTAAATCGACCGCCTGCGCGTATTTTTATGGGCGATATAGGTGCTCTATTCTGTGGGTGTGTCGTTGCGGCTTTTTCGCTTATGGCG
>JAYOKQ010000052.1:0-13375 GCA_038119905.1 Gemmatimonadota bacterium | reverse complement strand
AAACGTTTGGCCTGGTTATATAGTTCTTCTACTGTCGTATTATCTCTTCGATACGTCGTATACGTTGGTGCGCCGTCTGATCAACGGTGAGAATCCTATACGTGCGCATAATAAGCACCTTTACCAACGGCTGGTGCGTATGGGATGGAGTCACGGTCAGGTGAATTTGTGGGCGGGATGCATGACGCTGGCAAATGGTATGGGCGTATACTGTGATATGGTGGGATTGCCCGTGGTCGCGATGGTATGCTGGGGGATATCGGCTGTTGCGCTATTTGCATCCGTACTGATCGTAGAACGCCGGGTGCCTTCCTTTGTATGAGGAATACGGTTATTTCCGATCGCTCGGCAAAGTAAACGCGGAGGCAAATCTCGGTGTCTAACCGAACGGATTTACAGCACGGTATGTTGCGCGGCTTGCAGTGCGCTTTCGAAGCTGTGGTGCCGATTGGACTTGTGTTGGTTCCGCTGGTTTACGCGCCCTTTTTCTCCGACTATATGATCCCCAAACAGGCAGTGCTCTCTGTCATTTGCGCGATTCTCGTTGCCCTATGGGGGCTGCGCGCGGTGTTGGAAGGGGCGCTAGTTATACCCGTGGCCAGATGGCTCTGGCCGCTGGCGCTGTATCTCATTTTGGCCGGCCTGTCCACGCTACAGGCGGCCAATCTCCATGCTGCGATAGAGGAGGGACTGCGCCAAGTCCTCCTATGGGCAGTGGCGCTGTCTGTTGCGCTACACTACCGAGGGCGGGTGCCGCTGGTTTTGTGTGCAACCCTCGCTATCGTAGCGTTTGCAGTATCGGTGCTCGGTATGCTGCAATATGCCGGAGTGCATCTGATACCATCTCCGCACGAACGATACGGAAATTTAGGTATTTCCACTTTTGGCAATACCAATTTTGTCGCCCATTATTTAGAAATAGCCATCTTGGTGCTGTTGGGAGCAGGGTTGGCCAGCCGCATACCATGGCAGCGAGCGGGGCTGTGGTTTGTGACGGCCGTCTGCGGTTATTACATGCTGATGATCCAGAGCCGCGGTGGCTGGATTGCGCTGTGCGCGGGATTATGCTGTATGGCCTGGGGATTGGGGCGCAGCGGCGTGCAGCGCTTTCCGATGAAGCTTTCACTGCTGGTCGTCGCCGTCGCCGCAGTCCTCGGTGAATTCGCACTCCGCGCCACATATGGCGATGAGCTGAGCGACGCGCCCTATCGAGGCTTGGAGAAGCTGACGCAGCAGGTGGTCGAGCGCGTTGCTACGTTGGCTGATACGCGGCACATATCGATTCATCAGCGCCGGCTGATTTGGGCGGATACCGCAGATATGATCGAAGATCGCGCCCTGTGGGGCGTGGGGCTCGGGAACTATGCGATGGAGCTTCCGGCCTACCGAACGGTCGATCGCCATAAGGAATGGCAGCCCTATATCGGCGGTCTGTTTCCGCTGCGTCCATATCACGCACATAACGAATATATGGAGGTATGGGCTGAGTCGGGTCTTGGGGCCCTCCTGGCGTGGATTGCGGCTCTGACGATGGTCTTTATTACGGGTTGGCGCATGGCGGTGGTGCGTCCATTGAGTGATCGCACGATGGCGCTGTGGGGCATGCTGGCGGCCCTTTTTGCCGCCGTTGTGCACGCCTGCTTCAGTTTCAACTTGCAGGATCCAACATCCTCGTTGCACTTTTGGGTTTTGGTCGGTTTGGTCGAGGCGCAGCGCGCTGGGCCCCTGCGTGTTTGGAGGTTGGCCCCTTGGCAGCGCGGGCTGTGTGTCTTGGGGGCACTCGTCCTGCTTGCAGGTAGCCTACAGGGAGCCGTGCGCACGCTGTGGAGCGATTATTATTATTTTCAAGGGCAGCGGTTTCACTACGTCGCCCGGTATCCCAATCGCGCGTACCTGGCTTTTGCGCGCGCCGCTGAATGGAATCCGAATAACTTTCGCTACCAGCATATGCTGGGTCTGTCGGCCCTGGATATTGGTCGGCTGGTCGAGGCGGAAACGGCTTTAAGGCGCAGTATTGCGCTGTATCCAAACAGCCCCGAAGCGCTGCGGTTGCTCGGGCGGGCGTTCAGTGAACAAGGTCGTGCTGATAGGGGCGTAGAGGCTTTGCGTCGGGCGCGCCAGTTGGATCCGCTGCGCGCCGATGGCCAGGCTTTGTTGGCCCGTGCGCTGGCATCGGCGGCTCGCCTTCAGACCGACGCTGATTCGGCAGACCAACTGCGCACCGAATGCGTCGAATCATGGGAAGAGGCCGTGCGCCTCGCCCCTGAAAACGCCGAGTATATAAGCGGTTGGGGGCTTTCCCTATCGCGGCTAGGGGCGTTGGAGCAAGCGATTGAGGTCATGGAGCAGGCCGAGAGATTACAGCCCAACGATGCGGTTGTCTTGGGAAATCTCGGGGCGCTCTATCTGCAGCAGGGGCGCTTGGATCGGGCCGAAGCAATACTGGAGCGCGCGACGCAGCGCGATCCACTGCGTGCCGAATGGTGGGGTAACCTCGCCCTATTATTTTACCGACAGGAGCGATGGGCAGAGGCCGAAAGAGTCGTGGCACAAGCCGTGGCGCACGCGCCGGATATCGCCCAATGGCACGTATACTGGGTCGAGATATTATTGCGCCAAGGCAAAGTCGAGGATGCCTGGCACTGCGTCGTCCAAGGCGTGGAGCGACATCCCGACGAGGATAGGTTGACGAATATGGCGCTGGAAATTGCGCGCTTAGCACAGAGGGAGGAGCGATGACGAACGAGGTTTTCTTATCGGTGGTTATACCCGTTTTCAACGAGGAGGAAAGCCTGCCGCCGCTCTGCGAAAAATTATATGCTGTCCTCGATCGACTGGAAAAGAGCTACGAAATTATCTTTGTCGACGATGGCAGTACGGACCAGTCGTTTTCCGTCATGCGCGAGTTGAGTGCACACTATCCGCAGATCCGCGCCGTGCGTTTTCGCCGCAACTACCGAAAGGCGGCCGCGCTGGCCACTGGTTTTAGTGAGGCGCGCGGAGAAGTAATTATTACAATGGATGCCGACCTACAGGACGATCCCGAAGAAATTCCGCGTCTGTTGGATAAGTTAGAAGAGGGAAGCGATCTGGTTTCGGGCTGGAAGAAAAAGCGCCACGACCCGCTTAGTAAAACGCTGCCCTCGCGTTTGTTTAATCGGGTGACGTCTATGGTGGCCGGCATTCGTCTGCACGATTTTAACTGCGGCTTGAAAGCCTATCGCCGCGAAGTCTGTGAAGATGCATTGCCCTACCTTTACGGCGAGTTATACCGGTTTCTGCCCGCGATTGCGCACTGGGCTGGCTACCGCGTCGACGAGATGCCCGTGCAGCATCATCCGCGTCGCTTTGGCTACTCAAAGTTTGGTACCAAGCGTCTGCTGAACGGCTTTCTCGACCTAATGACGATTACGTTTGTCGTGCGCTTTATGACCACGCCGATGCACGTGTTTGGAAGTTTGGGGCTTATTTCGACGCTGGCCGGGTCAGTGGTCTGTGCCTACGTGGCGCTGTTGCGCTTTGAGTTTGGCAATATCCAGAGCCGCCACCCGCTGCTTCTGCTGGGCGTTTTGCTCGTTATTGTAGGCATCCAATTTTTCTCTACTGGGTTGATTGGAGACATGGTGGCCAGCATGAATCAGCGCGGTGGGAAAACGCCGCGCATCGCAGATCGAATATGATATAAGATTAGTAAAAACAATTTTTTATGGCATGATCCCCGGGCGGCGATACCGTCTCCCGGGGATTTTTTTATTTATGGGTAAAATTTTCCCTATGGCGGTTGCGGTTCTTTCCCCAGAGTGAAACTAAGCGCTGTAAAGGGCGTAAAAAAGCAGCTCTTTTTCGGATTTAAGTTGGTTTAAAAACAATGACTTAAGCCAAATGTTGACATTTTGTGGCATATTAATTGCTATAAAGAGGGCAGCCATGAACTGAGAATGGGAGCGAGTTCCATGTTTTTAGACAAAGTCATCTTCAACAAAACAAAAGTTCCGGTGTTGAATGCCGTCCTCGACGTGACGCAGCTCAGGCAGCGCGTTATTGCCAACAATATCGCCAACGTCTCGACAAAGGGATACCGGAAACAGGACGTGCAGTTCAAAGAATATTTGGAGTCCTTTGTGCGCAAACCGCCCGTCGAGGGGCAGATGAGCAATGGACGTCATATTCCCATTCCCAAGCCGATGGCCCATCCAATTGTTTACGAACCAGAATCAAGTCTTAATGATTCGGGCCTCAACAACGTAGATATCGACAGAGAGATGGCTGACTTAGCGGAAAATCATCTGTTTTTCAACGCCGGTCAGCGCCTGATCCGCGGGCAGTTTGATGGGTTAAAAAAGAGCATCTCAGGACGCACTGGTTAAGGGTAGGGAGACGATACATGCAAATCTTTGATGCATTAGATATTAGCTCGTCGGGACTTAGCGCTCAGCGCCGTAAGCTAACGGCGATTGCCAGCAACCTGGCCAATGTCGACACCACGCGCACCGATGAAGGCGGGCCGTATAAGCGCCGTCGCGTCGTCATGCTCGAAGCGCCCAAGATGAGCAAGTTTTCCACGATGCTCGACCAGGCCGAGAATCGGCTGCGCGTTACAGATCTTCGGCACCGGCCCGAAGGCGAACCTCGCCCCGGTGAGTTTTTTGTCGGCTCGGGTGTGCTGAGCCAAGAGGTGCGCGAAGAGCCGGTAAAGCCACGCATGGTCTACGATCCAAACCATCCCGATGCGCGCGAAGATGGGATGGTGCTCTATCCAGATGTTAACACGATTACTGAAATGGTAGATATGATCGCCGCGTCGCGCGCCTATGAAGCGAACATAACGGTGATGAATGCGGCCAAGGATATGGCCAACCGCGCGCTGGATATCTAAGTAAAAGAGCCGAGGGAACGGACATGAATATCGATAGGGTTTCACACAGAGTTGCAGAGGTGGGCATTCGGCGTCCGGAAGGGCCGCGCCGTGCCTTTGATTTAACCGTTTCAGATCAGGGAATTAAAGAGGGAACCAGCGCTGTTGCCGAGTATACGGCACCCGCCATCACCTCTACGCAGGAGATGCAGAGCGTGCTGAGCACTGAGGAGACGCGCGCGCTGCACGCTGCATTCTTCACGCGTAACGAGGCCACTACAGAGCAGGCTCCAACCGCGCCGTCGCGCATGGGTGGGGTATATAATCTGCGCGGCCAGAGTGCTCCGCGCGGTGCCTATGCCACCAGCGGCTCCATGCTTGACATCACGGGCTAACCCGTCCATGCATCTCATGAGTGGGAAATGGCTGTATGCGCTGCTGGCGGCCCTTTTACTGAATGCCATAACTCGTCAAGACGGCGTGGCCGATGCAACTCCCGACGGCATTCTTACGCGCAGTTATGGCACCGATGCCCAGCGCCAGATCATCGGGCGCAGCGTGCCACAGATTCCGCGCTCCAGCGCGCCGCAGCCCCAGGCTCAGCCACAGCCCCAACGCGGGGTCCGGGCATATGCCAATATGATCGAGGCTTATAGCGCTCTACATTCGGTTGATCCCCATTTAATTATGGCTGTCGTTGAAGTAGAATCGGGCGGTAACCCCAACGCGATTTCGCCTAAGGGGGCGGCCGGTTTAATGCAACTCATGCCCGCTACGGCGGCTGAATTGGGCGTAGAAGATCGGTTTGATCCCGAGCAAAATATTGCCTCTGGCACGCGCTACTTAAGCGGCTTGATAGATCGTTTTAAGTCGGTTGAGGTGGCGCTATGGGCCTATAACGCAGGACCGCAGGCCGTGCGCCAGGGGCGCATGCCGTCAGAGACGCAGGAATACGTGCCGAACGTGCTGCGTCTGCGCCGCGTTTTCGCCGCAGGGGAGCGCTGAGATGGCCGTGACGATGGTGCGCGACTTCTCAGGGCGCGGAGAGATTAGCTCTCGACGGCTGCAGAGCAACGAGCCGCAGAAGGAAATGAAGTTGGGCGGTGACGTTGAGCGTCCCGAATTCTCCGACTTAGTGAAAGACTTTGCCAAAGACGTTAATGATTTGCAGCTACAGGCTGGTAATGCCATTGATATGTTGGCTACCGGGCAGGCTGCCGACGTGCACCAGGTGATGGTTGCCGTCGAAGAGGCGGGCATCGCCCGCGACTTGATGCTTGAGATACGCAACCGAGTCCTAGAAGGCTATCAGGAACTCATACGCATGCAGGTCTAAGGTCCTGCGGAGATGGCTGAAATGAATTTACCTACACAGGTTTCGAGTATATCAGAGCGCACCCAAGCTTGGTGGAGCGAAGCGCCCGCAGTGCAGAAATACGGTGCCATAGGCGGTGGAGTCGCCGTCTTAGGCTTGCTGGTATTTATGCTGTTTTTCACCTCGGGCGGTGACGATCAATGGGAGGGGCGCATACTCTACTCCAACTTGGAGTTCCAAGAGGCCGCTGAAATCAGCAATCGCCTGCGTGGACTTGAGGTCCCACACCGCCTCACCGCAGATGCGACGGCTATTTTAGTTCCCGAAGATCGCTATATGGAACTGCGCGTACAGCTGGCTGGCGAGGGGTATCCCAAGAGCGGGCGAATCGGCTATGAGATCTTTGACGAAGCGCAGCTGACCATGACCGACTTTCTCCAGAAAGTCAACTTTCAGCGTGCCTTACAGGCCGAAATCGAAGAGACGCTTACCAATATCGAGGGCGTGCGCAATGCTCGCGTGCACCTCGTGATTCCCGAACCTAGCCTCTTTACAGAAGAGCAAAATCCGGTTACTGCTTCCGTTACGCTGACGATCGATGGCAACAAAAAACTGTCGAACGAGCGCATTAATGCCATCGGTTATTTGGTCAGCGCCAGCGTAGAAGGTTTGGCACAGGAAAACGTCATTATCATTGACGGCAGCGGAAACATGCTGTCTGAAGAGCGCGATCCGCTAGTCAAAATGGCCAACAAGCAGTTCGAAATGCAGCAGCAGGTTGAACAGGCACTGCAAAACAAAGTGCAGACGCTGTTGGATCAGGTCATCGGCAAGGATCGCTCACGCGTCCGCATCAACGCCATACTTGATTTTGACCAGACGCAGACTCAGCGCAAACAGGTTGAACCGGGTGCCTCTCAGGTCGTCATAAGCGAAGAGACGCAGGAGGCTAGCTCGGCGGAGAAGGGCACCGAAGAGCAGGCTATTCGCAATTACGAAGTAAACGAAACGATACAGAGTATCGTGGGTTCGGTTGGCTCGGTAAAACGGCTGTCGATGGCGTTGACCATCGACAAGACCAAAGTCATCATCGATCCGGAAGGCAACTACGTTGAGGAAGTGCGTCCACAGGAAGAGATCAATCAGCTCGCCGAGCTCGCCGAACAAGCGATTGGCTTAGATGAGACGAGGGGTGACGTCGTTTCGGTCTATCCGATGGCGTTTGACAAAACGCAGGAAATTCGCGCTCGCGAAGAGTCCCAGGCACAAGAACGGCAGGAGTTCTGGACGGATATAGCCATCAATGTAGCGAAGATCCTCGGTATTATTGCCGCCTTGATTACGCTGCGCTTCATCATTCAGGCCATTGGTCGCGGGGTGGGCGTCGAGGACGAACTCGAAGTGCTTGGCGAAGTTTCAACGGATGTTGAAGAGGAGGATTTCGAGCGCCCGGAAACGCCGCACGAAATGATTCTTGGGCGCGTGCAGCAGATGGTGCGCGAACGGCCCGAAGATGCGGCCAAATTGATTCGCACGATGCTGATGGACGAGGATAACTAATAATGGACTGCGGGGGTATTTACACGTGGGCAGGCGCACCGGTGAAAGGGTAGATCGGCCGTGTCAAAAGTAATTCGCACCGCGCGTTTTGCCGGTCCCGTCGTTACGGTGGGACAGGCCGAACGCGATCTCTACGTCGAGCGCTACAAGGACGATGACAGAGGCGTCGAAGCGCTCGGTATCGATTCGATCCTATCGCACGATGCGGCCGAGTCCCAACGGGTGCTGCAAGCCGAATGGGAGACCAAGCTACAGCAAGAGGTAAGCTACGTGCGCGGCGAAGGAGACAAGCGCCTGCAGGAAGCCGAGGTCGCTTGGCAAGAAGAGCGCACGGCGCTACACGCGCAGCGCTACGAAGAGGGCGTGAACGATGGGATTGAACAGTGCGAGGCCGAGGTCAAAGAAGCCATTGCTCGCATTGAGGCTCTGCACCGATCGCTCGTTGCCGATCGTGCGCAAATCATGGTTGAAGCTGAGGTCGACGTCGTCGATCTGGTCATTGCCGTCGCGCGCAAGATAATTGGTATCCAAGCCGTTGAGAATCCCAAAGTGTTGCTTCAGGTCGTGCGCAATGCGCTGTCTCATATGAGCGAGCACAGCAATGTAGAAATTCGAGTTCATCCGGAGGATCTAGCCATCGCTCAGCGCTATGCAGATCACTGGGTGGCCAAGGTCGATAAAGAGGCCGTGCTCAAGGTGCGCAGCAGTCCGCACGTCGGACGCGGGGGATGTCTGATTGAAGGGCGCGAAGAAAACATAGACGCGCGTCTCGATGAACAGGTAGAAGGGCTACATCAGATGCTGCGTGCTGCGGTGTTTGAAAAGGCGCACGAAGAGGCCGAGGAGCAGATGGCCGAAAAGGAGCGCGCCGACGATGAATAGGGCCGATTGGAAACAGGCTATTGAGCAGGTCGATCCGCTGACGCGCTATGGCCGAGTTAGCGATATCGTCGGATTGGTCGTTGAAGCGGTTGGACCGGCCGACGTTGCGCTGGGCGAACTATGCTATATCGGCGATCCGGGGAACGAACCCGTTCGCGCCGAAGTCGTGGGATTTCGCGGTCGCAAGGTGCTGCTCATGCCGCTGGGCCAAATAGAGGGTATCCGTCCGGGAACGAGCGTTTTTCCCGCCCGCTCCTCGCTGTTCGTGCCGGTCGGTCTAGGCCTGTGTGGGCGAGTGCTCGATGGTCTGGGCAATCCGATTGATGGCAAGGGCGAACTGCACGCTGAAGAGCGTCGCAGCGTGCATGCCGAACCGCCCGATCCGCTCAGTCGTCGCCGCGTGCGCCAGCCCCTGGGCACCGGAGTGCGCGCGCTCGATGGCCTCGTCAGCTGTGGCAAGGGGCAGCGCATGGGTATTTTTGCCGGAAGCGGCGTTGGCAAGAGCACGCTGATGGGTATGGTCGCCCGCCATTCGGAAGCCGATGTAAACGTCATTGCCCTAGTCGGAGAGCGCGGTAAAGAAGTGCTCGATTTTATCGAAGACAGCTTAGGGGAAGAGGGCCTGCGGCGCTCCGTCGTCGTAGTCGCCACTTCGGACCAACCGGCGCTGATACGCTTAAAGGCGGCTTTCGTCGCTACGGCTATTGCCGAATATTTCCGCGATACGGGCAAAGATGTGATTTTGATGATGGACTCCCTGACGCGCGTGGCCATGGCCCAACGAGAAATCGGATTAGCCGCCGGTGAGCCGCCGACGACGCGCGGCTATACGCCGTCTGTTTTTGCACTTCTGCCGCGTTTGCTAGAGCGCGCCGGTATGACGGCGCGCGGCAGCATCACAGGTTTCTATACCGTGCTCGTCGAGGGCGATGATATGGACGAACCGATCGCCGACGCTTCGCGCGCCATTCTCGACGGCCATCTCGTCCTATCGCGTCGTTTAGCTTCACGCGGCCACTATCCACCGATTGATGTGATGGAGAGCGTTAGTCGCGTTATGAAAGACGTGACCAGCGACGCACACTGGAGTCGTTCACTGGAAGTTAAATCGATGATGGCCGCCTATACCGAGGCGGAGGATCTGATCAATATTGGTGCCTATGCTCGCGGTAGCAATCCACGCATCGACCAATCGCTGCAGTATATCGATCCAATAAATCAATACCTGCGCCAGGGATTGGAGCGCAGCGCCGAGACCGAAGGATTCGACCACAACGTGCGCAGGTTGATGGGCATTATGGCCGAACCGACAGCGCCACAGGCCGGATAGCCTCGTGAAGCGCTTTACCTTTCGTTTTCAGCGTATTCTTGAGATAAAAGAGCGGATAGAAGAGGCGCGTCGCGCTGAATTGGGTGAAGTGACGGCGGCGCTTAATCGAGAAAGACAGCAGCTCCTCGCGCTGCAAACGACTCGGGGGAACTACCTGCACATGGGAGCCCCAGCGCTAGCACAGCGAGTCGATACCGGACTCATGGGTATCGGTGCAAACTATACGCAGCGCCTGCAGCGAGAGATTATAGAACAGGTGCAGCATATAGAGAAGATAGAAGCGCTCGTCGAAAACAAACGACAAAAGCTGCTGGAAGCGACGCGTGAGCGTCGCGTGTATGAAACGTTGAAAGAGCGCGCCGAGGAGGCTCACCGGCGCGAAGCCAATCGCCGCGAACGGATTCAGCTGGACGAGGTAGGTGAACAACTCTACGCGCGCCGAGGGAATGAACGCGAAGAGTTTGAGCGAAAGGAGTTTCGCGATGCTTGAGCTGGTCGGGGGGAGTGCGACTCGTTCCGTAGATAAAATTTCTTCTAAATCAGCGAAGGAAGGTCCACTTGGTTTGGATTTTGCTAACCTGCTTGAGCAGGCGCAATTAGACCAAGATACCGCCCCGCTTGCTCCTTCTCAAAAGGATAGCCTGCATCCTGCAGAAAAGAAGGTAGAGCGGGAAGATACAGCTGTAGAGATGGACCAAGAGGCCGAAGAGGCGAATCCGACGATGGAAAAAAAGAGCGATCGCAGGGAAGAAAATACCGAGCTTGCTGCAGGAGCGGCTGAGACGCGGGGCGATCGAACTGAAGAAGTCGACGAAGAGGAACAAATGAGCGCAGTGATACTGGACGCAGATACAGCCGATTGGGCCGATCTACATGCATCGAAGGGGGGAGAGAGCGAAGACGACGCAGCCTTAGATGCTTCTTTGTTTGATGCGGTCGAGCCCGAAATCGCCGCTGCGCCGGTGCCGGTGCAAAACGCCGCATCTGGAAATCCGCTTGAATTGCTCAACGTAACCGAGATGATGGATCCTGATATCGTTTTGGAAAAGGGCGTTGAGCAGATTAGCACGCGTATTGCCCAGGCAGCAGGGGGACAGGCCGCCGTTATGGAAGAAATGGCCGAAACCGTTTTACCCCAAGTGATTCGCAGCGTAGCATCGTTGGTGCGTGCGGGGGGAGCGGAAATGCGCCTTCAACTCCAGCCGGCTGATTTGGGTGAAATAGAGCTGCGCGTGCGCACGGCCGAGGCGGCCGTACGCGGCGAAGTGGTCGTGAGTAATCCAGAGGTCAAGCAACTGCTGGAGCAGAACATGAGCCGTTTGCGCGATGCGCTGGCCGAACAGGGACTCGACCTTGAAGGGTTTAGCGTAGATGTTGGCGGACAGTCCGCTTTTACCGAAGGGCAGGGTGATTCGTCCCAGCGTTCTGCTCCGAACCGACGCGCCCTTGACGGCGAGACCGCTGAGGCTGTGCCGACGCCTGTGGCCGCGCGTAGGCCAGACAGCGGTGACGTGGATTTTACAGCTTAAAGAGGCTATAGACGATGAATATTAGCAGCATTACTAATCCGCAGCAGGCTCCTTCGCAAAATGGAGATGCTTCGCGCGCTCAGCTGGGTAAGGATGACTTCTTGCACTTGCTGACGATGCAGCTGCGCTATCAAGATCCGCTCAACCCGCTGGAAAATACGGAATTCATTGCCCAGATGGCGCAGTTTACATCGCTAGAGCAGCTGCAGAACATCAACCAAACGCTGACCACAAGCCAGAACAAAGAGGGCAGCTTGCAGACGGCTTTTGCCAACAATCTCGTGACGTCACTCGTCGGTAAAGATGTCGAGGTGGTAACCAATCAGGTTGGATTTTACGGCGATGATGCATCGATCAACTACGGTTTAGGAAACGGAGCTCGCGCCGCGACGCTCAGCATCGTAGACGGGCGTGGACAGCTCGTGCGTCAGTTCGATCTCGATGTTTCGCAGGCACACGGGAGCGTGGAGTGGGATGGTCGCAGTGAGGGTGGAATTCAAGTGCCCGAGGGCGCCTACCGAGTCGTGGTTACCGCCGAGGGCGCCGGTGGTGCACCGGTCGCCGCTGAAGCGCTTCAGCGCGTGCGCGTGGAGGCGATTCGCTATGGTGAAGACGAATCGTACCTGTGGGCTGGTGGACGCGAGTTAACGCTGAGCGATGTGCGCGGCGTGTTAGCAGCAAACTAATAGCATACCGAGATCGGTGCATACATGCACCGGAGTGCGGTCCACGGAATGGACTGCATGGCCATGGTCGACTCACCCTGGATGGGTTCAGTAGTCGATACTAGCCACAAATAGAGGAATACATGCTGGATTCAATTTACATAGGTATTACGGGCGTCAGCAGTCACCAGACGCGCATGAATGTAATCAGTAACAATATTGCCAACGTCAATACGACTGGATACAAGGGAGAGCGGGCTAACTTCGCCGACGTCATGAGTCGGACGATTTACGGCGGGGGGCCACAGCGCGCCCAGATTGCCGCCACCAATCCGAGCCAGTCGGGTTTAGGCGTTGGCGTGAGCAGTATCGACACCGTGCAGCAGCAGGGCACGCTGCAGACGACGGGCATCGAGACGGATTTGGCTGTCGACGGCGATGGTTTCTTTATCGTTAGCGATGGTAATCAGCGCATGTTTACGCGCGATGGCACTTTTGCCTTTGATACCGATGGCCGTCTCTACGACCCTGGAACGGGTCTGATTGTGCAGGGCAACATTGCCAATGCCGATGGGACGTTTAATTCCGAAGTGGCCGATTTGATTATTCCCCTCGATCGGGAGTCGGAAGCCGTCGCCACGACGACCATTCGCCTGTCGGGTAACCTCGACGCTAGCGGGAGTGGTACGGGGGCTCAGGTCTGGACGGGTAATACTTCTTTTGGACTGCCGGCTCGCCTTACCAGCAGCCCCAACCCCGGTTTTCCTCTCGATCTGAGCGATTTAGGTGAGGCTAGTTTAAAAGTCCGCATAACCTCGGGTACGGAAGTGATCGAAAGCACGCTCAACGTGCCGGCTAAATCCTATGAGGATCGGCTCGAACTCATTGCCGAATTGAATTCTCAGATTAGCGTAAACGGTGCGCTTAAAAACAAAGTCCTCTTTAAGACCAACGACTTGGGCGAACTCATTATGCGCACCGTCGAAGGTGGCGAACAGGTCTCCATTGAAGTCGATAATGTCGATCCAGAGGTCAACGTGGCTTCGCGGCTCGGCTTTACGGCCGGTTCAATACAGGTCGGGTTTCGGGCTTCCGACACGGACGCGCTCAACGACTTGGCCAATATTGGCGCCGATCTCACCGATGGCGATGTGATTCGCTTTACCGGTATCAAACCCAACGGCGAGCGTTTTGACGGCAGCTTTACCTATGAAGAAGGGAGCAGCGACGGCGCGGAGC
>JAYOKQ010000051.1:0-28377 GCA_038119905.1 Gemmatimonadota bacterium | reverse complement strand
TCAACCCGTCTATTCCCGACACCTCATCGATCGGCATGACGGGTGGCACGGGCGGTAGCCGCGTCACCTATGCAACGGGACATGCATGCTACAAGGCCGCCGAAGACGTCAAGGCCGAGATGTGCCTGCGCGCGGCGCGCCAGCTCGAAGTTGAAGAGGGCGATATCGAGTATCAGGACGGCAAGTTCGTCAGCACATCCGACCCGTCTAAGGCGCTCACCTTTAAGGAGATCGCCGCCGAGCAAGGCCGCACGGGCGGGCCGATTACCGGTAAGGGCACGATCAACGCCAGCGGTGCAGGCAACGCTTTTGGCACCCATATCGTCGACGTTGAAGTCGATACGGATACCGGCAAAGTAAAAATTCTGCGCTACACCGCTGTGCAGGATGTGGGCAAAGCCATCCACCCCTCCTACGTCGAGGGGCAGATCCAGGGCGGCGCCGTTCAAGGGATCGGCTGGGCGCTCAGCGAGGGCTACTTCTACAAAGAAGATGGCACGATGGCCAACCCCACCTTTCTCGATTACCGAATGCCCACAGCGCTCGACCTGCCGCTGGTCGAGACCCTGTTAGTCGAAGTCCCCAACCCGGCTAGTCCGCACGGTATTCGCGGTGTCGGTGAAGTGCCGCTGGTCCCGCCGATGGCCGCCATTGCCAATGCCATTTACGATGCGGTTGGCGTCCGCTTGGGCGAGCTGCCCATGAGCCCCGACAAGGTCATCGCGGCGCTGCAAAACAACCAACTGCAGGAAGCAGCCGGTTAATTTTTCACGCGACAAACAGATAGAGACGCCTGACTCCTTGCGGGGAGCCAGGCGTTTTTTTTTAATAGCACATCTATGAAAGATTCCATCTCGCCACAGCATTTTATCGACGCCTTGCTGCCGGTCGTACGCCAGTGTGCCCAGGCTTCTCTAATCTTTTACGGTCAGGTCACCGACATCGGCAAAGCGGCCGATCGCGGCTTAACCGGCGACAAGGCACAGGCCGCCTCGACCGCGTTTACCGCCTTGGATAGCGGCCTGCAGGAGATTCTGCTCAGCGCCGTGTTACAGCATTTTCCGCAGGTCGGCGTAATTGCCGAAGAAAATACGCCGCTTAAAAAGCGCTTCGCAGGAGCCCATGCGCCCTACCTGGTCATTCTCGATCCCATCGATGGTACGTGGAACTTTAAACGCGGCGATGCCCCCTACCACATAACGATCGGACTAGCCTGCGACGGCATTATGCTGGCCTCCATTGTCGCCCGCCCGAGCGAAGACAAGATTTTTACCGCCGTGCGCGGTCAAGGTGCCTTCGTGTATACAGGTCAACGGCGCAAAAAACGACTGCGCATAGCGCGTACGGCACCCCATAACAAAGTTTTCATCTCCTCCAAAGCACGCGATTACCAAAAATTAGCGCGCAAATACCATGCGCTGGACCCGCGAGAGCACCCGCTCGGAGCCGCTCTCGTGCTGACGCAGATTGCCGAAGGACAGCTCATTGGATACTTAACGCGCCAGGTCGAAATTTACGACGCCGGCCCGCCTTCACTGATTGCCGAAGAAGCCGGCGCACGCTGTCTGATCGGTCCCAATCGACGCCCGGGCTACACCAAACGACGTAAATTTGCCCATTTTTTGGCCGCGGCAAACGACGAAGTCGAAACCAAGCTATTGGCCATCATCCGCCAAGGGCGCGCACGTTAAAAGCGCCCACATCGAATACAGAGGCCCTCATGCCCCAGCACGCCATTGCAGGTGTCTTACCCGTAGTGCACATGCCGTACGAAGAGAGCGGCGCCATTGACCTATCCACAATGGAACGACAGGTCGACTACTTATTTGAAACAGGAGCCGACGGTTTCTGCTTAGCGCTAGTATCCGACCTATTCCGCCTAAGCGAACGCGAACGCATCGCCCTACCAGCGCAGCTGTGTCAGTTTGCCCGCGAGCGCGGCCCCGTCGTTATCAACGTAGCCGCAGAGAGCACCCGGCAGGCCTGCCTGTATGCCCGAGCAGCAGAGGACGGCGGTGCGGCGGCACTCATGGCCATTCCGCCTATTTCGCGCGCCCTATCCGAAGACGAGCTCCGCAGCTATTTTGTCGCGCTACTCGACGAGGTCGACATACCCATCTTCGTTCAAGATGCCAGCTCATACGTCGGCAACCCCATGAGCATTGCCTTTCAGGCCAGCCTATTTGCCGAATACGGCGATCGCGTGCTGTTCAAACCAGAAGCCGCGCCGCTGGGCCCCTGCATTTCCGCGCTCCATGCAGCCACAGAGGGACGCGCCGGTATTTTCGAAGGCAGCGGCGGCGTGCTGTTGATCGATTCTTACCGCCGCGGTATAACCGGTACAATACCCGGCGTCGAACTCTTGGAAGGCACCACCGCACTCTGGCATGCGCTCCGCTCCGGAGACGACGAACAAGCCTACCGACTCTACTGGCCTATCTGTGCGCTGATCACACTACAGTTGCAGGGCGGACTCGATGGTTTTATCGTCAGCGAGCGCTACATTATGCACCGCCGCGGCCTCTTTCCCAACCAGGTCCATCGCGGCCCGCTCAGCTTTGCACTCGACGACGCGATGTGCCAAGAAATAGACCGCCTCATGGCCCACCTAGATCGCGCGCTGCAGGACGCATAGCACATGGGCAGCTTCTTCGAATCCGAGCGCATGCGCTCCGTGCAGCCTCCGGTTATTCCCCACGTAGCCGAACTGATACGCCAAACGCCGGGAACCATATCGCTCGGCCAGGGCGTCGTGCACTATCCACCGCCACCGCAGGCATTAGAAGCGTTGCAGGACTTTGGCGTCCACCTAGGTCAGCACCACTACCAGGCGGCGCGCGGACTGCCCGAACTCCAACAAGCGCTGCAGTCCAAGCTAGCCGATGAAAATGGCATAGCCCCCGAAGACGAGGCGGCCATCATGGTTACGGCAGGAAGCAATATGGGGTTTTACCACGCCCTGCTGGCCATCGCCGATCCCGGCGATGAAATCATTATCTCTTCCCCGTTTTACTTCAACCACGAAATGGCCATAGCTATGGCCAACTGTCGCGTCGTAGCGGTGCCAACCGACGGCGAGTACCAGCTCTGCGTAGACCGTATCGCCGGCGCCATCAGCAGCCGAACGCGCGCCATCGTCACCATTTCACCCAACAATCCCACCGGTGCCGTCTATCGACGAGAAGACCTCGTCGCCGTCAACGAACTGTGCCGCCAGCGCGGATTGTACCATTTTTCTGACGAAGCCTACGAGTATTTTACCTATGAAGAGGCAACACACTTTTCACCGGCTTCACTACCTAATAGCGCGGCACACACGATATCCCTATTCTCCTTTTCAAAAGGATATGGAATGGCCTCCTGGCGCCTAGGCTATTTAGTCGCCCCGGCCCACCTAGTCCCCGCCTTAGAGAAAGCCCAAGATACAGTACTCATTTGCCCGCCCGTCGTTTCTCAGTACGCCGCCTTGGGCGCACTGCGCGCCGGAGCCGATTATTGCAGACCTTTTATTGACGATATGGCCACCGTGCGCCAACTCTGTCTGAATCGACTTGAGGAACTCGGCGCATCATGCCACGTGCCCGACGCGCGCGGAGCTTTTTACTTATTGGCGCGTCTACATACCAGCTTGTCTGCACTCAAAGTGGTCGAGCAGCTCGTGCGCGAATTTCGCGTAGCCGTCATACCGGGCGAAGCCTTCGGGCTGAGAGACGCGTGCCATCTGCGCATCGCCTTCGGTGCCCTGCGCCAAGACACCGTCGCCGAGGGTATGAATCGGCTGGTCGACGGATTGAAAAAAATTCTCAGAACCTAAGCGGAGTCGCTTGACATCCGGGAACCTTTGGCCTTATGTTTTGCACCACAAAGAGTGACCTGAACTCGCAAAAGAATACCCAAGAGGAAGTCTACCACACTTCTGAGCTGTGGCGCTTCGACAAACGTTATACACGGTATTCCGGCGAGTTGGTCGCTCTTCTTTTTTGCGCTACATTCAACGCATGAAATCGCTGCTTTACACATTGCTCGTAGCCGCACTCCTAGCGTGCATCCAGCCGGCTCCTTCGCTTGCCCAATCCATCCAGGTTACGCCCCGATCCCTGCTGCTGCCGCCAGCTAAATCCGACCAAGAAGTCGAGTCGTCACTCCAGCTAAAGAACACGCGGGAAGAAGCAATTGAAGTCTTGGTCTCTCTCGATGCAGGCCCCTTTGTAGCCTCGCCTGAAACGCTGCGTATTCCAGCAGGCCAACAGCGGGCGCTCAGCGTCACTTTTCGCTCCACAGAAATGGGCGCACACGAGGGAACTATCTCTCTGCAAACGAGCGATTTTTTCAAGGGCGAGAAAACGACCGTAGCGGTGAACGCACAGGTTGTCCAACCCAAGTGGGCGCTCCATCCAGCCGACGGATTGACGTTCGAATCGGCCGACATACAGCAGACAGTACAAGAGTTTTTCGCGCTTGAAAATACCGGTGAAGTTGACGTGCGCATCGACAGCGTGTTTTGGGAGCGCGAGCCTACGCCATTCTTGCTCAGCGAGAGCCTACCCCTTTCCCTGCGACCAGGGCAAAAAGTGGAGCGTGCTATCTCTCTGCGATCCGAACACGGAGGTACGTTCACCAACACGCTGCACATTCGTTCGCCGGACAATACTTCTGTTCAGCTAGCCGTCAGCGCACAGGTCCGGGCGCCGCGTGCAGCCGTTTCTCCGCTGCCCGAAGTCGGCGTTCAATATCAAACAGTAGATATCGGCCAGAGCGTCGTGCGCACTGTTACGGTGCTAAACCGTGGGCAGGCCGACCTATATTTGCAGTCGGCCGAGGTAAACGGAAGCGGATTTCTTCTGCCCAGCACACCGCTCCCAGCGGCTCTTCCCCCTGAACAACGCCTCGAAATTCAGATCCCGTTTCAACCGCAAATATCCGGCATTGCGCTGGGCCAATTGCATATCACCACGAACGATCCCAACGCCTCTGATCTAATGATTCCGCTGCGGGGTGAAGGACAGATTAGCCCGCCGCGTTTGGAAATTCTCAACGGCGCACAGGTGCACTTCGACAACGTCCCCCTAGGTAAGACCCAGCGCGACCACCTGCTGCTGTGGAATCGCGGCGGAACGCCTTACACGGCCCAGCTAGCGCTGCTAGATACCGACGGCATAGAATTCAGCTTGGGCAGTAATTCGCTGCTGCTGCAACCCGGCGCCAGTGGCAAGGTTTCGATCGATTTTTCGCCCAAAGAGATTGGCGTTCGTCAGGCGACGCTAGCGGTATCGACGGAGCAGGGCGAACGCATGCTCCAGTTACAGGGCATCGGCCAGTTTCTCAAGCTCAGTCCGTCTACCGTTGATTTTGGTCAGATTGCCGTCGGGGAAACGAGCAGCGAGATCGTCGAGCTCGCCAATATTGGCAACGCCGATTTAACCATCAATCAGATTCGTTCGACCAGTGAAGAATTCGCGATTTACACGCAGATTGACCCCGCCAATCGGCTCGTACTACCGGCCAATAGCCTGCGCACGCTGCCGGTCCATATCGCTTTTACACCCTCTTCGCGCGGCACGATATCCGGCACGCTGCGCATAGACGGTTTCTGGGAAGAGGGCACCGAAACCCTAGACGTTTTGCTCAACGGCACGGGGGTGGCCGCTGAGATCGAAATTAATCCGAGCGGTGTCGTCGACTTCGGCTATGTCGTCTTGGGGGAAACCGAAGAGCGGACGCTGGTAGCGACCAATTCCGGCGACACCACGCTGCAGGTAGAAGCCCATCCAGAAACTCCTGAGGTGCGGGTCGAACCAACCCACTTCTCGTTGGCACCAGGACAGTCTACGCGCCTAAAAGTCTTTTTCCAACCCAATGCGCTGGGCGAACGACTCGGGCGCGTCTTGCTCGTCAGTAACGACGTTAAAGACAAAGCGCGACCGCTCACATTCAAGGGACAGGGTGCGCTGAGGAACATCGACCTAGCCAGCATTACTCGCCTAATTGCCACGCGCAAAGAGCAAGGCTCTCCGCTGCCCGTCGGTTGGAACAACACCCCGATGGTGCAGAAAGACGAGACCAAAATCGACGTAGCCTTCGACATACCCGATTCGCTGCGCCAGGCTTTGGTCGGTCGCGAGTTCACGATCGAATGGACCACCCTCGACGAAAACTACGACCCCAAAGGCGGCGCCAAGCAGACCTCTGTAAAGATTTACGATTCGAGCGAAGGCCGCGTGCTGGCCGAGGACATCAATCTGCGCCTGCTGGAAAAGAGCAATCGACGCGTCCGCCTTAAGATCACTACGCGCAGTTATCCAGGTGCCCCACCTCAGAGTATCAGCCAGATATTGCAGGCGGGTGGATGGAAGTGGGAGTTTGAAGCGAAACCACTGCTTTCGTTCCTAACGATTCGTCCGGGCCGCGACTACACCGATGCGGAAGGCAATCTCATCAAGGGCAAAACAGAGCGCCTAATCGGCCTACCCGGTATAGCGTTTGCCGGCTGGCACAACGTCGACAACCCGTCGATTTCCGGCATTCACTTCACGGCCATCGGCAACGTGCTCGAGGCGCTATCGACAGAGAATTCGCTGGCCGTCTCGCTCGGATTAGCCGTCTCGTTTTATAAGGATCAATTCCTCTTTGGCTTCGGCTGGGACGTCTATGACACGCGTCCCAAACCAAAGCGCAAAGGATCGCAGGATTATATAATGACCTTTAAATACTCGGGGTTATTCAAGTAGCGCTACGCGCACGCCACCGTTCATAGACCACGGCAGCCGCACACAAATCCTGAACAGCCAGCCCGGTCAGATAGACACAGCCGCGCGGCATTCGCACGCGACCATGCGCCGCATCGCCGATTGTCAGCGCCCGCCCGTCGTCTGCTCGGACGAGATTGAACTCCGTCGCCGCTTGTTGCGATCGCGCCCAGCGAAACTCGCCCGATTTTTCGGCTTGTTCCAATAAATCGACCACGACCGAACGACGTTCCAACACCAACGATTCTACCTGCCGCGTGCGCCCATCGCCTCCGACGATCACCAAATAGTCTATTTGCTCTACGTCCGCGACGTCGAGTATCGGCTGAGGAGTGGGCACGGCCGTCAATAGAGCATCGACCCCCTGCAGGCATTCGCTCTGCGTCTCGGTCATATGCAGTGACGCGCGCAGTTTGGACGACATTTGGCGGGCAAAGGCATCGCGTTTTTCCTGGTTTCTGCTGGTGCAGCGAATTTCAGTAAGCTCAAAGAGCGTATCGCAGGCTAGTGCCAGCGTGCGCGCCACGCGCCCCGTGCCCAGAATCGCCAATCGACGAATCGCTCTAGTCGCCATATACTGCAATCCCAGCGCTCCCGCCGCACCCGTGCGTAGATCTGTTATATGTCCAGCATCCAAGCGAACGAGCGAGCCGCGCGGCACATCTTCCAATTCGATATACGCTTGACGAGCGGCTAACCGGCCGCTGGCCACGTCGGAACGCTCCTCGATGCACTTGCGCGCGCGATACGTGCCGGGCCATTCAGCCGGCATATCCAAGCGAAACAGATCCATTCCATTGCTCTGCCGCACCTCCTCGCTACGAGGAGGATTCTCGATTGTGCCGCTACCGTAGTGCAGAAAGGCGCGATGACAGCTATCCAAGGCATCGGCCGTGGAAAACAGCTCGACACAGCGATCTTCGGGTATATCGATTTGCACGCACATCTCGCTCATATACAACCTCTCATTTTGTCCCTATACAGCGTCATTTATAGGGCGATTATACGGTTTCTACCTTCCCTGACAAGAGCCGCGTCTAGTTGACATAATGCATCGTTTTTCATTCATTTAAAACAACAATTTACTCGCGTCTGTGTACTTGTCTTGCCGTCGCGCTGCAAATGGGGAGCGCTACTGGGGTGCACGAAAAGATACTTTGGTTTTTGTCCGGGACAGCCGGTGTGATCATTTTGGCCATTGCCTTCTGGCCAGAGTTTAGTTTCCAACCCATCGATCCCTCTCCTGCACCAACACCCGCCGTAGTATCCTCTCCTCTGCCGCATCCTATTCGCGTGGAAGTGCTCAACGGCTGTGGGGTTTCTCAGGTGGCAGCACGCCTGACTAGGAGAGCTCGCGACATGGGGCTGGACGTAATACACGAAGGTAACGCCGACCACTTCGGGTATTTACATACCCTCGTCATCCGACGCGGCGGCGAGCGTCAGCGGGCCGAACAGGTAGCTCAAGCCCTCGGCATACCGCATGTGATCGACCAGCAGATCAACCAAGACTTCCGCCTGGCGGATATAACCATCGTCATCGGCCAAGACTATCAACGCATCGATCTATTCCAGTAGGGATAGTGAAAGGACACCACCTTTTTCCATGAAACACCACGAAGAGCCAAGAATCAACCAGATCATTGAAGTGTTGATGGACAAAAAGGGGCTAGATATCCTGCTGATGGATCTGCGCGGTCTATCCGATGCGGCCGATTATTTCGTGCTGTGTACCGGCACTTCCGAGCAGCACGTCAAAACGTTGGCCGACGAGGTCGCCCAGTCGCTCAAAGAGGCGGGCGATGCTCCATGGCACGTTGAAGGTGGGTCGACGCGTAGATGGGTCTTGGTCGACTTCGTAGACATCGTCGTCCATGTTTTCCGCCAAGAAGCGCGCGACTTCTATGCTCTGGAGCGCCTCTGGGGAGACGCAAAGTGCACCGAATTTGCCGACCAGTGGGAAGCGCCGACAGAGCCCAAGCCGCGCACGCCTTTCGAGTTCTCTCAGCCATAATGCCGGTACAGACGCTCATATGGGAAGATGACGCCCTCATCTTACTCGATCAGACACGCCTTCCAGAAGTCGTAGCATACGAGACGTGTCGCGACGCAGAAAGCGTGGCAAAAGCCATAGAGATTCTCATGGTGCGCGGCGCACCAGCTATTGGCCTGGCAGCAGCCTACGGCGTCGTCCTAGGGGCCCAAGCCGCAGCGTCTCTCTCCAAAAATGTATTCCAAAATGAGTTGAATTCGTCCATTGCTCGCCTGGAGCGCACCCGGCCTACGGCCGTCAATCTGTTCTGGGCACTGGAACACATGCGCGGCGTTGCCAGCCGCTATGCCGATCTAACAAATGACGAGGTATGTGCCCACCTGCTCAGAGCGGCTCAGCGCCTTTTTGCCGAGGATCAAGAGGTCTGTCGGCGCATCGGCCGCTACGGAGCAGATCTATTGCCCGCATCGGGCCAAGTGATTACGCATTGCAACGCCGGCGGATTAGCCACAGCCGATTACGGCACGGCCCTGGGCGTGATCTATGCCGCACACGAGCAAGGCAAGACGATTAGCGTATTTGCCGACGAGACGCGGCCCCTGCTCCAAGGCTCACGCCTGACGGCATGGGAACTGCAGCAAAGCGGCGTCCCCGTGCGCGTAATTTGCGACAATATGGCCGCAAGCGTACTGCGCCAAGAAGACATCGCCTGCTGCATCGTTGGCGCCGACCGAATTGCAGCCAACGGCGACGTAGCCAACAAGATAGGCACCTATGGCTTGGCCATTTTAGCCAAGGAACACGGCGTGCCATTTTATGTTGCTGCTCCCGTCTCCACGTTAGACGTATCGCTGGCGAGCGGCGACGAGATTCCCATAGAGGAGCGCCACGGCGACGAAATCCGCAGCGGCATGGGGCGGCAAACCGCGCCGGCCGATGTCGACGTATACAATCCGGCTTTCGACGTAACACCCCATCACCTAGTCGGCGCGATCATTTCCGAGCAGGGCGTAGCCCGCGCACCGTTTGAACCCACATTGCGCACTTGGGTCCGCACCGCATCGAGCACGTAAGGTGGCGATCATGTTTTTTTTGACAACACCGAAGAGAGCTCTTATCTCCCTCGTGGTATGCCAACACCTGTGGGGCTGCGCGAGTGCACCGTCTTCTGTTCCGATAGCTCCGGCACAGGCTGTGGCCCAGCAGCAAGCGCTACGCGAGGCATTTGATCCCAGCTCAATCCGCGAAGACCTGCTGCTCATACAGCCCAATTTCCCTCGTCTTTCTCAGCCATTGGCCCCACAGCAAAGCGAACTATCCTCGCCTCCGATCACTGCTCCACCGGAGCAAACAGCCGATGTTGGGCAGGTCGACCTGACGCAACAGGAAGCCGTGGATGAACCCGTCGTACACAGCACCAAGGTATTCCGAGTGCAGCTTCTAGCGCTGAGCAACGAACAGGCCGCGCAGCAGTTGATCGAAGAGCTGACACCCTCTCTGAATGCATCTACCTATATCCAACAGCGCAACCAGCTGTATATGGTACAAGCGGGAGATTTTGCCACGCGTGAGGCCGCGCAACCACTGCTAGGACGCGTCCGACAATTAGGTTCGGACTATGGTGACGCATATATCGTTTCCGTGGAACGCCAGCTCGAGATGCCACATGAACAGGTCGAAGATGGACCTGTAGCCACCAGCGAAGACGAACCCAGCACAGCGCCCACAGAAGAATC
Organism: Gemmatimonadota bacterium; assembly: GCA_038119905.1. Classification (GTDB taxonomy): domain Bacteria; phylum Latescibacterota; class UBA2968; order UBA8231; family UBA8231. The sequence goes on along the minus strand of JAYOKQ010000051.1, from coordinate 17,902 downwards.
GACTGAACGAGTTCGCACCTTTGGCTGGCGCGTGCTGCTAGACCAGTTCCTGTCTTATGACGAGGCCGATCGGTTGCGCAGCAAAGCGATGGCCCGACTGAACCGACGCGATATAGATGTGACGTTTAAAGCGCCCTGGTATAAGGTTGAAGTGGGCCACTTCGCCGACGAAAACGAAGCGCAGACGGCGGCCGAGAAAATCAAGTCCCGTTACCCCAACGCTCTCAAAGTGCGCGCTCAAGTCCTCATCCCTAAGCGAGACTAATCGATGCTCGGCCCAAGCGCCTGGTGCGCGCTCGCCGCCCTATCGCTGAGCGCCTATTCCTGTGCATACTGGCAGCCCCGTACAACACAACCGCTGCCTGAACCCGTATCAGAAGCGGCGGTTGATTCAATTGAAGAACCGGTTGATTCCGGTCTGGACCTACGTGCCGCACGCTGGTTTTTGCTGCGCGCTCAAGAGGCGCAATCGCAGGGAAACCCGCAGGCGGCGCAGGAAGATCTCGACCGCGCCTATCGCAACTTAGCGCAGATGGAAGCCAACGATTCAATAGCGGATACGACCCGTGCTGCACAGCTGGCAGCCGACATTGAACGGGCCTACTTACACCTACTGCCCGACCTCGAGAGCTTCTCCGCCGATAGCCCCCTTGTCCTCCTGTTAGAAGGCCTTTCACAGGAGCGAATTGAGGATCTATCCGAGGATGCGTCGCAGCTCGTACGCATCCACCAGTTTGGTCTGCAGTCCGATGTACCCATAGATGCCAACGCTCGCGTCGCAGCAAGCATTCGCTTTTTCCAAACGCGCGGCCGACAAACCTATGCCACCTGGGCACGGCGCTCTGGGCGGTATCGCGATATGATATGGCGCATCTTTAAGGAAGCGGGCCTACCCCAGGATTTGCTGCATATCGCCATGATTGAAAGCGGGTTTAATCCCAACGCCTATTCGCGCGCGCGCGCCGTGGGTCTCTGGCAGTTTGTCGCTAGCACCGGCCAATTAGAAGGCCTACAGCAAACCCACTGGATCGACGAGCGGCGCGATCCAATCAAATCCACGCATGCAGCCGCACGCCATCTAAAGAGTCTCTATGAAGAGTTCGGCGACTGGCGGCTCGCCCTAGCCGCCTATAACTCAGGACGCGGACGTGTACGGCGCGCGATTGAGCGCGACGGAACGCGCGACTTTTGGCAGCTCAACTTGCCACAGGAAACGCGCAACTACATTCCCCTCTTTATGGCAGCTACCATCATTTCGAAGAACCCCTCCGTTTTTGGCTTTGATACGATCGAATTCGACCCGCCCTTTACCTACGACGAAATGACGCTGCCCGCCGAGTGGCCCTACGTCGATCTGCGGGCCGCCGCACGCACAATTGATATCCAAGAGGCGACTCTGCGCGCCCTCAACCCCGAACTGCGCCAATCGATCACGCCGCCCGGAATTAAAAAACCGTATGTGCTGCGATTACCGGTAGGCACACGGGCGACGTTTGCCGAACGTTACGAACGCCTGTCGGATGCACAAAAAGCGGCTGTGTATCACTACGAGGTGCAGCAGCGGGACAACTTGTCAAGTATCGCACAGGCATTTGGCGTCAGCACGCGCACGATCATCGCCGCTAATAGCCTGCAGAATCCCAACCGCATCTACCCCGGCCAGCGGCTCTATATCCCAGCCAATCCCAGTGCGGTAAACCAACGCAAGAACGACGCACAGAAAACTTACACCGTGCGACCGGGTGATTCACTCAGCAGAATAGCTCGACAGCACGACGTGTCTGTATCCGACCTAATGCGGTGGAACAGCCTAAACAACGGACTGATACGCCCCGGTCAGAAGCTAACGATACAATTGGCAGCGCCTGTAAAGCCTGCTGCTATAGCGCTCGATGTCAATGGACGTAAAACGCATACGGTGCAGCAGGGCGAAACGCTATGGGGCATTGCCCGACAGTTCGATATCAGCATCAAGTCTCTGCAGACGTGGAACGGAATTGAAGACGCCTTTATAAAGCCGGGGCAGGTCTTAGTCGTAGATGAGAAGCAGCAGAAAGATCGCGAGTACACCGTAGCCACAGGCGATACGCTCTATAGCATAGCGCGCAAATTTGGCCTGCCAGTCGAAGAGTTAGCGCGACAAAACAGTATCGCGCTAACGACAACGCTGCTGGTTGGAACGACACTTAAAATACCTGCTACAGCAGACTAAAAATGCATATCATACGCTACGCATTGCTCCTAATCCTAGCCTTCGTCCTGCAAACGACATGGGTTGAGTTCCTCGTGCTCTCTAGTCTGAAACCAGATCTCGTCTTACTAGTATTAATCTTTCTCGCCCTACGCGAAGGGCCCATGGCCGCAATGGCCCTGGGATTTTTCATCGGTCTGCTGCAAGACGTCTACGCTCCCACCGATCTTGGACTCAACGCGCTATTGAAATGCACGGTGGGCTTTGCCGTTGGCTATGGTCGCACACGCGTCGTCGGAGACAATATCCAAGTGCAGGTGGCATTCATATGTATCGCCGTTCTCGTGCACGACCTATTCTACTATGCGTTTACCAGCGCCATCAGCCTAGGAAACGCGCCCTTTTTCTGGATGCGCTACGGCATTGGCCGGGCAATATATACCGGACTAATCGGCGCGTTAGCATCCGCCCTGCAGCTGCTGCGCCGGCGCTTTCTACCCATCTGATATGGAACCACCTCACACGCGGGGACAGCGCCCCAGCATCAACGGCCTCTTCGGGATTGTTGTCCTGCTCTTTTCCATACTCATCCTACGCCTATTCTATCTGCAGGTCACGACATCAGCAAACTACACGCGCGAATCGGAAGACAATCGCATTGCTCAGAAACGCGTCAAAGCACCGCGCGGACTGATCGTGGACCGCAACGGCCACATTGTTGCCCGCAACCGCCCTTTTTATACCGTATCTCTCACTCGCACATCGCGCAAAGATTTTGAAGCCACGCGCCGCGCATTTACCGAAGCCATCGGAGATACATCGCTCGACGGCACCTACAGCCGGCGCTACCGGTCGATTCGCCTAAAGCGCGACGTCGATTTCCGCACGGTCTCGGTAGTCGAAGAGCGCCTCAGAGCCGACTGGCCGCTGTTAGATATCGAAATAGAGGCCCAGCGTCACTACCCCTACCATGAAAGCGCGGCACACCTGCTTGGCTATATGGGCATCATACGTGACGAGGACCGAAACGGGGAAACAGGCAAGGCATATATGGCCGGCGATTTTATTGGCAAGACCGGCTTGGAAAAAGTTTACGAGGACCTGTTGCGCGGACGCGATGGCGTGCGCTACTACGAAGTCGATGCCGGCGGGCGCACGCGGAGAGAGTTCTCCGAGCGTGACCAACTAGCAGACCCCGGCGAAGAACTCCAGCTAACGATTGACATTGACTTACAGAGGGTTGCCGAACGCGCGCTGCCCGACAGTCTAGCCGGCGCCGCAGTCGCGTTGGATACGCGAACCGGAGCGATCTTGGCCCTGGCAAACAAGCCCAACTTCGACCCCAATATTTTTGTTTCGTTTCAGGCCCAGCATGAGCGTCAGCAGGTTTTGCAAAGCGAGACGACGCTGCTCAATAGAGCTATTCGCGGGCGCTATCCCCCCGGATCTACGCTAAAGATGATCGGAGCGATCGCCGCACTCGAGACGGGAATTACCGACACACTTAGCACATTTGCCGCCTGCGTTGGTTCGCTGCAGGTCGGCGATGTCGTATTCCGCTGCAACAACCGCAGCGGCCACGGCGAGCTCAATCTACTCGAAGCTCTCGAGACTTCCTGCAACACCTACTTTCACCACTTAGCTCAGCTAATGGGCATTGAAATATGGAGAGAGTACGCCGAGAAATTCGGCTTGGGCCAACCGACAGGCCTCGAGTTTGAGCCAGAGGAATTCGCTGGACTACTCCCCTCGCGCCAGTATTATCAAGAGCGCGACGGATGGACATTGGGCCATCTGCTCAACCTCATCATTGGCCAGGGAGCGATGCTGGCCACCCCGCTGCAAATGGCGCGTTATACGGCAGCGATAGCCAACGGCGGCTACTTAGTGACACCCCATTTAACGGGATCTCCGCCGCCGCCACAGCCTATTGAGGGCGTATCGGCATCAACGCTTGACGTGATACGCAAAGCCATGCATCGCGTCGTATATGGCGCTCACGGCACAGGGTGGCGCTTAGGCATTGATGGTATCGAAGTGGCCGGTAAGAGCGGTACGGCACAGGTACCTAATCGAGAGAACAACAGCAACGACGCGTGGTTTGTCGCCTTCGCTCCGTACGACGATCCGGCCATCGCCATCGCCGTTGTCGTCGAAGGAGGCGGGGGTGGTGGCACTACGGCAGCACCCGTTGCCCGCGAAATCATCCGCGCATTCTACGGACAACCGAGCACAGAAATATCACCCCATTCATACGCCGATTCAGAAGCAATGGGAACAACTACGGCCCGAGAATGATTATGCGCTTCGTGCGAGAAATCGATTACTTTCTATTGGGCGTGACGATCGCCACTGTCGCAATCGGGGTGACGGCCATCTATAGTGCCGCGTATTACAGCGATTCACCGGTGGTGCAGCTAGCTTGGTCAAAGCAGGCGCGCTTTGCCCTCGTCGCTCTCCTAGCGGCTCTAGTCGTCGTACACTTACCGAATAAGGCACTCTACGAATTGTCGTACCCCTTCTACGGCATAGCTCTGTGTAGTCTGCTGACCGTGCTGGTTTGGGGAACCGGCGGTGACGCGGCACGCTGGCTGACCATAGGCCCTCTGCGTCTGCAGCCTTCCGAATTTGCTAAGATCGCTTCGATCATAGCCATCGCCCGCTATCTGAGCGACTGCGGTTCAGAGCAAATCAACCAAGCGCGCGGTTTTTTGGGCGCTTTCGCTCTGTGCTTGGTTCCCATGGCCCTCATCGTGCGCCAACCCGATTTAGGGACAGCCATTTCCTTTGGAGCCCCCCTCTTACCCATGCTCTACTGGGCCGGCATGCGGCGCATTTTCATCTTCTTTATTCTTTCACCCATATTGAGCGTCGCATTTTCTTTTGAACCTCTATGGCAAGGAGCCGCGCCCTATCTGTTCGCCGTATTCATCACCGGCAGCGGCATCGCCGTCCACTTTCTGATGGGGCGTCTGCTGTTCACTATTTCCCTCGTGCTGACCAATCTGTCAGCCGGCCTTGTTACCGTCTACCTGTGGGATCACTTTCTACGCCCCTACCAAAAAGATCGCATCATGACCTTTCTCGACCCAGAAAGCGATCGCTTAGGAACTGGTTGGAATATTATCCAATCGAAAATAGCCATTGGATCCGGTGGCTTAACGGGCAAAGGATTTCTCGAAGGCACCCAAACCAAGTACGAGTTTCTTCCTGCAGCCCATACCGACTTCATATTTTCTGTCGTCGCCGAAGAATTTGGGTTTGTCGGCGCGCTGACCGCACTGGCGCTGTTTCTGTCTCTGATTGGTCGCGCTCTGCACATCGGCTCTGTCGCCAAAAACCAATTCTACAGCCTGATCGCCATTGGCTTAGCAGCTATGATCGCCTTCCACGTATTCGTCAACGTGGGCATGACCATCGGCGTAATGCCCGTTACCGGCTTACCGCTTCCCTTTTTGAGCTCTGGGGGTTCGTCGCTGCTGGCAAACCTACTGGCCATCGGACTGTTAATGCATATCTACGCCAATCGACACGAATACTAATGAAACCGTATATCTTATGCGCTGCCGTTATGGCGACCTTTATCATCGACAACCCGCACTGCGGTAGCCAGTCTATTGACCGAAAGCGTTTAGCGACGATGTATCTGGAGAACGGATACTACGATCAAGCGCTGCTGGAAGGACGGCGCGCACTGCGCGAAGCTCCCGATCAAACGGAACTCAACCTGCTGCTAGCACTGGCTCATATGGGCAACGGGAACGATATGCAGGCGTTAGATATACTGGTAGAGTCACTCGCCGATGATCCGGGCAACGAAGGAGCGCACAGCGCACTGAGAACGCTATGTAAAAAAGAAGCGCTGCGTGCGGAGGCGCTCCGAGCATTAGCCCCCCTCCGCCGTGCAACAGGTGCATCAGCCGCCGTCTGGGCGACTTCGGCTTGGATCTACCTACAAAACGGGCAAGAACAGCAGGCCATTGCCCAACTAGACTCTGCCATTGCTCTGGATCCAACTTATCTATACGCCCGCATTGAGCGCAGTCATATCGCAGTTGAACAGGAAGATTTCTCTCGGGCAGAGAGCGAACTGCAGGAGGCACTGCTCCTAGATGCGGATCGGCCCCGCCTTTGGGTAGCCTTGGGCGAGCTACAGCTACGTCAGGGACACGTCGTCTCCGCAGACAGCTCTTTTTCTAGAGCACTGCACCGAGATGATAGCCCGCATATTGCGGGTCATATCGCCCAACTCTACGGCGAGCAGCACCTTGCAGAACAGGCCATTCCCTACTATGAGCGTGCGCTGAGACACGCCCCCGAAGATGCCCAACTGCTCAATAATTTGGCTTGGACCTATGCCGAAGCAGGAATCGAGTTAGAGCGTGCCACCAGCCTTTCCCTCCGCTCACTTAAAATCGACGGAGAGAACCCAATCTACCTGGATACGTACGCCGAGCTACTTTATCTACAGAAGCGCTATGCGCACGCATTTGCCATCATACGACGAGCCAGTGAGATCGAAGCAAAAAATAAAAGCGAATACGGAAGCTATTTGCGCGATCAGTATGAGAAAATGCGCCATGCGCTAGGTCCTGGCCTATAGTCAGCCACATCTGCGGTAATTATCGTACTCAATCCCCAGGCTATCCAGCTTTAAATATAGATTCTTGCGCGACATACCAATGGCTTCGGCGACCTGGGCTATCACCCCGTTGTGCCGCTCCAATGCCTCACAAAGAAAACGGCGCTCAAACAGCGCGCGCGCCTTTTTAAAATCAGCTGTCCCCAGTTCCAAGAGATCTTCTTTGCTTCGCCAATCGGCCAGTTCGGTCGGCACGTCTCCGCTCGACAGATAATCGTTCTCCGTTAACACCACCATCTGTTCGACGACGTTGGCCAACTGACGCACATTTCCTGGCCAAGGGTATTCAGACAGCAAGCGGAGCGCATCTTCTCTCATACCCAGCACACTGCGCCCATTGCGCACATTGCACAGCTGTATGAAATGTGCTATCAACAGCGAAATATCGGACTTCCGCTCTCTTAATGGAGGTAATTTGACGGGAACCACCCTCAGTCGATAAAGCAGGTCTTCGCGAAAGCGCCCCTCGTTAACTTCGGTCTGCAAGTCGACGTTGGTTGCCGCCACAACGCGCACGTCTACGCGGATCGGCTGCGTCCCTCCTACGCGCTCGAACTCGCGTTCCTGCAGCACCCTGAGCAGTCTCAGTTGGACAGCAGGCGATGCCGCGCCAATTTCATCGAGGAAAATCGTTCCGCCGTCGGCCTGTTCAAAACGTCCCAAGCGCTGGACCGTTGCTCCGGTGAACGCTCCCCTTTCGTGTCCAAATAGTTCACTTTCCAACAGACTGTCCGGCAATGCGGCACAATTTACTCCGATGAAACGCTCTTTGGACCGCATGCTATGAGCATGGATCCATCGGGCGCACACCTCCTTCCCGGTTCCACTGTCTCCCTCGACCAGGACGGTCGCATGCGAATGGGCAACCCGTTTCAGCATGTCTAGCAGGTTGCGCATCACGGGAGCACCCGCGATAAAAGGCATCTCCACTTGCGCTGCAGTGGATCGCTTTATACGCTGCCCAGATTCATTCTGACGTAGCAACATAAACACCCTCCTTATGCTTTTATGCATAAGGAGATACGTCAACAATCGGCAAAAATCAACATTTTTTTATAAAATTAGCTAAGTAGGGATAATTCGGTGGCGCGAACGCCCATCATCTCTTCGGCCAAACTCGTATAGTTTTCGGCCCCAATAGACGAGGGATCGTACGAGATGATGGCCTGCCCAAAACTAGGCGCTTCAGCCAGACTGATATTGCGACGAATAACCGTTTCGTAGACGGCATCGCCAAAGTGGCTACGCGCTTCGCTGACCACTTTACGGCTCAACTGCAGCCGGTCATCATAGAGCGTCAATAGGACTCCCTCAATACGCAAGGCAGGATTTATATGGCGCTTCACTAGACGAACGGTATGCAGCAACTTACCGACACCCTCCAGGGCGTAGTATTCGCACTGGACGGGAATCAGCACGGAATCCGCTGCGCCGAGTGCGTTCAGCGTGAGCAGGCTGAGCGATGGCGGGCAGTCAATCAGCACGAAATCGTACTCATCGGCAATTGGCCGCAGCGCCTCGGTCAATTTTTTCTCGCGGGCAACAACAGATGCCATTTCCACCTCGGCACCTGCTAAGCGAATATGCGCAGGGAGCAGATCAAAACGATTAAACAGATCGATATCGACGGTGCGCGTTGCGGCAGAAGCACTGATCTTCCCGAGCAACACCTCGTAGACCGAACCGTTGAGACTGTCGGCGGCGGCACCGCATCCGCTCGTAGCATTGGCCTGTGGATCCAAGTCGACCAAGAGCGTTTTGCTGCCTTGGGCAGCAAGGCACGCGGCTAAATTGACGGCGGTAGTAGTCTTACCTACACCACCCTTTTGGTTGGCAATGGCGATGATAGTGCCCAAAAGGCGCCTGCTTGGGAAAAAGTAGACCTCACCACACCTAAAAAACGTGCCGTGAACGCCTAACTTTAGGTGAAACAATCCATCTGCGGCGAATGTGCAGCGGATCGAATACACCCCAATAATCAAATGGTAATGCAGGCCCAACCGAATGAGATAAAGGGGGGAGAAAAACTATCTAATTCGATGAATCTGGGGAGATATAAGGGCCTATATCACCGCCTCGCACATCAATATAAAGCAGCATTATAGACCCGTCAAGAGTTGGAAGGAAAAGAGGTTAGAAATAAATTTATAACTACTTAAGTATTTATTTTTAATGAATTTATAAATCATCCAGCAGAAATTGAAGCGAGGAATACTCCCAGTGAAATCCCCGACGCCACAAAAATGAATACGCCCAGTCCCGCCCATCTTCGCACAGCGATCTCACTTCTTGTAGAAGGCATCATTTTCACGCAACTCCCGTTGTTAAACGTTCACCCAATATATCGTCACATAGGGCATAATTCTTTTCCCCTTTATCGACGAATTCAGCAAAAAAATCTCCGGACTGTTTGGCCAACCGTCCGCGTACGGGAGTGTATCAGCAAATTGTGCACCAAAAAGATGCGAAACTTTCTACTCACTATCTTTTATCGGGTATCAGATTTTCATATGAGCGCTCAATCGCGCGTGAAAACGCGGGTGGCGCAGTTTATTCAGCGCTATTTCCTTGATCTGACGCACCCGCTCTCTCGTGAGATTGAAACGCCCCCCGATCTGATCGAGGGTCAGAGGAGGCTCTTCCGTCAGGCCAAAATACAGCTGCAGCACTTCTGCTTCACGCTTATTGAGACGTTTGAGAGCCGTCTCCACATCCTGCTTGAGAAAGTGGAAAAACGTCTCGTCTTCGGGCGACAGCTGTTCCTCGTCGCTTATGCAGTCGAGCATACAGCGACCATCGCCCTGCTCAAAAGGCGCATCCAACGAGCCAATCGGCTGATTATCGACTAGAACCTGTTCGATTTTTTCCGGCGCAAATCCCAGTGATTGCGCTACCGCATCCACGGTAGCGGCCTCGCCTTTTCCCTGAAGCTCCTCGTATTTGCGCATAACCTTAGCCAACAGGTCGCGACGATTAACCGGCAAACGAACGGTTGACTGTTCCATCAGCGCTTGAAGTATGGCCTGTCGCACCCACCACACTCCATAGGAAATAAACTTATAGCCTCGCGTTTCATCGAAGCGTTCGGCCGCTGTTATGAGGCCGACATTGCCTGCACTAATCAGTTCGGCCAAGCTCATGCCGCGATTTTGATATTCTTTCGCAATAGAAACGACAAAGCGCAAATTGGCCTCGACCAGCTCATTGCGAGCCGCTTCGTCGCCGGCGCGGATACGCGCCGCGAGTACCCCTTCTTCTCGCATGCCCAGAGGCGTGGACGTAGCTATGTCCTCCAAATAGCGCGTCAGCACTGGATCCCCGTCGGAACGATGACTGCGCATTGACGACTCTGTAACTTCCTTCTTCGGTTTCCCTCTAACTGTTGATAAGGACATAGAACGACTCCCCAATTAGGTCACACCCCAAACGCTCTACACAGCACACGGTCCCCCATGCGAGCGCACATACTCACCCTATATATCGGCACTGAAAAGACCAACTATCCCCTTGAGCGTAGATTTCCGCTATATTTTTCTTCCATTTTCCGCACATATTCTACCGAGACGACCATGCGCGACGATTCAACGACAACCGTAGCACAGCTAAAACAAGCCATCCGCCATTTTGTCGACGAACGCGATTGGCGACAGTTCCACACGCCTAAAGATCTGGCTATCGGCCTATCCATTGAGTCTGCTGAGGTCCTCGAACACTTTCGCTTTCGCAGTCTAGCCGAAACGGAAGCATTGCTCAACGATCCAGAAAAGCGACGCGCTATCGGCCATGAACTGGCGGACGTTCTCTATTTTACACTTCTTATGTGCGAACAATTCGAAATGGATGCCTCTGCGCTATTGCAGGAGAAAATGACGATTTCTGCCGCCCGTTATCCGGTGGAAAAGGCGCGCGGACGCAACGACAAATACACCGAGCTATAGCGGGCAGGAAGCAATGGACAAGAAATCGAATTTTGAGGAATTAGTAGACGTAATGAAACGGCTTCGCGCCCCAGAAGGCTGCCCCTGGGATCGGGAACAAACGCACGACTCGCTCAAGCCCTATATGCTAGAAGAAGCCTACGAGGCATTGGAAGCTATTGATTTGCGCGACGACGACGAACTGTGCAAAGAGCTAGGCGACGTACTGCTACAGGTCGTCTTCCACGCGCAGATAGCCGACGAAGAACAGCGTTTTTCAATCGACGACGTCGCCGGCTCCATCGTCGAAAAGTTAGTGCGCCGCCATCCGCATGTATTCGGCGATGTGCAGGTGAAAGATGCAAAAAACGTTTTAGAAAACTGGGAGGAGATCAAAAAGCAGGAACGCCGAGATGCAGGCCTGCAGCAACCATCACACCTGGACGGCATCCCCAAAAGCCTGCCTGCTCTTATGCGGGCTCAGCGCGTGCAGTCGCGCGCCGCTCGGCAGGGGTTTGATTGGCCCAACGCCGAGGGAGCGCTCGATAAAGTGGAAGAGGAGTTTGCCGAACTGCGCCAAGCTCAATCTGACCAATCAACCGAAGCGATTGAAGATGAATTCGGCGACCTACTCTTTTCTGTGGTCAATACGGCCCGCTTTTTACAGATCAATCCGGAGGATGCGCTGCGGCGCTCGGTCGATAAGTTTGAACGGCGATTCCGCGCCATTGAATCGGAGCTGAACAAGAGCAATCGCTCAATGCGCGATACCGCACTCAGCGAATTGGACGAGCTATGGGACGAAATCAAGCGGCGCGAGCATACATAGCAACCTCACCCCATTGTTGGCGCCGCGGCGTTATCACCATACGTTTTATTCAACCCCCTTCTACAACGAAGATCACGTAATAATTCGCTTTAAGCGAATGGCACCATGAAGCTCTTAGTAGCCGAAGATTCTCCATCTATGCGCAAGGTCGTCGTGCGCATGCTCAATGCCATGGGCTACGACGACGTCCTCGAAAGCCCCAACGGCGCAGACGCCTGGGAAAAAATACAGAACAACTCCATCGATCTACTGCTCACCGACTTCAACATGCCCCTGTTGACGGGTCTGGAACTGACTCAGCAGGTGCGCACTCAGTACACGGCGACCCAACTGCCCATTCTTATGTTTACGACGCGCAACCAGCGCGAGGATATTGTAGCCGCCGTTAAAGCTGGAGTAAATGGCTATATAGCCAAGCCATTCAATTCTACTCAGCTGCAAAAATATCTCAGTAACATCATAGAAAAACATTCGGCCGGAGCCCTGCGTCAGCAGACAAACTACATTCTCAACGGCAGTCGCGTTCCTGGACCGCACGACACCGATCCATTGGTCATCGTCGCCGAGAAGTTTTCCAGCGGCGATGCGCTAAACTCAATAAGCAACCGAGACTATACGGATCTACTCTACCGCGTAGTGCTCCGCATCAATCAACTCGGTGAGTCTGAGGACGTGCCCGAATTGAGCTACTACCTAGAGAGTGACTCGCAGCTGATTGTCCGATGCATACGCTCACACAGAGCGCAGCTCAAAATGGTGTTGGTCAGCAACGAGATCTCCGGTGGGGGCCTAACGCTGGCGCGCTTAGCCCGCGTCAACCAAAACCACGATTTCGTGGTCGTATTGGTGGTCCATTCCATCAATGAACTCCCCATTCAAGCACGAGCAAGCCTGGAAAAACTCGGCGTGCTGCTCCTCGAACGTCGCCGCTTGGACAATGCATTTCTCGACAGGTTGTTTCGCGACGAACTACAGTCTCGCATCCATACAGTTCCGCAGGACAGCCTGTCGCCGGAGACGATTCTCGAGCGCATTGAAACTGATATAGGCCTAATGACCTCGTTACCCGTGCTGCCCGGCGTATATCACCGCATTATGTCGCTATCGCGCTACCGCAACAGCGAAATAACGGAATGGGTCGAAGCCGTACAGACAGATCCACTGAGCAGCGCCATGCTCATTAGAAGAGCCAACTCGCCGATTTACGGCTTTCAGACCAAGGTCGAAGACGCCATTAAAGCTGTGACTCTACTAGGTAAAAGCACGGTAAAAGAGCTCATCGTTGCCGACTCGCTTCGGCGCTCTTTTCACCAAGTAAACGAATCCGACTTTAGCGTCGAGGACTATTGGGCGCACAGTCTCGCAACGGCTATGGTAGCACGCATTTTGCACTTTTCGCTCAATCGAGAGCAGTGGAATGCAGAGCAACAAAAAGAGTTTAACTCGTTCGGCCTGAGCGATACGACCGTAGAATACTTAAAGGCGCTGCGGCTCTACCTGAAGTTTACGCTCGAAGAAGACGAAGATCCTTTTATCGGCGGCATGATGCACGACATTGGCAAAGTTGCCCTCGTTCATTGCTACCCAGGTCTGTATAGCACTTTGGTCGAAACGCTCGAAGAGAGCGGGTGGAAGATGACGATGAAAGAGAGCGAAGAGCGCACAGCGGGGGTCGACCACGTTCAAGTGGGCCGCATACTAGCGCGCAATTGGGAGCTATCCGAGCCGCTACAGCAGGTCATAGAGAAACACCACGCGCCGGAACCAACCGAGCGATTTGCCCAGCTAGTCTGCCTTTCCAGTTTTATCGCCAGCGCGTATTACAGCTATCCAACCAAAGCAAAGACGCCGCTCAAACGCGCCATAGAGCCCATTGTAGAAGCAGGGAATGCACAAATGAGCTTCGACCCAGAAGACGGCGAAGCCGTAGAAGCGTTAGAAGCCATGCTACCAAAGGGGTTTCTAACCAGCGTTGGCGTAAGTCTACATCAGATCTTGCAGCTGACGTTTGTTCTCGGATCCGATGTGCGCAGCCGTCTGGAAGAAGTTCGCATGAGCATGAAGGACTAAAAGCAGCGACGTTGAAACAGGTCGTTATTTTAGAGAGAAAGCGATACCGGAAGCGGTATCGCTCGTATCAGAGAGAAAGTTCTGACGGCTCGGCTTCTATAGAGAGCGCTTGCGGACGGCGAATCCCATCGATAAAAATGCGCACGATTACGTCGACCATTTCTTCGACGCTCAGCTGTCCACCGGCGTTGATTACGGTTGAGCGAACCATATCACGCAGGATAGCGGCCTCCACCGAGGGATGGCGCACGGAAAAATGGCCGGCATTTTGACCGGCAATCAACACCGATTCAATTGCCTCCAGCTGAATGCGGCGCTGTTCGCGCCAGCGCTCGCGATTCACGCTTTTGCCCGTGCCGCTCTTACTTTCTTCAATGGACATGAGCTTAAAGAAAATGCCGTTATGAGCGACAAACGAAACGATTGCGTGCACAATGGTGCGCAGCTTTTTCTCGGGATCGGCCTGCTCACTCGCCTTTTCTAACACCCGCTGATTGAGGCGAGATATGCCCTCGAACACCACGGCAAAATAGAGCTCTTCTTTATCGGCGAAATAGGTATAGAGCGTGCCTTTGGCCACACCCGCGCTCTGGGCGATGTCGTCCATCAGCACTTCGTCGAAACGCCGAGCTGAGAACAGGCGTGCAGCCTCTTCTAAAATCTGTTTTCTACGTTCGACTTTTCCCATATCGACTCTCGTAGAGTGTGATGGGGCTAATATAGCACATTCCCAAAAACCGCACTCCCCTAATTACTCGTAACGGGTGCAGCCGTACCCGCGCTAGTCGCTTCGCGGACAACGCGCTTGCACCAGATGGCGACATCATCGAGCAGCGAATACAGCGTCGGAGCGAGGATAAGCGTCAGCAGCGTTGAAGAGGTCAGACCGCTGACGACAACTAGACCAATCGGTCCCCAGCGCTGTGAAAATCCTTCGGCCGTGCCGTATATCATCGGCAGCACCAACGGCATCAGATTTAGTATAGTGGTAAATGCCGTCATCAGAATAGGACGAAGACGATGCTTTCCTCCGATGAGGATAGCCTCGCGACGGGTCATGCCCTCAGACCGCAGCTGATTTATATGGTCAATGAGTACAATACCATTGTTAACAACAATGCCAAACAAAATGAGCAACCCGAGCGCGCCGTTGTTATCGAACGGTGCGTCAAACGCATAGAGACCAAGCGCCACGCCAATTAGCGAAAAGGGAATCGAGAGCATGATGGTAAAAGGATGGATGAGCGACTCAAACAGCGATGCCATAATCAGGTAGATCAGCACGACAGCAAAGATCGCCGTAAAGTTGGTATCGCTCTGATCTTCCTGCATCCAACGCGCAGCACGACCCAGGTCCCACGAATAGCCGGGCGGCATTTCCATCCCCTGCATCATTTCTGTTATCTTGGGTATAAGCGCCTGAGCCTGACGACGATCCTCGGTGTTGGCAAAGACCGTCACCGTTAGCTCGCGGTTTTCTCGACTGAGCTGACGCGGCCCACGGCGCACCTGAAAATCGGCCAGCGCCGCCAGCTGAATATCCGCCCCATCGCGACCCTCAAAGCGGCTGTTTTTCAACTGTTCAAGCGTGGCGCGGTCGCCCTCGTTTAGCTGCATGACAATATCGATTTCACGATCGTCGCTCTTAAAAGAAGAGGAACGACGCGTGCCTAGGGCAGCAGAGATACTCGAAGCGACCTGACGCGGAGAGAGTCCATAATTGAGCGCCTGCGAACGGTCAATTTCAACGTGGATCTCCTCTTCGCCGTCTTCCAAACTAGTATCCACATCCTGCACGCCGGGCAGCTTTTCCATCGCCAGTTTAACGTCTTCAATCAGCACTTCGAGGACTTCCTCACTGCGTCCTCGAAGCTGCACTTCTACCCCTAAGTTATTGCCTGACCACGAGCGCGAACGCCCCATCTTATAGGTGAAGCCAACCTTAGGGGGCAGCAACTCCATCAGCTTACGTCCGGCATCCATCGTCGTCAGCTTGCCATCATCTGCCGAAACCAGATAAGCTGTTATGCCTGCATTGCGCTGGCTGAAATTAGTCATCAAGGCATCGACGTCGAGCTCTTCTTTTTTTGCTAACAAGATTTCTTCGATACGATCAAAATGCGCACGGATTTCTTCTAGGCTGTAGCTGCGATCGATCTGCATGCTGATATCGACTCGACGCTCCGGCTGCCACGGCTGACCGCGGTGCTCAATTTGATTGTACAGGTGATAGCCGGTCCAAGTCAGCCCAACAGTCGCGACCATTGCTACCCAGCGATGATCGAGCGTCCAGTTCAGCAGCGCACCGTAGCCCTCGCGCAATCCGTGATGCCGGCCAAACCACCCCAAGAGACCCAGCAGCAAAACGAATCCAGCCAAACCGGCTGCCGTAGTCCATTCCATATTCAGCAACGAATCGGAGATCATGCTCGTCCAGTGGCTCCACCAAAGCGCAATACCGTCCCAGCCAACGCCTTCAACGCGCCAGTATACAAGCCCTCCAACGCAGAGCAGTACGAGCACTTTCAGGTAGCCATCGTAGCGTTCGACGCCTTCTCTGAACAGCTTAGAAGTAGCCAGCGGAATCAGCGAAAGAGCGACGATCATCGACACGACGACGGCCAGACAGATCGCTACGCCCGCATCCCGCATCCATACAGCCGAACGGCTATCGGACAAAAAGAAAAACGGCACGAATACGCAGATTGTTGTAAGCGATGAAGCCAACACTGCCATGCCCACTTCGCTGCTACCGACTAGGGCCGCTTGGTGCGAATCCATCCCATCTTCCTGACGCCGACGAAAAATACTTTCCAAGACCACAACGGCCGGATCGACGAGCATACCCACGGCAAGCATCAGACCCATCATCGAAACCATGTTGAGCGTGATCGTCGAATGGAAAATTTCGCGCGCGGCATACATGCCAATAAAGACGCATAGCGCCGCCGTTGGTATAGCTAAAGCCACCACCATCGTCGAGCGGATATTGCGTAGAAAAGCGAATATGATGACCATCGCCAGCAAAGCGCCCAGCAGAGCCGAATCGACTAGTTTATTCGCCTCGTCCAACACGTCCGTTGCGCGGTTACGCACGATTTCAACATCTAATTTACCGGCGTATTCGGATTCGATACGCTCCAACTCTTCTGCCACAGATAGACCAACATCGACAATATTGGCCGTCGATGCCTTGTATACTTCTACCTGAGCGGCATCGCGCCCATTGAGCCGCTCATAGCGCCTTTTCTCGGGGTAACCGTAGACGACCTCGCCGATATCGCGCATGCGAAACTGACCGCCGACCAGTGGCAGATCGCCAATTTGTTCGGCCCGATCAAATTCGCCTACGGCGCGCACCATAAAGCGCTGCTGGCCGTCGACGACACGTCCGAGCGACATACTCACGTTGTTCTCGCTGAGCTGCCAGCCGAGCTGACTCAGCGAAATATTGTGCGTCTGCAGCTGCTCTCGGTCTAACTCAATAGTCAGCTGCTTGTCTTCTAGATCGTCGATCTGCGCGTCGGCAACGCCGTTGAGACGCATCAGGCGCGGCACAATCACCTTTTGAATAACCTGTAAAAGGCGGTCGTTCTCGCCTTTCCAGGCCATGTTGGCATATACAATGGGGCGCTGATCGCTCTGCCAGCGCCGCAGCTGCACGCGATCGACGTCGGACGGCATAAAAGAGCGCGCCTGATCGACGCGTTCGCGCATTTCCATATTGGCCAGGTCCATATCGGTGCCGGCCTTAAAATCGACGCGCACGTCAGCGCTGCCGTTGCGCGACGAAGACGAAATGCTTTCGACGTTATTCAGCGTTCCTAAGGCCGCCTCTAGCGGCACGGTAATCAATCGCTCGATTTCTTCGGGTGAAGCCGAGTTATAGTTGACGCGCGCCGAAATACCCGAGGACGAGATGCTGGGAAACTGCTCGATGGGCAAACGGCCAAATGCTACGTATCCCACTACCAACACACTGAGCGTGACCATCACCGATGTCACGGGCCGCTTGAGCGAAAATTCGGAAATACTCATAGCAGAGACTCCTTACTCACCCCGATCAAAAAGCGTGTATACAACGGGAATAATGACGAGCGTTAACATCGTAGAAAGAAGTAACCCACCGATAACAGTGATAGCCATGGGGGCGCGAATCTCGGCGCCCTCACCCAAACCTAGTGCCATCGGCAGCAGGCCCAGTACGGTGGTCGAAGTGTTCATCTAATTCGGTCGGTGGCGCAGCTCACACG
>JAYOKQ010000050.1:16853-28544 GCA_038119905.1 Gemmatimonadota bacterium | reverse complement strand
AAACCGCTCATTTCCACCAACCGTCTCCTATTTATACTAAAGATACATACGTACAATAATCGGCCAAACACACCTCAAACATTACATGTTTGTGACAAGTTATCAATCGGATTCATTGGCCGTGTGCTCAGTGCATCCCACAAGAAGGCGCCTCAGCCGTGCACAATGGACTTCAGCAGCGGGTAAAACGCCTCGGCCTGCCGCATAAAGCCGAGGTCTGTCGGATGCGAGCCGTCGACCGTGTCCTCGCCGTCGGCGCCCAGCAGCTGATCGCCCGGCAGGTAGTGCAGGTTGGTCACGCCCTCTCCTTGTAGGGATTCGTACGCCTGGCGCAGCGCGGCGCGATTGGCGCGGTTGGACTCGGCCCGGCCCATACGTAAAAAAGCGTCGGCGTAGGTGCGGTCCTCTACCAATACGATAGGTGTATCCGGCCGCGCGGCACGCAGCAACTGCACCGCTTTCGGCGCGCGTTCGGCCACCAGCTCGCCGTTCATATTGGGCAGGCAGTCTATCACGTAGACGGCCGCGTCGATCTCGGCGATCCGTTCGACCACCGACTCCTCCATGCGACCGTTGCCCGAAAAGCCCAAGTTGACGACCGGCCAGTCCAGCCAGCGACCCAAAAAGGCCGTGTGGCAGGTGCCCGTGCGCGAAGAGCAGCCCCCCTGCGTAATGGAGGTGCCGTAAAAGACGATCGGCCGGTGCGGCGAGGGAGTGGCGGGCGCTACAGACGCCCCTTCCGGCACGCCTACGGCGACCTCGTGCACGCCGTTGTAGAGCGGCAGATAGAGCAGGTACTCGCGCGTGCCGGGCGGCATATCCGCGCACAGCTGCACGCTGTTGGTCGGCCCGGTCGGCTGGCCAACCGCCAGCCAGCGCCAGGCCTCGTCCACGCGCACGTATAGATCGAGGCCGCTAACGCCCGTGGCCGGCATGTGTTCCATCGCCAGGTGCTCCTTGCGCAGCGTCCACCGAGCGTGGAGTGCCGTCGTATCGCTGGTAAAGCGCGCACAAATGCCCGCGCTGTCGCGGCTCAAATTCCACACCGGATCGGGCACGCTGCCCTGAGCGCGCGCGGGCAACCGGTCGTAAAAAGCCTCTACGTCGTCAAACCCTTTGCCCTCTATGGTCAATGTCGCTACGTCTGACCACTGGATAGAATCACTCATCGGCCGGTATCCTCCTATGAATTGCCATGATATCGGTTTGCTCCCTACGAGTCCAAGAGATCGCGCAGCATGCGCTGGGGGTCGTTTAGAAAGCGCCGCGTCACCTGAAAATGTTCGGTTTCCTCGTAGTCAATCTGTCGAATGCCCTCTTCGCCCAGAGAAAAGATCGTCGCCTGCGGATAGGCCATGACGAGGGGCGAGTGGGTCGCGATAATAAACTGGCTGCCCTCGCCGACCAGCTGGTGCATGCGGGAGAGCAGGGCCATCTGCCGCGTCGGCGACAGCGCGGCTTCGGGCTCGTCGAGAATAAAGAGCGAGCGTCCAGAGAAGCGCTGCAGAAGCAGGGCCATAAACGATTCGCCGTGCGACTGTTCGTGCAGAGACCGGCCGCCGTAGGCCTCGATTACCTTCGGCTCGGGCGCCCACTCTTCATCGAGCTGCTCAATATGCGTGGCGACGTTAAAGAAGCTCTCCGCGCGCAGAAAGTAGCCGTCTCTGGGTCGAGGCACGCCTCTGGACAGGCGCAGATACTCGTGCAGAGGGGAATGCGAGCGCCGCGTGTCAAAGTGAACGTTGCGCGAGCCGCCCTCGGCGTTAAACCCCCACGCTACCGCGATGGCTTCCAAGAGCGTCGACTTGCCCGAGCCATTCTCGCCGACAAAAAAGCTGACGTTGGGATGCAGCTCAAGGGCGGTCAATTCGCGCACGGCGTCCAAGCAAAAGGGATAGACGCCAAAGTCGGGCACCTCGTCGCGCAGCAGCTCTACCCTGTGGAGATAGTGCTTCAAGCTATGAGTTCCCTACTGTAGAGATGCCTAGGTCCGCGCCCAAGACCTGCGCACAGTTGTAGCCGGGCAGTCCTGTAATATTGCCGCCCGGGTGACAGCACGAACCGCACAGGTAGAGTCGCTCAACGCACGTGCGGTAGTGCCCCGCCCCGGCAAAGGGCCGGTTGTAGCCGACCTGTCCGTGTCCCAGCGAACCGACCAGCAAATCGCCGTAGCGCATATTGGGCAGCGTGCGCTCGACGTCGAGCGGGCTGCGCACAAACGTTTCTAGCACAGCGTCCCGCACGTTGGGCGCGTGCTCCGACCACGCGTCGATCATGCGCCGCCCGTGTGCTTCGGCGGCCGCATCCCAGTTAGCTGGATCGCCCCCCAGCGCGTAGGGCAGCTTTTCCCACATAAAGGCCGTGTGATAACCGGTAGGTGCCTGCGACGGATCAAAGAGCGTAGGACAGGAACCCCACATCGTCGAGGGCGGTATGCTGCCGCGTTCGTGGTGGTCTACGATGGCGTCAAACTGCGCGACGCCGTCCAGCCCCATGATGACCATGAATCCGTCTTTAACGTGCGGGTATTCGCCTTCGGCGCGATAGACCGGTCGCTGGTCCAAGTGAGCGTAGATGCCGAAGAGAGGGGCCAATACGTTGTAGCGAAACCGTTCGGCGCGATCGCGCCAGTCGGCCGGTATCAAGGACGCGTCTAGCAAATCGAGAAAGGTCTGCTGGGGGTTGAGACCCGACGCGACAAAGTGGCGCGCGCGCAGGGTCTCGCCCCCTGCCGTCTCCACGCCAACGGCCCGACCGCCTTCCACCAGAATGCGCGACGGCGCCGTTTCGGTCCGCACGCTACCGCCGTATTCTTCGACGGCTTGCACCAGCGCGCCGGCAAGTTTCGCCGATCCCCCCGCGCACATCTGCGCCTTGCCGTCGCTGGCCAGCAGCGCGGGTATGTGGTGACCAAAGCCGGGGGCGCGC
Organism: Gemmatimonadota bacterium; assembly: GCA_038119905.1. Classification (GTDB taxonomy): domain Bacteria; phylum Latescibacterota; class UBA2968; order UBA8231; family UBA8231. Next base: position 25,616 of record JAYOKQ010000050.1, on the reverse strand, counting down.
AGGTCGACCTCGCGCAGTCCGTTAAAGAACAGCAGACCGGCCTGGACGAGGGGATGGCGAAACTCGCGCAGCACAAACTCGCGCGGCGAGCAGGCGCTCGTCTCCAGTAGCAGGCGCCCCTCGGGACTAGTCGCCAACACGCGCTGACGCTCTTCGGGAGGCAGCGGAGGAGCCTGCGCTTCGGGGAGCAGGATGTGCTGGACGATGGGTCGAAAGGCGTCGCGCCAGTAGCGCAGGCGTTCGGCGTCGCGCCAATCGATCCGCGCAAAGGACTCGACCGTCTTTTCAAAGTCGGTCCACCACTCCAACGCGCGGCCGTCGCGCGTCAGCATGACCACATTGAGTTCGGGTTCGATATAGCGCGCACCGCGCCGCGCCAGTTCCAGATCGCGGTACCATGGGGCGTGGGTGAGCGCGCGGTGGTAAAAGGAGTGCGTGTTGTGCAGAAAGCCGCCGCGGTCTTCTGTGCGCAGACCGCCGCCGGCGATGTGGGACGGCTCCAAGCACACGACATCCAGACCGGCCCGGCACAGGTAGGCCTGAAGCACGAGGCTGTTGTGCCCAGATCCCAGTATAATGCCGTCGTGCGTAGTATCCACGGACGCGCTTTATTGATCGATCAACTCGGCGAGCGCAGACCGGTCACGGAGAGAATCCACTCGGCGTGGGTCGCAACGCGGATAAAGATGCTGATATCACCGTAGCTGCTGTCTTGATGGTTTTCGATGGGATCCGTGGCACCGCCCGACAGAACGCCGGCTAGCGTCCACACGCCGTTAATGCGCACAAAGAGCGGACCGCCGCTGTCGCCTTCAACGGTCGCGCCCTCGAAAGGCAGGGCCTGTGCGCTGCTGCTGCCCGGACCGAGCAGAGCTTCGTCCTCGTTGACCAACCCATCGCCTAAACTGTTAACCGACCCGTCGGGCGCATCAAAGTCAAAGGCGAGCAGTCCGCCGTAATAGTCCACGCCTCCGCTGCGCGAAGGAATGCCTTCCACTTTGCGGTCCAGCGTGTTTTGTATAGCGTGCCGTTTGGAAAAAGCCTCGGGATCCTGCCCCTCTTGTCCCGAATAATCGCCAAAGCCGCAAAACCATGAGACGCTGCCAATGGGCTCGTCTAACGAGGTATTGATCACGGCGGGCTCGACCGAGGTGATCGGCTCGACCAGACGCACCAAACACAAATCGTTGGCCGAGTGCATGAGGTCGTCCTGCGCAAGCCAAGAAGGATAGAAAACTAGTTCGGCTACGGCGTGTATGCTGGGCGTTGCGTTGGGATCGGCGCCGAGCATCACCGTTATGCCGGCGGGCAGCGCCGGCGTATCCTGTTCGTCTGAAGAAAAGAAGTTGTGTCCAGCCGTCAGGATCCAATAGGGGCTGATCAACGTGCCGGTCGCCACATAATCGCCCGTATCCTCCCCTTCAAGGCCGTAGCTAAAGGCTACGACGGGAGCAAAATTCGGGTAGTCGGACGTATTGTAAGGTGCGCCGTTGCGGGCGACGGCTTCGTATTCGGCCAGCGTGCGATCGTGGCGAATACCAAAGGAGTAGACCGAACTAGGCCCCTCTTCTCCGTCTTCCTCCACAAGATCGTCTTCGTCCCAGCCAACCGGATTGTCCTTGTCGGAGCCGCAGCCGACAAGCAGTATCAGCAGAAGGAAATATCTAAACCAAACCATAGCGCACTCGTTTCATTTTGTAGAAAAAAATTTGGCACAAGTATACCCAATAGATCCCATATAGACCACACGGCGCCGGATCTGGCTACCAGTTTGTATAGGAACCGTCTTCGCGCACGAACCAGATGCCGCGCCCGGCGCGCGGCTCTCCTTCGACGAGCGCCTCCTCGTTTAGCTCAACGCCCAAGCCGGGGCGTTCGGGCGGCAGCAGGTGGCCGTCGGTAAAGGGCACCTGCACCGGAAAGACGTCCGTATGAGCGGTCCCGGGCGCGCGCGGACATTCCTGCACGCCAACCAGCGGCGAGGCAAAGCACAAATGGGCACAGGCCGCCGTCGACACGGGGCCGAGCGGATTGTGCGGCGCCAGATGGATGTAGTGGGTCTCGCACCAGCCGGCGATTTTGCGCGCCTCTGTTAGCCCACCCGCTATGCACAGGTCAATGCGCGCATAGTCCATTAGCTCCTCTTCGATCACCTGCCGAAACGCCCACTTACCGGCCCACTGTTCGCCCACGGCCAGCGGCACGGACGTGTGCTGTCGCACCATGCGCAGGCTCTCACTGCTCTCGCTGCGAATCGGGTCTTCGATAAAAAACGGCCGATACGCCTCTACGCCCTTGCAAAATTGAACGGCGGCCGACGGATCGAGACGCGTGTGCACATCGACGCAGATTTCGATCTCATCGCCCAGTGCTTCGCGCACAGCGCGCACCTGTTCAATGCCAAAGCGCACGGCGCGCGACGGCTCAAAAACTTCCTTGCCGCCAACTGGATCGACCATGCCCCAGCGCACAAACCGATAGCCGGCATCGCGCGTCGCTTTACAGCTTTCAATTAGCTTGTCTATGTCGGTGGGATCGCCGTTGTGCGGGTAGCAGACCACTCGATCGCGCACCCGGCCGCCGAGTAACTCATAGACGGGCACGCCCAGCGCCTTGGCCTTGATGTCCCACAGGGCGATGTCCACAGCACTGACGGCGCTGGTCTGCACGCCGCCGCCGGGAAAAAACCCGCCCCGGAACATCACCTGCCACAGGTGTTCAATGCGAAAGGGATCTTGGCCTATCAAATCGGGCGTCATGCTGTGGATGGTCTCGGCAATGGCGCGCCCACGGCGCTTCATACCCGCTTCACCCAGCCCGTAAATACCCGCATCCGTCTCGACTTTAACAAAGACACCGGCATCTATGACAAAGGGTTTAACGGCGGTAATCTTCAGACCTGCATCCCGACGGCGCGCGGGCGAGACCACCGGATCGGTCAGCGCCACGGGCGGTGCAAGCAGCCGCGCACGGAAGTCATCGAGGGGAAAAGCAGGACCCGGATCTATTTTGCGATCGGGCGCAATTTCTTCGTGGCCTAGTATGTGGCGGATGCCGTACTCGGCAATCAGCAGTCGGCACAAATCCTCAACGACGCGCACCTGCCCTTCGGGAAAGCGATGCCAATAGGTTGGCTCGGTCTGGTTGCGGTGCACACCGCGCACGATCTCTTCGGTCGGATAGGCCTGACCAAACCACGAAACGTATTGGCCCTCTTTCTCCTCTAGCTGTCCGGCGTTGTCGATTTCTATGCCAATAGAGTACTTGTTGAACCCCTCGCGGTCGCCCCATTTGCTCACGCCCGCGTGCCAGCCAATAATGTCAAAGGGCAGCATCTGGGTCACCGAACCGTCGCGACCAACGACTAGGTGCGCCGACACTTTGCGCTCGGTATCGCTCAGCGTGCGAATGGCCGATTCGGCGTTGGCTCCGGCCGTATAGTGTAGAATAATCGTGTCCAGGGCACCGGGTGCATAGGGACCGCCCTGGTTGGGCGACTCGCGATAGTCGACGCCCTCACCCTCTAATCGATGGTTCGTTATGTTCATTGGGTATCCGCCTATGTATCGTGTTAGCAGCAGGGGGGGTAACAGTAGAAAAAGATGGCCTGCGCGTCCAGATGACATCACGGTGGACTGGATTCGTCATTTAACCGATTTGTAACCGGCGTGCGACGCAAAGGACATATGTGCTAAATACATTGGTATGTATAGTTGGAGACAGACCGATCTCCCCGATACCTTGGACAGCCTCCTCAAACACTCCCCATCCCGGCGTGGCCAAGGTGCGCATATAGCAGTACAAAGACCTGCTCTTAGCGGCGGTAGAGCAGGTCTTTTCGCGTTTATTCAATTCGCTAAGCGCGCGCTATTCCACCAACACCATGCCGATGGACCGAGCAAATGCCTGCGAACGCAGCACGGCGACGTAGCGGCCGCTGGAAAGTCGCCGACCGCGGCCGTCTATTCCGTCCCACGTCACCCGGTGCAGACCGGCCGATAGCGGTTGCTGTAGCAGCGTGCGCACCTGCTGCCCGATCGCGTTATATACAGACAGCTCGACGTAGATCGGTTCAGCTAGCGAGAAGACGAGCAGCGTCTCCCCGTTAAACGGATTGGGCACGTTTTGTTTTAGGTAGGACACATCCGGCGGCACGCTCTCTTCTAACACGGCAGTGATCGTCGCATAACGCGGACCGTATTCGACGGCGATCTCCTCGTCGTTGAGCAGCACTTCTAAAAAGAGTAGCTCGGGAACCACACCGGTGTCTTCTAGCACGATTTCGACAAAAGCACCACCGCCCGGGCCGGCGGCCAGCGCGCTGGCGGAAGCGATCTTGAGGGTATCTTCCACTGCGTTGTGCAGCGTAAAAAAATCCGCTAGTAGGTCGGTGCTGCGCACGTCGAGCACCTGCCCGTGCGCACGGTTTAGCACGATGTCCAGATCAATGGCTAGCACGCCTTCGATTTGGTCTATTTCTACGGGCACTACGCGCACGCCTTCTTCTATGCGCGCCGAGCCGAACTGCACCTGGCGGGGCGCTTCTTGGGCCAGGGCAGCCAGCGAACAAAAGAGGGACCAGAGCGCGATCAGCCCGGCGGCAGGCAATAGGCTCACCGCGCTACTGCTCCGCCCGACCGGCTCCCAGTACTGACCCGTTGCTCTCAATAACGGTTCGGTACCAGTGCGCCGAATCTTTTAGGATGCGTTCCTGCGTCTGGTAGTCGACGTATACCATGCCAAAACGTTCCTTGTAGCCTTCGGCCCACTCGAAATTGTCGAAGGCCGACCAGTGGAAATAACCCCCTATCGGCACTCCGTCCTCACCGGCGCGCTTGAATTCCAGCAGGTAGCGCTCGGTAAAATCGATGCGCTGCGGATCGTGTACCTTGCCGTCGAGAGAGACCCAGTCTTGGTTGGATAGTCCGTTTTCCGTAATGATGATAGGCAGCCCGTAGCGCTCGTGATAAAAGCGCGATCCCCAGTAGAGGGCCTCGGGTGTTACCGGCCATTTATTGGCACAGATGGGACTGCCCTGTGGTCGATCGACCTGGCGAAAGCGGCCCTGCTCGTTGCGACCAATCGTCCATCCGTTGTAGATATTCGTGCCGTAGAAATCGAGCGGCTGGCACATGATGTCAAAGTCGCCGTCCTTGACCTTGGGCGCCGCGCTGCCGTAGGTCGAAAGCCCGTCCTCTGGATAGTGACCCAGTATGACCGGATCGGACCACCACGAAATATTCCAGCAGTTTCTATTCTTGACGGCAAACATCGCACGCCGCGCCTGCTCTACGTTTTCTTCATCGGTCTCGTCGGCTGGCATCACGGGGCTCCCCGTAGGCGCGTAGCCGACCAGCGAATCGAGCTGGGAGCGCGCACGTATAACCTGGACCGAGCGGCCGTGCGCCAGCAGCGCGTGGTGGCCGGCCAGCAGCACTTCTTCTAGACCGAGTTTGTCGCCGGGCGCGTGAATGCCTTCGAGGAGCCCCAGGCCAATAAAAATCTGCGGCTCGTTGAGCGTCATCCAGTGCCGCACGCGGTCTGACAACCGATCGACCAGCACTTCGGCGTACTCGGCAAACCACTCCGGACTCTGCGGGTTAAGCCAACCGCCGCGGCAGTAGAGCGCATGCGGAAAGTCCCAGTGAAACAGCGTTACATAGGGAACGATGTCTGCGGCCAGCAGCTCATCGATCAGGCGATCGTAAAAATCCAACCCCGCTTCGTTGACCGGGCCTACCCCCTCGGGCAGCACGCGCGGCCAGCTGACCGACAGGCGATAGGCCATCAGGCCCATCTGCTTCATCAGCGCCACGTCCTCTTTGTAGCGGTGGTAGTGATCAATCGCCACGTCGCCAGTGTGCCCTGCATAGACGCGGCCTGGCTGTCGGCACATCATGTCCCACACCGAGAGCCCCTTGCCGTCGTCGTAGGCCCCTCCTTCAATTTGGTACGACGCTGCGGCCGCACCCCAAACAAAGTTTTCGGGAAAGCTCATATTTAACTCCCTCTTTACTAAGAGCAGAAATGGCCAGTGATGCGTTATATTGAGTGTTGAGTTTACAACGAATACTCTTAATTCTTGCGCCCCAATGTGGGCCGGTCAAGAGCACATATGCCTTTACAACCGATTGATCCTCTGCGCTGCGATCTCGACTTCAGCGAGACGCTGCGCGGCGAGAGGCTAGCGTTTCACACGACGTGGGGACTGTTTAATCCCAAGCGCGTCGACGACGGATCGCGCCTGCTCATCGACTGCATGGAGACGCCCGAGGACGGCGTCTGTCTGGATATTGGCTGCGGCTACGGGCCCATCGGCTTGGCCTTGGCCCGACTGTGTCCTCGGGGAACGGTGCACATGGTCGACAAGGACTTTGTCGCCGTAGAGTATGCGCACAAAAACGCCCAGCGCAACGGACTGAAAAACTGCCAGGTCTATCTGAGCAACGGACTGAGCAATGTGCCTCAGGGCACTCGGTTCGACCGAGTCGTATCGAACCTGCCGGCCAAGGTTGGCAACGAACTGCTGTCGATCTTTCTGCACGATACGCGCCAGCATCTCGTCACCGGCGGCCGGTTTTACGTCGTGACAATCGCCGGATTGAAAAACTACGTCAAACGCACGTTCCGCGAGACATTTGGAAACTACAAAAAGGTTAAGCAGCGCGGGACATACCTAGTGTCGATGGCGGAAAAAGAATAGCCGCCGCCGAGCGCTCAGCCCTCCAGATAGCGTATGCGCTTGCTAATATCCGTGTTCACGGAGTGGTAGGGCAGCATTAGGTTACCCGCGGCAAACAGAGTGCGGCGAATGTGCTCAACGTCGTCGTGACCAACGGCCGTGGTAAAAATGGGCAATAAGTAATCAATGCCCACCTGCGATGGCTTCATGCGGTCGGCATCATAGAACGATTCGTGCATAAAGCGCGCGTGGATCTGGCCCCAGCGATCGCGCAGACGGTGCCCCTCGAAGCTATCGACGTAAAAGCCACGCTCTTGGCCCCACTGCAGCACGGAAACGGCGTTGTTCTGGCCCTCTAACAGCATATCTACTGCCTTGCCGCCCAGCTGCGAGGCGTAAAAGCGATCGAACAGAACGGGCCGGCCGCCGCGCTGAGTGTGGCCCACTTTGCGCGTAAAGATGGACGCGTTGGCCGAATCACCGCGGCGGCGGCTGACAAAATAGCCGTCACCGATGCGCTCTATCAGCATCGAGCGCAGCGCCTCGGCTGCTCCGCTGAGAATGATATTGCCCGCCGGATCCGTCGTGCGCTGTGCGGCGCCTAGCTCGCTGCCCGTTTCGTCTTTTATGCCTTCACCGCATACGATAACCACGTTTTTCTGCAGCTCGTACAGCTCCGTAATGCGCTCGACGAGGGGATCGATATGCACGGGTGACTCGGGTATTAAAATGATATCCGGCCGGCCAAAAGCAGACCCCAGAGCGATATAACCCGAATGGCGGCCCATAACTTCGATGATGGCGATGCGGCGGTGGCTCTCAGCCGTCGTGCGCACGCGTTCCACGCCCATAGCCGAATCGAAAACGGCCGTGGCATAGCCTGGCGTAGCGTAGTTGACCATGTGTTCTTGCCTAAAGGCAATGCGCGAGCTCTTGTGCTGGTAGTGTCCAGCTTCGTCGCGGAACCATTCATCCGGTTCGCTCGGATAGTTTAAGCCCAGATCGTTGTCTATAGTCTTGGGCGCCAGCACTACGGGCAGGCGTTCGGTCAGCGGCTGCAGTCCATTGAGCGTTCCGTCGCCGCCAATGCAGATCAATCCCTCAATCTGCAGCTGCTTAAGGCGATCGTATATCTGCTCGATTTGCTCGGGGTTATCGCTGGACAGATAGTCGCGCGATGCGCCCAGCACCGTGCCGCCCATCGTAGCGTCTAGCTCGGGAATTTCCCGCATTAGCGGATTGAGCTGCACGTGCGGCAGACGCGGATTGAGCAGGCTGTTAAACCCCTTGATAAAGCCAAAGATTTCCACGTGCAGCTGACTAGCACGGGCTACAGCCCCGTGAATAGTCGCGTTGAGAGCCGGAGTATCGCCACCGGCCGTGAGAATGCCAATTCGTTTCATTGCGGAATATGCTCCAACTAGGGTTTCATTTTATAGTGCTGTCGTTCTGTGTCGGCTGCAGCAAAATGCATATAGAATCCAAGGGCACCCGATACCATGTGGTATAAGTCGCGGTGCCGAGCGACCGGTAGGCAATCCAATCGACCTAAGCAACAGCGCTTTTCGTGCTATCAATCGGTATTCGGCGGGGACATACGCCCCTGTCGCCGTTTGATTTAACTACTTTACACATCTCACTATATGTAGTAACATACAGCTCATGGAAGTGATTGACGTCATACTGAGCGCGCCGGTGCTGTTTGGCCTCGTAGTCGCCTCGTGCCTCGTCTTAGTGACGAGAGCCGTGATAAACGCACTGGGGCAGCTGCCCTCGCTGCGCGTGCAGCTAGAAAATGTAGACCGCCAGCTATCTACGGCGCACCAAGGTATTCCACAAAAGCGCGCCGAGCTCAGCCAGCTGCAGGAACTGCTCAAACCGCTCAAGCAAACCGCGCAGCATTTGCGGGACTACAACACCGCTCTGCTTGACGTCGAACGCCAGGCCATGAGGGAAGAAGAAGACAAAAGGCGCAGCGAAGAAATTCCCGTTCACCGCCCAGGTCCTCCCAGAGAGATATAGACCGCAGCGCTCCGCACCCAATCCGCTAAAAATGCTCTCCCCGGCCCAAGTCGGCAACG
>JAYOKQ010000050.1:0-16753 GCA_038119905.1 Gemmatimonadota bacterium | reverse complement strand
CAGCGCTCCGCACCCAATCCGCTAAAAATGCTCTCCCCGGCCCAAGTCGGCAACGATATCGCCGGCCTGGACTTCGAGTTGGCCGTCCGCGCTGATATCAATTTCTAGCCAGTAGATGCGGTCCCAGCCCATGGGGGTGTGCGCGAGGAAACGAACGTGCCCTCCTTGCCCAGTCATGCTTGCCTCTGCGGGGCGAAAACCCGGTTCCTTCACCTCGACGACATCCGATGCAGTGCGCAGCGTTTCTTCAAACCGGCGCTGGGTAAAAATGGGCGTGAGGGCCAGCCATTCAGAAGCGTGCCAGCTGGATCGAGTAGACCACAGTTCCTGCACAAAGAAAACGTACTCAAAGAGCCCCTCAGGCGTGGGGTCGTATCGCAGGAACGGATAGAGAGATTCTGCGGCGCTGCCCTCTGAGCCGACGGGCGTACCGTCCAGGGATTGAGCGTAGGGTCGTATGCTCGTGACCCCCTGCCCGTCGACGATGCACTCGTAGTCCAGCGCGTATCCGGCGCGCAGATGCACCCGATCGAAAAGCGCCAACAGTGCATTGAGCTCATCGGGCTTGTCGTACTGATCCCACGCAGTGCGGAACTGTAGCACGCGCTCTAGCAGAGCCTCTGCAACATCCTCCGGTATGTGCACTGGGGACTCCTCCTGGGAGCGCACGGTTGGAGCCGTCTCCTTATGCTACAGGGGCCAAGTCGATGCTAGCGCGGACCGAAGCAGCATACTGGCCGGCCGCATTGAGCGCTTCGACCATGCCGCGCGCATCGGCAATGCCCTTGCCGGCAATGTCAAAGGCCGTGCCGTGATCTACCGAAGTGCGCAAAAACTTTAGGCCCATCGTGAGACTGACCGTGCCGTGAAAATCAAGGGTCTTAGCGGCGATGTGGCCTTGGTCGTGATAGAGCGACAGCACGCCGTCGTAGCGCCCTTCGTAGCATTGATTGAATACCGAATCGGCCGGCACCGGACCGCGCACGCGCCACCCTCGGTCAATGGCTTCTTGGGTAGCCGGGCCAATGACGTCCATCTCGTCGGTGCCAAACAGCCCCTGCTCGCCGCCGTGTGGATTGAGTGCAGCCACGGCGACCGTCGGCTCTTCGATGCCCAGCTGACGCAGATAGAGATCGCAAAACGGCAGCGACTCGAGAATGCCCTCGCGGGTAATGGCGTCGGGTATCTGGCGAAAGGATATGTGGCGCGTTAAAAAGAAAATGCGTAGAGAGCGCACCATAAAGAGCGTCATGGGATCGTGATGGGCGGCGCGGGCCTTTAGCACCGCAGTATGGTCGATAAACGGCACTTGGGCTGCCTGCAGGGACTCCTTGTTAAGCGGTGCCGTGCACAGTCCGACGACGGCGCCCGACAGAGCATCCTCTATTGCTCGCTCCAGATAGGAATACCCCGCCTGACCGCCTGCAGCGGAAATTTTACCGTATTCAATGGGACCGCTCAGCACGCCGCAGTCGATATAGTCGATAGTTCCAGACGCATAGCGCCCCTGCGATGGATCGCTCACCGCATTCAGCTCCATGTCCAAAGAGAGCATGTCCAACGTCTGCGCCAGCACGGCACCGTCGGCGTAGACCACGGGCTTTACCCGCTCATAGAGGCCCTCCTCGCGCAGGCATTTCACGGTAATCTCCGGGCCGATGCCGGCGGGATCTCCAACGGTCAAACCGATGGCGGGGCGGTGGGTATCCATTGCACGTCTCTCCTTGCGTGTGGGACTGCCAAACGTTGAATTGCGTATAGAAGATAGGGAGAAATTGCACAGTGAGCAGGGAGAAAACGGCCCGGGCGCTCAGGCGGAGCCGGATGCATTTGGTTCGGTTGGCGGCGTGGTGGGCAAGCGCAGCAGAAACTGCACCACCCAAATACCTATGGCGACCAGCAGAATTTTCACCGGCCACAGCGGCACGAAGAATACGACAGACGAGCCCAACGTAACTACGAGCAGGGCAATCGCTACGACCTTTGTCCGCAGGGCGACGCTTCGATTTTCCTGCCATTGACGAATCGTTGGACCAAAAACGCGATTGGCTAACAGCCAGTCGTAAAAGCGCTTTGAAGAGCGCGCATAGCAGGCCGCGGCCACCAGCAAAAACGGGGTCGTCGGCAGCAGGGGTAGCACGACGCCGAGCGCCGCCAGCGCGACAAAGAGCGAACCTAGGCAGAAAAAAACCAGCCGTCGCCAGCGCGAACCGTATGTAAACCCTTCCTCTTGCACTGGGGTTGGCGACTAGCGCTTGGGCCGATTTAATGTAGGACGGCCCTCCGCCTGAGGCGGCCCGTCGTAGCCGATGCTCTCCCAACCAGCCACGTCACCGCCGCGCAGCCGATAGTCGTGCGGGTAAATTTTCAGCGAGCGATCGGCTAGGGGCAGCTCTATGCGCTCATGTCCGCTGCGCGCCGACAGCTTTAATGCCAGCGCAATTTCCAGCGCCTGCCGATAGTCGTGCCCACTGCATTCTATCTGTCCGTCGCCGCGTTCAGCCGCACGAACCAACCGTTCGCACACATGGGGGAAAGCGCGGTCCCATCCCTGATGGATAAAATCGGGATAGACCGGTGTCGAAGACGCGCCTTTGCCCTGTATCAAAATGGGCCGCGGCCCGTTAAACCACGCTTGACCGTCTTCGCCTTCAACCCACACGCGACAGCGCACCTGGCCTTCCTCGCGCGGTGCTGGGATCTCGCAGACAATGCCCCCAGACAGCCCCAGACGACCGTAGGCCGGACAGTCGATTTCGTGTTCTTGTGCACCCTCTGGCAGGGTCCAACCCGGTTCAGGCGGCAGGACCCATCCTTCGACCCACTCCACCTCCATACCGGTGACCAAGCGCATTTGCGTGAGCTGAACGCAGCCGGCTCCGCTAACCTCGCGCGGCAGGCCGCCTGGGATTGCGGCCGCTGTGAGGGGACCAATGTGCCCCTCGCGTAGCCACTGTGCACACTCCTGTAAAAACGGCACTTCCCAATAGGCCGTAGCACAACCAAAAGCCGTGCCACGCTCTTGGCACACGCGCACCATTTCGTCGGCCACGCTCAGTTCGACGGCCATCGGCTTCTCGCAGGAAACAGCCTTTACCCCCGCTTCAGCGCAGGCAATAACTGCATCGCGACTCAGGCGCACGGGCAAGATGTTGGCGACGATGTCCGGCGTCTCCCTCTTGAGCAACTCTTCAAGGCTGTCGATCACTTCCTTCACGCCAAAGTGCTCGGCAAATTCGCCTGCCCTTTCCGAAGGATCGACTAGCACAACGCTACAGTCTTCGCGCTGAGCAAACGTCTGCAGGTAGTGACGCCCCCACATGCCAGCTCCTCCGACAACGGCTACGCGGTATGGCTTATCGCTCATTATATCTCCCTATGTGCTAAGAACTCCCATCAAAGCCTTGACCCATTTCCCATAAGAAGATAGGTTTCGCCGCTCACCACAAGACCATGAAAACACAACACCAACTATTTTTTGCCGACGCTCGGCACATGAGCTCAGTGGCCGACGAAAGCGTCGATCTCGTCGTCACCTCGCCCCCCTACCCGATGATTTCCATGTGGGACGAGCTGTTCTGTCGCGCCAGTCGCGCCGTGCGTCGCGCGCTGGAAAGCGACGACGGAGAGCGTGCGTTTGAACTGATGCACCGGCGGCTTGACACCGTCTGGGACGAGTGTTACCGGTCGCTCAGGCAGGGCGGGCTTATTTGCATCAATATTGGCGATGCCACCCGCACGCTCGACGGTCGATTTGGTCTCTATCCCAACCACGCGCGCATTCTGCAGCACCTGCGCAAACGCGGATTCACCGCCCTACCTGACATTCTCTGGCGCAAGCCGACCAATGCCCCAAACAAATTTATGGGATCCGGCGTGCTGCCCGTCGGCGCCTATGTGACCTTGGAACACGAATACATTTTGATCGCGCGCAAGGGGGCTAAACGAGAATTTGTCGGCGAAGCGGAAAAGAAGGAGCGGCGGGAGAGCGCGCTCTTTTGGGAAGAGCGCAATAGCTGGTACTCCGACGTGTGGACCGATCTAACCGGCACCGGTCAGGGGCTGAGCCCCGGAGCGGCGCGCAGTCGCAGTGCTGCCTATCCGTTTGAGTTGGCCTATCGGCTAGTCAATATGTTTTCGCTAAAAAACGACACCGTGCTCGACCCTTTTCTAGGCACGGGCACGACGATGTTGGCCGCCATGGCAGCCCAGCGCCACAGCATTGGATTTGAGCTTGATACAAGTCTGCGGTCCACCATCGCCGATAGCTGTATTGACATTGTCAAACAGGCCAACGCCTACATCGATGCACGGCTCGATCGCCACGCGCAATTCGTCGCCGAAAGAGAGGTAAAACACCGCAACCGGCGCTACGGATTCGGCGTTGTCTCCGCGCAGGAGCGCGACATTGCGCTGAGTGCACTAAACGGTATCCGTGCGGTGGAAAACGACGCATACGAAGTGCGCTATACCGCACATAAAAAGAACGGGCGCTCAGCCCGTCCCTAAAGCATCGCCTCGTTTACGGCCACTCCAAATCCAGCCCCCTCGCCCACCGCCAGGTGGCCGTCAATGGGCTGGGGCTCACCCAACCACAGCGCGTGCTGTTTAACGGCAAAATTGCCCATGTGGCACTCGGCCAAATCCTCGCCGTAACCAGCCGCTAGAAAGTGCAGTCCCCACACTTCACCGCCGCGATGCGGACACAGGGGGACGCCCTTCTCCTTCGCGAGCTGGGCAATGCGCAGCGTCTCGGTCAACCCCCCGCACCAGGTAATATCGGGCTGCCAAATATCTAGCGCCTCCGCACGTGCAATGTGGCGAAAAGCGTGGACCGTAAACTCGTGTTCCCCACCGACCAGCTTGAGCGGCTGCACGCGGGCGCGCAGGGCCGCCGCACCTTCTATATCATCGGGCTGTAAAACATCTTCGATCCAAAATAGATTGTAGGGAGCAGCCGCCCGCGCTACGGCCTCAGCGTAATCAGCCTCCCACGACATATAGGCGTCGACCATCAGCCGGGCCTCTGCACCGAACAGGGAACGAGCCGTTTCAGCCCACGACAGCAGATCGCACACGCGCTGGTTTTCGGCCTTGCCCAACGCATCCCACAGGGCCAAGTCGACGCCGCTCAGCGCCATAATAGCGATGCCGCCGCGCCCGTAGGGTAAACAGGCGCGGTAGAGCATATCCCACAGCTGGGCTATCTCTTCGATGCTGCTGAACTCCCGGCCGACGAGCAGCTCGCGAAAGTGGCGATTGACCACCTCGACACTGCCCACGCCACCGCCGCCGTAGCCCCAGCCAACGATGCCCCCATCCATTTCGACGCGAACGACGATCTGCCAAAAATGGGTGCGCCAGGTATTGGCCGGGTGGTTATAGCGCGGATATATGGCCTGTATATCGCGTATTCTCATCTCGTCTCTCCGGCCCCTAGCGTAATTTTCCAGCAGCGGTGAATGCGCGCGTTGCGCTCAAAGTCTTTGTCGATCGTCTGCGCCGTGATATCCTCAATGCGCAGTCCGGGCAGGCGTTCATCTTCCATCTTAAAGCGGCGAAAGTTATTGGAAAATATCAGCGTACCGTCCTCGGTCAGCAGCGCGCACGCTCTTTGCAGCAGGTCGACATAGTCGCGCTGCACGTCAAAGTGATCGCGCATGCGCTTGGAATTGGAAAAAGTCGGCGGATCTAGAAAGATCAGATCATAGCGTCGACCACGCTGCTGGGCCAGCCAGTCCAAACAGTCGGCTTGGACCAACTCGTGCCGGTCTTCGCGCAAATCGTTGAGCTGAAAATTGCGGTGCGCCCAGTCTAGGTAGGTCTTTGACATATCGACCGACGTCGTGTGAACCGCACCGCCCAAGCCGGCGTGTACCGTTGCAGCACCAGTGTAAGAGAATAGGTTGAGGAATCGCTTTCCGCGCGCCTGCTGGGCCAGCATGAGCCGCGTAGGACGGTGATCGAGAAACAGACCGGTGTCCAAATAGTCCGTAAAGTTCACCAAAAATCTGCCCGCGCCCTCGCGGACGGTGTGAAACACACCCGTCGTATCGAACCTCTCGTATTGGGCGCGGCCGCGCTGGCGCTGACGCACTTTAAACTGAATGCGCTCCGAATCGATTTCTAGCGCCTCGGGCAGTGCGGCCAAAGCTTCGTCGAGTCGTTCCTTGGCACGCTGTTCGTCGACGCTGGACGGCGCCTGGTACTCCTGCACGTGGGCCCACAGTTCGTCGCTCTGGTAAAGGTCTATAGCCAGCGCATATTCCGGCAGGTCGGCATCGTATATCCGATAGCAGGCCACGTCGCTTCGCTTTGCCCAGCGGCCCAGCGCGCGCCGGTTTTTCTTGAGGCGATTGATCAGCATCTGGGCCCCCTCGGAAGGCGGCTTTTTCGTCGCCTGTTGCGGAGGCGCTGCATAGTAGCGCTCTTCGACCTCGAAGCGCAGCAGGCGGCACTCGATGGGACCGTTGTTAAACTTGTTGACCAACACCGCGCGCAGACCCAAGTAGCGCCCCAGGTCGGGCCGACCCGTAAATACGGCCGCCTTCCATCCAGAAAAACGCGATCGGATAACGTCGCCCAAATCGGCGTATAGACCCCGCAGCGCACGCTCTTCGCCTAGCCGTTCGCCGTAGGGTGGATTGGCTATTAGGAGCCCGGGCGCGCCGGCTGGAGGCTGGGCATGCTGCATGGCGCACTCCTCAAAGCGGACGTACGCATCTATCTGGGCGCGCACGGCGTTGGCGCGCGCACTCTGCACGGCCCAGACATCGGAGTCGCTGCCGACCAATGACGGCATGGACGATAACCCAGCGCGCCGACGCGCGCGCGCTACATCGACGAGCGCCTGCCATACAGCGGGCTGGTGCTCTTTCCATTTGAAAAACCCAAAGTGCGCGCGCGTCAGACCGGGTGCACAGTCGCCGGCTATCAGCCCCGCTTCGATAACGAGCGTGCCCGAGCCACACATCGGATCGAGCAGCGCCCCCCCCTCAGCCGCTACGTCAGCCCAGCCAGCGCGCATCAGCAGAGCAGCCGCTAAGTTCTCCTTTAGCGGAGCCTCACTGCCGTCCTTTCGGTAGCCGCGTCGGTGCAGGCTCTCACCGGACAGGTCGAGGCTGACGGTAGCCTGCGAGCCACTCAACCGCACGTTGATGCGCAGGTCCGGACGACGCAGATCCACCGACGGACGAACGCCTACCCGCGCGCGGAACTGATCGACTATGGCGTCCTTGACTTTGAGCGCCGCATAGTGGCTGTGTGTGATCTTGGCGCGCATCGCCTGGCAGTCTACGGCCAGCGTCGAGTTCGCGTCCATGTGAGCCGACCAGTCTATGGTGCGCACCCCTTCGTAGAGCGCTTCGGGCGAGGAAGCCTCTAGTTCGGCTAGCGGCAGCAGCACGCGATTGGCCAAGCGCGACCACAGGCACACCGTATAGGCCTGCTCCAGCGACCCCTCAAACTGAACCCCACCCCAGCGCTGGCGCGTCGGACCGACCCCTAGGACACGTACCTCTTCGGCCAGCAGGTCGGCACAGCCGTGCGGCGCTGTGACAATGTATTCTCTTTTATTCACTGGGCCTCAAAGCGAAAAAGGTCGCTCCAGTATTTGGAGCGACCTTCACAACCAGCCGTAAAACCAACCTCCCCACACCGCCTTGTTCGCCTTGTGGCAGACCCCGGTAGAGCCATAAAGAGGTGGTCATTTCAAGCCATCTGAAACTGTAAAATAATGGGCGGATGCACAAGCGCTATTACGTGTCTAAAAACGAAAAGTGTGTCTGATTGCGCGGTCTGCTACGCGGCACTGTTTTTACGCGCTCGCTTTTGCAGGCGATAGCGCGCGGGCGAGAGGCCGCTGTAGCGGCGAAAAACACGCGCAAAGTGTTGGGAAGTGCTAAAGCCAACGCGAGCGGCTACCTGCGATACGTTCAACGCAGTCGATTCTAGCAGATGCCGCGCCTGCTCAAGGCGACAGGCGTGTAGAAACTCGGTAAACGTTCTGCCCGTGACGCTTCGCACGCGACAGGATACGGTGTCGGGACTTAGCCCAAAGCGCTGTGCTACTTCGGCGCGGGTGCTTATGGCCGTGGCGTGTTCGCAAATGTAGCCAACGACAGGATCGGATTGGGCTGCACTAGGACCGGTTTGACGGCGGTTAGCAAGCCGTTCCGCTAGCTTTTCCAGGCACAGTGGGCTCGGCAGATAGTCCCATGCCCCCGCTTTAATCGTCTGCACGGCTTTTTCTATACATGCTTCGCCGTTGACGGCAATGACGTCAAGCGAGTACCCCAGATCTTTCAGGCGGCGCAGGTTGCGCAGACCTATTTCGTGCGCACCTGACAAATCGAGTAACAGCAAATCGTAGTGATCGTCCCGCAACATCTTTTGCGCTTCTCGGTAGTTGGCTGCACTGACGACACAACAACTACTCACCGTAGCCTCGATTGCTGCCCGTTCTCCTCCCGAGCCACCGACCCAAAGCATTCGACTGCACTGGTCGCTAGTCATCCCGTTTACCTCGATGCATATTGGCATATACTGCCTGCTCTCCAGACCCAAAAGAGAAAGGCCGGTGCGGACACAGCTGTCTCACACCGACCCCGGAGGCATATCTTACGCAAACAGCGCGTAACCGTCAACAACGCGTTGCTTTTTCACAGCAGATGAATTTCCTTTATATGAGAGTATTATATAAAAGGGTCTCGTTTGACAATATACACTGCTAATACATAGCGTATGGCAATCGACATATTTTACGCCGAATAGAACGGCCAAGATTAAGGAATTACATGTCACTAGGTAAAACACTCAAGGCACTTCGTCAAAAAAAAGCACTCAACCAGAAGGCGCTCTCGTCTCTGTCAGGCGTTTCCCAAGCCACGATCTCGCGCATAGAAACGGGACGCGTGCGGCAGCTGCGCTCTTCCGCGCTCAAGAACCTGGCCGATGCGCTAGGAGTATCAGTCGACTTTATGATGGGAGATCCCCAAGTTTTTGCCGACATCCCTAGTTCAGATAGCTCGTCCGGGGCCATTCTAGGCTCTTCCGAATTTCGCGAAGAACGATTTCGCCAAATCGCCGATCTACTGGACGGACTGGCCCTGCATGAGGATGGACGCGTCCTCTACGTCAACGAAGCGTTAGCCGGTATGTTGGGCTACAAAAAAGAAGAGCTCTTAGGCAAAGACGGCATTGAACTGTGCGCCGCACCCCAGTCACGGGCGCTGATTCAGCGCATGGTCAACAGCAACACCGAAGAAAACTACGATGCCCTGCTCGTGCGCAAAGACGGCAGTGTATTCCCCGCTGAGATAAGAGGACGCCGCGTCAGAGAAGGCGTTCGTTTAACTATTGCAAGCGATACGACCACCCAGCGAATTCGGCAGGCTATAATGCGCATACAGCGCGTCGGTTTAGAGGCCGAGTTCACGTCCGAACTACCTAAGGTCGTCCGTATTCTGAGCGATGAGCTCGAGGATATGGGTCAGTCGCTCGAGGCCGTCTCTCTGCACATAATAGACGAGACCAAAGATCTAATCACCTCCCACTACGCGCTGCCCGAACTGAAGGGATACCGTTCCTTTAGCGAAGTAGCCCCCCTACAAAAATCGCTCGATCAACATATGCCCTTGCGCGGCCTAGTGAGTCATTGGCACCGCAAAAAAGTATGGGAGCGCGAAGGCGACGAACACTTCGCCCACATGATGTCCAACACGCCCCTAGGTGCCTCGTATAGACCCGACTTGATCGTTGATGTGCCCTTTGAAATGGGATGCCTCGGCGTAGGACTGAGCAATCAAAGCAAAGTGCGACGCAGTGTGCTGATCGACATGCTCCAAGAATTTTCTCATCCCATTTCCCTCATTGTGAACAATCTTACTCAGCTCCAGTCATTGCGCGATCGGCTAGAAAAGCGCGAAGACTACGCAAATGCCTAATTTCGTCATGGTAATGATGGGATCTGCCGCCGAGGGAGACTGGGGCGCATACATCGATAGACTGATCGCTTCGGGAAAGTTTCTCGGCGGTAGCTCGTTGGGCAACGGTGTTTCGGTTACCAAAGAGGGCGATGACCCCAAGTGCACCGTCACGGGATACATGCGATTTTCTGCGCAGTCCCTCGAGGAGGTCAGAAGACTCGTCGAGGGCAACCCGCTATACGAAGCGGGCGGCCGCGTCGAGTTACTAGAAGAAGTACTCGACTAGTCTACTCTCCCTTAAACAGCATCACTGCCTAGCGTCGCCTGCACTTTGTTCAAGCCGTTTAGTGCGGCAATACGAAACCCCTCTGCAAACGTCGGGTAGTTAAAGATTTGATCGATAAAGTAATCGATCTTGACGCGGAAATTGATCGCCATGTGGCCGATTGGGATAATTTCCGTCGCATTGGTGCCGATAATGTGCACGCCGAGCAACTCGAGCGTTTCGGCGTGAAATAGGATCTTGATGAGACCGGTTGTGTCGCCGGCCATCGGCCCGCGCGCTATCTCTCTGTAGCGGGCACGCCCCACCTCGTAACGAACGCCTCTATCGCGCAGTTCTCCCTCCGTAGCCCCCACGCTAGAAATCTCGGGAATACAGTAAATACCAAAAGGGAAGACCTCGGGAAAATGATGGCTCTTGAGCAAAAAGGCATTGCGCACCGCTAGGCGTCCCTGTTCCATTGACGTCGACGCCAAACCTGGCGGGCCAATGACGTCACCAGCAGCGTAAATATGGGGACACGCTGTTTGAAAGAGCGAGTTGACTGGAATATTGCCCAGCGAATTTAGCTCAATACCTACGGCTTCTAAATTGAGTCCTCCCACATTGGCAATACGCCCCATGGAGTAGAACAGGACGGGAGCTTCAACGGTCTCGCCGTCCTCCATCAGGACTTCGGCCTGGCCGCTCGCGCTGTGGCGCAGCTCCTTTATTTTTTGTCCCAATCTAAGATCGACGCCGATCTCCATCAGATGCTGAGCGAATAATTCGCCGATCTCTTCATCGAGCATGCGAACAATACCCGTGCGACGATCCATCAAAATGACTTCGACGCCCAGCGCAGCGAGCATCGTGGCGTACTCGCAGCCGATGACACCTCCCCCCACCACGATCAGTCGCTCCGGCATCTTGTCCATGCGGAAAACCTGATCGGAATCGATAAAGACTCGTTTGTCTTGTGGGACCTCTATCGGATGGCGTGGACTTGAACCAGTGGCAATGAGCACGTGATCGGCCGAAACACGCTCTTGGGTGTGACCCGCTTGGTCGAGAATTTCCAAATGGTGGGCATCGACGAAACGCGCCGATCCATATAGTACCTGCACGTCATTACCTTCGCACTGCCGTTCCAGTTCCGTGTTCTGATCGACAATAACGCGATTCAGCCGGTCCTGCAGCTCCTTCATCGATATTTTTTCGTGGTGCTTATCGTCGCCAAAATAGGCCTTGAGGTGGATGCCCGTCATATCTAGTATGGCCAGACGCAGCGCTTTGGACGGAATGGTTCCCTGGTGTAGGCACGCACCGCCCAACATGCCCATACGGTCAATGAGCGCGACTTTCTTACCGGCTTTCGCCCCCTGAATCGCCCCCTTTTGCCCTGCAGGACCTGCTCCAATAACGACTAGATCATAATGCTGCATATCCAAGATGCTGACTCCCAATTACGCACACTCGACGAAGTGGTGCTTGCCGCCGAGGGGGCTTTTACATGTAGAGCTCATTTTCGCTAACGGTGCGCTGGCCGGAGCGCTTGACTTCGGCCCGTCGAATCTCGGGTTCGGCCTCGCCGGCCTCGCGCATGCGACGAAGCAGGCGCTGAGACATGACTTCGGCTACCCCGGCATGCGACTGGTTGCCGATGAGGTTATTAAGCTCGTAGGGATCGGCCTGCAGATCGTATAAATACTGTTCTTCATATACAGCCGAGCTAGGCCCGCGCTCACCTGGAGCATCGACGCCATACTTCCAACGGTGGGTGCGCACAGCTCGGCCCGTCTGTGCTTCACTAATCTGCACAAAGACTTCCTCCGGCCACTCGGTCGATGCGCCATTGAGCAACGACATCACAGAGCGGCCCTGCATATGTTCGGGCACGTCGATCCCGGCCGCGTCGAGTAAGGTCGGCGGCAGATCGATTAAGCTAACCAGCTCTTGGACCTGGCCTCTTCCTTTAAAGCCCGGCCCGGTAAACACGGTCGGCACGCGAATAGAGCTTTCGTGGCAGGAGCGCTTGTACTCGCCGTTGCGCGTCTTAAAATGACAGCCGTGATCCGAGGTAAAAAGCACAATCGTGTCCTCAGCTATACGCAGACTCTTGAGGGCGTCATGCAGGCGACCATACGCTTCATCTAGGCGCTTAACCATACCGTAATAGCCCCCCAGATGCTGGTGCGTAGACCCGCCCAGAGACGCTAGATCGGGCGGGACCCAACCTCCTGTATAGGCTTCCCGATAGCCGTCGGGCGGCGGATAATCGTCGACGTGGTTTTGGTGATGAGGCTCGATATAAGACGCGAAGAGAAAAAACGGATCTTCTTTGTGGCTGTCGACGTAGCGAATAACCGCGTCCGTTACCGCGTCAACGCGATATCCGGGCAAGCGCACTTCCTTCTCGTCGTTGTCGTAGAGCACCGTATCGTAGGCATCAGAGGTAAACTCGAGCACGTTGGACGCTAGCCAATACTGATAGCCAAAGCGATGCGTAGAGGGTACGCCCCCCATGGTCTCCCTATCGTATAGGTGCCACTTGCCAATGTATCCGGTATGGTAACCCGCCTCTGAGAAGTAGTGCGCCAGCGTACGGCTGTCTTCGGGCAGGGGAATGGCGTTGCGGTAGCAGCCCGTAGTCGTAGCGTAAAGCCCCGTTTGCAAACAGGAACGCGCAGGACCGCACACAGGCTGACAGGTGAAGGAATGGGCGACGTGGGTGTGCTGCTGTGCAAGGCGATCCAAGTTGGGCGTCAGTCCCATAGGGTTGCCGTGCAACCCGCTCGTATCCCAGCGCTGTTGGTCGGTAAAAAATACTATAACATTCGGTTTTTTCTTGGGTTCTGACATGATGTAGATCGCTTTCTGCAGAGAGTATCAGGCGGGAGCATGCTCCCACCTGAGGGCGTCCAACGTCAGGAATCGATCAATGCATACGTTCCGTATACTGAGCAGCTGACCCACCCATGGAGCGGAAAAGATCGCACGGAAGCTCGTCGACTTCCATCGCCAATGATGGCTACTCTGCGGTTGTCCGGTCGGCATCTCGCTGTAAATCGGCCAGCACCTGGTCCATATCGCCGCCTTCGATGATTTCAACCATGGCCTCTTGCATGTGCCGGCGCACCTGTTGGTAGCCTGCCATAGTGGGCTCAGACTTACCGTAGTCGAGCAATTCGTAGGCGGCTTGATAGCGCCCATTCTTCTCGAAGTAGTCCCCGAGTTCATTAGCGGTGCTACGGCGCACGGGAAAGTAGTTGCTCGCCCGCACCCAGCGCGCCTGCTGCGCCGGTTCGGTGAACCACTTGAGAAAGAGCCAAGCCGCCAGTTGCTGCTGTGGGGTCGTTTTGCACAGCGACACGCTAGCCCCGTAGACGTTGATAATAGGCTCCTCCACCTCGTTGGGCGGGTATGTAACTGTCCAAGTAAAATCGAGGCCGTCCTCAACAGCGCTCGTCACAAAGGGCAGTCCCGACGAAGAGCGCAGAATAAAAAGCACCTGTCCTGCAGCAAACTCGCGCTGATCACCGTACTCTTCGCCCATCAGCTCAATGGCACCTTCTTCCATTAAGCCACGTAGCATAGATAGTGCGCCGCGCATGGCAGGGGTGTCCATGGTGTAAGCTGTCGACTCGTCATTGACCAAGTCACCGCCGCGCGTAAAGACGAGCGAGGCCAAGCGACTTGCTTCCGCTTCAATGAGAAAACCCAGGCTGCGCTCTTTGTTTTCGCTGCGACTAAAAGGGTTGGCGTGCGCCAGTCGACACAGCTGTGCGAACTCATCCCAAGTGCGCGGCGGCTCGTCATAGCCCAGCTCTTTAAGCCAGTCTACGTTGTAATAAAATACCTCAAGCGAGCGATTGGGAGGGAAACCTATCTGCGCGCCTCCTATAAAATCCTGCTTCAGAAAGGATTGAACGAAATCCTTCTTTTCGGTAGCTGATAAACCCCATTTAGGTGAGTTCATGTAGGGGGATATATCGACGACACCTCCGTCGCGATGGTAGGCCATAGCCTGGTTTTGGTAGGCAACGACAAGACTCGGGAGCGCATCTCCCTGAATACCCACAACCATCTTGTTGTATATGTCGCTATAGCTGCCGGCATACTCGCCCTGTACGACGATATCGTGTTTGTTGGTCGCATTGTATTCTGCAATCAATTCCTCAAGAGCCGTTTCGCGCTCACGCGTATGCTGGTACCAAAAAACGACCTGCTGACCGCTGGGATCAACAGATTCTAAATCCACCTGTTGAACCGGTGAGTCTTCGGTATCTTGGCCGCCACAGCTCCAGAGCGTAGACAGCAACAGGGCGCATAGAAAGTGGGCTAAGTACATGACGTTTATCCTTTGAGTCCCGACATGGAGATGCCTTCGGTAAATTCCTTTTGAATCATAAAGTACGTGAACAGAACGGGCACAGTCGCGATCATAGCACCAGCCATTTGCAGGTGGACTTCTGCGCCGGCCTCGCTGACAAACTGCTGCAATCCCACTGAAATAGGACGCCAATCGGGGGTATTGGTCACCAGTAGAGGCCAAGCCAACGAGTTCCACGATCCTATAAACGTAAACATGCCTACCGTCAGCAGAGGAGCCCGACACAAGGGCAACATAATTTGGAATAGAAATCGAACGTGTCCGGCCCCGTCAATACGTGCAGCTTCCCATAGATCATTGGGTACTCCGCGCATAAACTGGCGAAGCAAAAAGATGCTGAATGCACTGGCCATAAAGGGGATCGTGAGTGAGGGCCAACTGTTGAGCCAAGGAAAAGGGGACGTGCGATGCAGCCAAGTAATCGTGAGAAAGTTGGGCACCATGGTAACGGTTTCGGGAATCATCAGCGTAGCAAGGATGCCGGCAAATATGGTGTCCCGACCACGAAACTCCATGCGCGCCAGCGGGTAGGCTGCTAGCAAAGAAAAGAACAGCGTGCCCAGCACCTGCACGGCGGCCACTAAGAGCGAGTTTTCAAAATACAGACCAAAGTCTGCCTCTTTCCATGCCTGATAGTAGTTGGCCCACTGAACACTTTCTGGCGTGAACACTCTGCGCAGCGTTTCACCCCGCGTCATAAACGATGCCAACAGCATCCAGACAAAGGGAAAGGCCGCCACCAATCCGCCCACAACAAGACCTGAATACACCCAAATTGCGCGCCCGCGCAGCGCATTTCTAGTCGCCATAGAACACGCGCTTTCCGAGCATTCTATTTTGCAAAAACGTCAGCCCCAAAATGGCAACAAAGAGCACAAAAGCCATTGCCGAAGCATAGCCAGCATTGTGGAACTCAAATATCTGATCGAATATGGCGATGCTCAGCACGTCGACGCTGTCGCGTGCACCGGGGGTCCGCAGGATATATATGTGATTAAACGCTTTAAAAGTGCCTATGACAGCGACCATGGAAAGGAAGAAAAGGGTCGGCGATACAAGGGGCAGCGTGACATGTCGGAAGGCCTGCCAACTATTGGCGCCATCGATTTCAGCCGCCTCATAGTAGTGCTGGGGAATGGCGCTCAGACCCGCTAGTAAAATCACCGTATCGTAGCCCACATACACCCAAATGTTGTAGAGCACAATAGATACGAGCGCCAAGCTTGGGAAAGCAGTATCGACCCACTCCGGATAGCTTTCGATGCCTACGGCTTGCAGTATAACAACTGCAATTGAGCGACTTTCATAGAGCCAGCGCTGTCCTTCAAAGCCCCAGAATTCCCAAAAGCGATTGGCCATGGAAGAGGGGTGAGGGCTGAACAGGGTGCGGAAGACTACCGCCGAAGCGATGACAGGCGTGACGTAAGGTAGAAAGAATAGCACGCGAAAAACACCTTTTCCACGCAGACTCTTGAAGAGCAGGTAGGCCAGACCCAACGCGATACTCAGCTGAATCGGGATGGTCCCCAGCGCATAGAAAAATGTGACCTTAAAACCGTTATACAGACGTTCATCACCCGTTTCCAGCATGCCGCTCAAGCCCCAACTGAGCAAAATCCAGAGGGCCGGCACATAGAGAAACCAGGCAGCCCAACCTAGCCAGCCCGTTCGCATAGCATCCATTTGGCGCAGTCGGGCAACGACACCCAGCGCAACAAGACCAATTAAAAACCACAGCAGGTATTGCCCGTCGCCAAGAGCGCGCCCATAGTGCTCGAAGCCTATAAAAGCGTCCTTCTTTATGCGCCAGTTGTGCAGACTAACAAAAAAAGCGTAGCCGATAGGGAAGAGACCAAACGCAATGAGTATAGCTAGCGCAGGACTCAGAAATCCCCAGGCTATCATTTGATCTTTTGTGCGGGTATTCATCGATCCGAGTGCCTAATTGCACTGGTTAGGAGGCTGGTGAGTGCTTCAAACAGGCTCGTGCCCAACGATAGGATCTCGCGTTTTAATTGTCAATGTTCATCGGGACACATGGCGCGCCCAGATGCGCGCTCGAGTATCCTTATATGGGTAAAAAAAAGCCTCCAAAACGCGTTTGCGTCCTGGAGGCGTAGTGGCTGCCCCCCTAGGGCTCGAACCTAGAACCTCCTGATCCAGAGTCAGGCG
>JAYOKQ010000049.1:28099-28926 GCA_038119905.1 Gemmatimonadota bacterium | reverse complement strand
GCGTTATATAGGGGTGGGTTATTCGCCGCCGCAGTTCAGCCCGCCATGTATCGTCGGCATCCAGCTCTTTGTTTCCCATGGTTCCTCTTTCCGCTGCAAGTGGGCCGATAGCCCCATTTTGCCTATCATATGGGCATCTTATCTCAATTCACTTATTATGCAAGTGCCCACACTATGATTTGGATACTGGCCAATCCCACGGCCGGCGGCGGCCGCGCTCGCCGATTTGCCGAACGGAGCGCGCTGCGGCTTCAGGAAGCGGGCCGTCGCGTAGAATTGCACTACACGCACCAAAAAGGCCATGGAGCTCAGATCGCCGCAGAAGCCGTCGCGGCTGAAGTTCCCCTACTGGCCGTATGCGGGGGAGACGGCACCCTAGCCGAAGTGCTGCCTGCCCTCGTCGGCTCTTCCACGGCTCTCGGCATCTTGCCCTTTGGCACGGCCAATGACTTGGCGCGAGCCCTATCGATTCCCCGCAGCTTAAACGGTGCAGTAAAGACGCTGATGGAAGGAACGGCTGCCCCCATCGATTTGGGCCGCTGCGGGGACCGCTATTTCTCCACGGTAGCCGCCTTCGGCTTTGACGCCGAAGTCAGTGCCGCCATGGCCGCCGGACAAGCTCCCCTACCGAATACGGCCGGCTATATTCTACAGGCACTGCGCCATCTGCGCCATTACCGTCCTCCTGAGACCGTTCTCCGCGGCGCATTTGGCCGTATTGATTCCCCCATCTTTCTCGCAGCCAGCGGCAACACCTGCTGTTATGGGGGAGGCCTGCGCATTGCGCCGCAGGCCGATCCACGCGACGGCCTATTCGACGTCTGTAT
>JAYOKQ010000049.1:0-28089 GCA_038119905.1 Gemmatimonadota bacterium | reverse complement strand
ACACATACGCCATCCCAGCGTGCGCGTCGTGCGCACGGACGCGCTAGAGATCGAAGGTGAGGGCGGCCGACTGCTCTTTGCCGACGGCGAATACTGCGCAACAACACCTCTTATTCTCGAAGTCGTTCCGCGCGCGCTCCGCGTCATCACCCCGTCGTTTTAAGCCATCTAACCCGCCCCAGAGATGCTTGCAAAAGACCGGTAGAATACCCATATTCGACCGTACGCACCCACGGCCGCACCACGCGTTCAATTCGCCCAGCTCTAAACAGAGAAATCACCCATGGCCACAAGGGCACAGAAGGTACGACTAGCCCTCTTTTTTATTTTGTCCATTGCCGTGCTAGCGCTCTTTCTGGCGACCATCCTCGGCACGCAACTCCTGGGCAAGCGAGACCTGTACACCATTGAATTCACCGGCATGCCTGTCAGCGGTCTCAATAAGGGTGCCGCCGTAAAATATCTGGGCTTCAACGTCGGCCGCATTGAGGATATTCGCATCTCGCCCACCGATGTCAGCACGGTCGTCGTGGAGATTTCTATCGAGCGCCGCAGCGCGGAAAACGCCATCCGCGTAGACACAGAAGCCCGCATGGCCTCTCTAGGGATCACGGGGCTCAAGTATATTGAGCTTTTCGGCGGCAGCAACGACGCAGCCCCCCTCCCGACCGGATCGCGCATCCGCGCTAGCGACACCTTCTTCAGCAATCTCCAGGAACGCGCCGAAGTACTGACCGTCAAGGTAGAGCAATCGATCGACAATCTGAACAAATTGCTCAACGAGGAAAATCAGCGCGTATTTACTCGCCTGCTGTCTAATGCCGGCGATTTAATCAACACGACCAACGAACTCGTACAGGGCAATCGCGCCACCCTAGACAGCACCCTGTATCAGGTACAGCGGACCAGCCAACACCTGGCTTCAACAACGCAAAAGGTCGACGCAACGGTCGACTCGCTCCACCTGATCCTAACCGGCCAACGGCTCCAACGCTCTATCGACGATTTTGGCTCGACGATGCGCAGCATGCGCGAACAGATGGACGGCCCACTGCCCCTGCTCATTGCGCGCATGGATACGGCCGTCCAGAACATAGATCGGACCTTTGTCGGCATTGACCAAACGATGGGAGCCAGTCGTCAAAATCTACTGCGCGCCATGCAGGATTTAGAAGAAACACTACAAAACGTTCGCGAAACGACGGAACTCATCCGCGAAAACCCAGCCATACTCATCCGTGGCGGAGGACGCAGCAGTGGCACGGAATAACGCTATCTATCTCTTGGTGGGCGGCCTCTGCGCGCTCTTGTGCAGCGGCTGTGCGCAGATTCTCGGCGGGAATGCCGAACTCCCACAGCGGCGATTTTACGATTTTGGCGCCGAGGTGGTCCGCAGCGGGTTGGCCGACTCAGAACGCCCCTACGCAGTGCGCGTGCAAATCAAGACCTTTGACGTTCAGCGCGCCTATAACCGGACGGAGCTCGTATTCCGCCGCGACGAGTACGAGCTCCACCGCGATCCACTGCACAGCTGGGTCACGCGCCCGGGCGACCTCTTTACAGACGCTATCCAGCAGTATCTTCGCCAAGCAGACCTGTTCACCTATGTCGGCGGAGATCGCGACTTTTACGACTATCGCCCAGACTATATTCTCACCGGCTCAGTCAAAGCGCTCGAACGCTTTGATAGCGGCGATGTCTGGGCCGCTCATCTGGCTATGAGCATGGAATTGGTTCGGCAGGAAGACGCGTTGGTGATCTGGCAAAAGGACTTCGACGAGGAGCGCCAGGTATTTTTTCCCGAGATGAAGCACACCGTAGCCGCCTTTAGCCAAATTCTCAGCCAGCAGATGGAAGCCTCGATGCGCGAGATCGACTTCTTATTCCTCAATATGGAGCGCGGCAACCAAGCAGGGAGCGTGCGCGTCGACTCTCTCAGCCTACTCGAGCCCGACCTCTCGGAGCAGGAAGCTGACAATCGAATAGATACCGACGAACAAGATTACGAACTTCTTCCCGGAAAAATCGCCCAGTGATTGGCATACATGCACTCTCTCTCATCTTAGCGCTGTGCGTTTTGAGCTCCTCTGCTTGGGCTCAGGACAAAAGCTACAGCTGGATATCGCCCCCCTCGCGCGCTCAGCTCGAACGCGACCCAACGCTGCTGCCCAAAGGCAAAGGGTTTCTCTTTGTGCCGACGATGTCCAACGCGCTCAACGAGCCGCGCTATCGCGTGTTCCAAGGAAATGACGAAGTAACCGAGGCCAGTCCCGGCACGGGCGTTTTGCTCTTACCGGGGTATTACGAGGTGTTTATCGGGTCGGGCTCCATTGCTCAGATGATGAGCCGAACCGTAGAAGTCCGCGAGGGAATGACAACACTAGTCAAGCCGTTTTGGGCTGGTTTGGTCATCAACGTCATCGATCCCAACCGGACCTCCGTCAACGAATCGTACGAGCTCTATTGGCAGGACCAACAGGAAAACTACGGCATCGGTTTTGGCATTGAGGAAGAGCGCGGTGAAGCGGTTAAAACGTGGCTGCTGCCCCCCGGCGTCTATACCGTGCTGAGCGTCGGCGACAATATATCGACCACTCGTAAATTCAGCGTGCGCTTAGAGCCGGGGGAGTTGGTGCAGCGAAACCTAGTCGTCGACACGAACAGCCTGAGTTTTATGGGCTTCTATCCGCCAACGCTGCAGGGCCTACTCGGACAGAGCCGCTCTTCAAACTGGAAAACCTCGTGGCAGCTGAGTGGTTCAACGCAGTTTACCACTTCGCAGAACACCACCGGCAACGACCTCTCGATCTTTTCCCTTTCAGCCCAAATTTTTGGGCGCGCTAGCTATAACTCAGACCGCACCTTCGCCAATCTGCGCCTCATTGTCGAAGAGGGTTTCACCCGCGAAGAGGGCGATGCGTTTCGCAAATCCATCGACGATTTTGACCTGCGCGGCACCTATATATATCGCGGATTTTCCGAGCGTTTTGGCCCCTACCTGCGCGGCCAGCTATCGACCAAGCTCTTCGAGACGGAAGCTCGATTTGACCAAGCCCAGCCGATCGATCAGATCAGCGCCAGCGGCGATACAACCCGGCTAACCGACATTAAAGAATTCAAAATCTCCCCCGCTCTTAGCCCATTGGAGTTTAGCCAAGGACTTGGCATTAACTCACAGCTAATGCGCAGCTTTCCACTAAACTTGGCCATGCGCATTGGCCTGGGAGCGCGGCAGACCTATGTATTTGACACGTATGACCTAGTTGACGACCGCACGACCAACCGCACCACGGCGCGTCAAATCAGCACGGCGACTAGCATAGGGCTAGAAACGCTGCTCGTCCTCGATTCTCGCCTTTCGCGCTTTGTTAGTCTCGACTCAGAATTCGAGCTGCTCATTCCCGGCATCCAAACCGATAGCTGGGAATTTTCATGGGAAAATCGCTGGCGCGTGCAGCTGAGCCGCTATATCAACCTAGACCTCGTCGTCGACATACAGCGCAGAAAACCCGTTATGCGCTTGCAATCTGAGCAGCAGGCGCTGCTGCGCTTTGTCTATCTACTATGAGTGGCGTGCATCGCGAGGGCCACACGCTAGTTTTTAGCAACGAGCTAGCCCTTGCCAATCTAGCCCAAGTCGACGCTGAGGTTCGCGCCGCGCTTTCGAGCGATCCCGGAGCTCATTGGACGGCCAACTTAAGCGCGCTAACCCACATGGACACAGCGGCGGCTGTTTTTATTCACCGCCTGCCCAGACTGGCCGTCGAGCATAACTGCACACTAGCGCTTGGCACACCCCCTGGCCCTCTTCGTCCCCTCTTCGACTTTGCCGCTCCCACCTTGACCAGGCCCCCGCAACCTCCTCCGGCCGCCACTAGGTTGGAAGCGCTGGGCGAACGCGTTGAGGCTATGCTCGATGGAGCAGTTGACTTTCTCTACCTCATGTCCGACTTGACCTACTACGCGCTACAGTCGCTGTGGGATCGGCGCGCGATACGACGCGATGCCTTTACCGAGCAGGCCTATGCGATTGGTGCGCAGGCCCTGCCCATCATCGGGCTAGTTATCTTCTTGATCGGCGCAGTCTCAGCTCTTCAATCGGCCGTGCAACTGCGCGAGTTTGGCGCAGACATTTTCGTCGCCGACCTGCTGGCGATCGGCATCACGCGCGAACTGGGACCTCTTATGACCGCTATTATGGTTTCGGGGCGGTCGGGTTCGGCTATTGCCGCTGAGGTCGCGACCATGAAGTTCTCCGAGGAATTAGATGCACTGCGCACGATGGCCCTTGAACCACTTCGCTTTGTCGCCGTTCCAAAGATGTGGGCGATGATCGCAACCATGCCCCTCCTTACGATTATGGCCGACTTTATCGGCATTGCCGGTGGCACCGTCGTCGGCGTGACCTCCATGGGCATTTCACCCACTGCATTTATTAACCAGCTGATCTCTTCGCTCTTTTTGAGAGATATCCTGACAGGCCTCGTAAAGAGCGCCTTTTTTGCCTGGATTATCACCGTGATCGCCGTCTACCGAGGTGTCAACTTCAGCGGGGGCGCCGTCGGAGTGGGTCGAGCTATCACAGCTTCTGTCGTCAGCTCGCTCGTTGGTATTATCGTCCTCGACCTCGCGTTTAATCTCCTCTTTTATTGATGCCGGTATGAAAGCTGCCATCGAAATCAGCAATCTGTGCGTAGCCTACGGAGAGACGACGGTATTGGACGGCGTTGACGCCCGCATCAATCCCGGTGAAATCGCCATCATTCTCGGCGGCAGCGGCTGTGGAAAAAGTACCTTACTCAAGACCATCATTGGGCTCATCCCGCCGCAAAAGGGGCAGGTTGAGGTTCTGGGAATAGATGCAACAACCCTCGATGAGAACAGCCGCCCCGATTGGGCCGTTCGCCTGGGCGTCATGTTCCAATACGGCGCATTGCTCAATTCGCTCACCATCGCGGAAAACGTCGCCCTCCCGCTCCACATGCACACCGATCTGTCGGCCGATCTAATCGAAGCCATCGTACGCATGCGGTTGGCTAGCGTCTCGCTCGAGCACGCCTATGGACGCTACCCAGACGAACTGTCGGGCGGCATGCGCAAACGCGCGGCGTTGGCACGGGCCATGGCACTCGATCCCGAGATACTGCTCTGCGACGAACCCAGTGCAGGCCTCGATCCGGTCACCGCAGCAGAAATCGACCAACTGCTGCTCACGATCAACCGCGAACTCGGCATAACGATTGTTATCGTCACCCACGAGCTACTCAGCATCGCGCGCCTGGACGGTCGCCTTATAATGCTCGACCAGGGGCGCGTCGTGTTTAGCGGATCCGTTGACCAAGCCCAGCACTCCGAACATCCTACAGTACATTCCTTTTTTCATCCCGGAGAGCAAGCACAGTGATTAAATCCATCATAGCAGCAATTAGCCGCAACGGCGTTATCGGCCGCGACAACGATATCCCCTGGCACTATCCGGCCGATATGAAGCATTTTCGCGACACGACGCGCGGCTTCCCTGTCATCGCCGGGCGCAAGACCTACGAGTCATTTCAGGTGCGTCCCCTACCCGGTCGCCTCAACATCGTTCTCAGCCGCGATGCTTCCTATACAGCGGAGGGCGGCGCCGACGTCGTCGGCTCGCTTGAGGACGCGTTCAAGCGGGCCGCCGCAACAGGCAAGGACCGCGTTTTCGTTTTAGGTGGAGCGGAGATTTACCGCCAGGCCATGGCGCAGGTTGGAGAAATGGTGCTGACATTTATACCGGACGAGGTAGAGGGGGATGCCTTTTTCCCCCCATGGGAACCCGGTGACTGGGAAGAAGTGGCACGACGCAGCGACGGGACGCTGGATTTTGTCACCTACAGGCGACGCTAGCCCCCCATGCGCGCGCGATTAATGAAGGCAATATCGGCCAACTGAGCGCCCGTCCCGTCCCGTCGGTAGCTCAGGCGCAAAAAATCGTGCACGGAAAAACCGCGCTCGTCCATGGCGGCGATGAATTCGGCAAAGGCATAAGAGCCGGAAAAACGCTCAGCAACAGAGACCTCGGCAATGACCACATCCGTGCGCTGTAAAAAGGCATCCCCGCCGCGTATGACGTTTAGCTCGTACCCCTCCGTATCAATCTTCAGCAGCAGCGGCCCCTCTAAATCGGGATAGCTATCGAGCAGGCTATCGAGCGTCGTCACCTCGATTTCTCGCTCTTGGAGGGTCGATCCAGTGCGCGTCAACTCGGTGCGTTCGTGTAGCGAAGAGCGCGTCAGTATCTGCGGATCGACGTGTATCTTCCGCCGCTCTTCCACTTCACCCAGCGCCTTATACACGATATCACAGCGGTACTGTTCGGCAATCCGTTCGAGATCGCTGGCATAATCACGCAGTGGTTCTATCAGCAGAAAGCGCGCTTCGGGAAAAGCGCGATACAGTTCCCACGTACCAAAGGCAACACCAACGTCGACCACCGTGCGCGCAGAGAGCAGTTGAGCCAGGTGCTGAGGCGTCCATCGCCGTCGGCGCACATCGTATCCGCAGGCGCGTATGAGTTTCTTTAGCACGGTTTTCCTCTCGCGATAACTAACTTATTTTATAGTCAAACCCAACACATGAAAAGGTACGCAATGTTCGAACAATTAGACATGGCGCCGGCTGATCCTATACTCGGGCTAAGCGCCGCTTTTAAGAGCGATACCAACCCACAAAAGATCAATCTTGGCGTGGGCGTATACCAGGACGATGGGGGCAAAACGCCCATCCTACCTTCGGTCGCCGAAGCGGAACAGCGCATCCTCGCACAGGCGACATCTAAAAGCTATTTGGCCATAGATGGAACCCCTGAATACAATCGCGCCGTACAGAACCTCCTGCTCGGTTCAGACCACGAAATCGTCCACAGCAGCCGAGCTGTTACAGTTCAGAGCCCTGGAGGAACAGGCGCGCTGCGCATTGCCGGTGATTTTCTGCACCGCCACTTTCCCTCGGCTCGGCTGTGGCTGAGCCAACCCACCTGGGCCAACCATCCCAAAATCTTTCAGTCCGCTGGAATGGATGTGCAGACCTACCCCTATTTTGACGCCGCCAATAACGGTCTCGACTTCTCGGCCATGATAGAAGCGCTAAGGGGGGTCCCTGCGGGCGACATCGTGCTGCTGCACGGATGCTGCCACAACCCGACGGGCGTCGATCCCACGCCCGAACAGTGGGCTGAATTGGCCGATGTAGCCCAGTCGGCCGGCTGGCTGCCGCTGGTCGATTTTGCCTATCAAGGATTTGGCGACGGCATCGAAGAAGACGCAGCAGGCCTACGCGCCCTATGCCGTCCTGGTCAGGAACTACTGGTGGCCTCGTCGTTTTCCAAAAACTTCGGCCTCTATCAGGAACGCATCGGCGCTCTCACTCTGATTGCCGCCGATGCCGAAGCGGCCGCGCACGGATTGAGCCATTTGAAGATTGCCGTGCGCACGAGCTACTCCAATCCGCCTGCACACGGATCGGCCATTGTTGCAGAAATCCTCTCAGATGCGGCCTTGCGCGCCCAGTGGGAGGAAGAAGTGGCCCAGATGCGAGCACGCATAAACGGTATGCGTCAGCTCTTTGTCGATACGCTTATAGCGCACGGAGCGCCTGGAGATTTTTCTTTTATCGCTCGCCAACGCGGTATGTTTTCCTATTCGGGATTAAATGACGCACAGGTGCAGCGCCTGCGCGAAGAGCACGCGATCTACATCGTCGGCGGGGGGCGTATAAACGTGGCGGGCATGACGGCAGCTAACATGGACATCCTCTGCGCGGCTATCGCTTCCGTGCTCTAGACAACGCCAATAGAACGGCAAGACGGGCTCGCATCCACGTATGGTGCGATCCCGTCTTTGCATTAAAACACTACTTTCCCACTTTGTATGAGCTAGCCGTATAGGTAATCGACTGCCCCGGCTGTAGCGGTATTACCTCGGTGTGCGGCGAGAGGAACTTAACCTGGGCCTTCAGCTCTTCAATATCGGCCGGCTGCCCCATCATCTCACTATAGTGACAGGGGATAACAATATCCGGCCGGATATAGCTAGCCGCTCGCGCAGCCTCGCGCACCCCCATAGTAAACTTCCCGCCCACTGGCATAATGGCCACCTGCGGACAATACATCTGACCGATCAGCTGCATATCGCTAAATAGACAGGTATCGGACGTATCGTAAATGCTGATGCCATTATCGAAGTCCATCACATAGCCACCGACCGTTCCATCGGCGTGGAATACAGCGCCTTGCTCCTGCTTTCCGGGCAGCACCCGCGGCGAGAGCGACAGTGAGTGAAAGGCCTGCACCATCGTCAGTTTAACGTCCTTTACTTTCGTAGTTCCACCGGGATTGAGCGGCAGCGCGCGCGAGCCCAGCTTGAGGCCATGAGCCTGAGCGGCTAAACACAGTTCGTAGTTTCCTACAAATTTAGCGCGCGTCTTTTTGCACAGGGCAAAACTATCGCCAATGTGGTCGTTGTGCCCATGGCTAGCCACGACGATATCGGCCTTTTTAACCTGAGCGAGCTTGAGCTTAGAAAGGGGGTTGTCGTCGAGCCAGGCGTCAAAATAAACGGTGGTGCCCTTCTGCGACTCAAAGCGAAACGACGCGTGGCCGATGTACGTAATTTTGACGTGTGCCATCTAGATCTCCTCGTATAAATTGATTTATTGAACAGAAAAACTAACGGCGCGCACGATGAGCGGTGCGACCCACTTCTCGGCCACGCTCTGCAGGCGAGTCCCGTCGCTATAGACCAACGTCTCGCTGCGGCCCTCGACGAGAGCCTCGTTTCCTCTAACGACTTCGATCGGTATGCCACCGGGAAAGCTGCGTCGCAAAAACTCAACTACGATCTCGTCCTGGCGGTCCAGCCCGACAAAGCGATCCACCTGACGCTGCTCGACCAATTCGTCGAGTCGTTCAAAAAACTCGCTGGCGTTTTCTTCTAGCAGACGGGGTCCCACCATGAAATAGGCGGTGTATACGCGGTCCGACTCGCTTAGGGTGACCCAGCTATTTTCACCGGGGCCATAATAGGGCAAGCCCGAATAGCGAAATTCATCGGGGACCAGTGAGATGACCTCGCCCTCGGAGCTAAAGAGGAAGGCATAAACTTGGGCATCTCGATTGAGGCGAAAGCGGACCTGTAACTCGTCTCCTTCCTGTAGGCTCTCCCCTTCGACCAGACGAACCGGACGACGGATATCGCCCTCCCGGCGCAGCGCCACCCAATGTACATCAACCTCTATGGGCAATCCGTCGCGGCCGGTGCCGCTGGCGCGAGCCCGTTGGGCCACCTCGTCGTCGACATGGCGCTTTGCTACGCCTCGTGCAGCGGCCTGGACAATACGTCCTCCCACCCCTTCGACCCTATACAGGCGCACATACATCCACGCCCCATCTTCGACCAATCGCCCCCCCAACACCGGCCCCACTCGCTCGCCCGGAGGAATTGCTTCTCCGCTCCACGAGCTCTCTTCGCTCGGTACGACAGAAAACGGTAGACCACGGCGAACGAGCGACGAGACAAGGTATTCCTCTACGGCCTGAGTCGCTTCCGTTTCCTTGCCACTAGCATCGCGCAGTCCCACCCAGGTAAACCCTGCTTCCAGATCGAGTTGGTGCAGTACATCCGCGGCTACGGCATTTAATTCGGCTCGGTCTCCGGGCCCTCCCCCGAGCATAGCACATCCCGTCAGGCATAGCAGCAATGCGCTCAATATCTTCATACCCATCATTCCTTGGTGGCTCGTTTTCGCGTTCGCGCCATCAGGCGACTCCACACAATCCGCGCCTGCTTGAGGATTTCACGGCGTTCCATATCTCGCTCCGGAATCTGCTCAAACACGTTGTGCACGGCGGAAAAAGCCGGTTTCCCCATGCTATAGACGCACTCGACCAGCGCCGGATAATCCTCCGACTTATCGAGGCGTATCAAAATAGAGGCCAGCATAAATAGGCTATCTGGATCTTCCCCGCCGTAGCGCTGTAGCGCGTTCTGGTAGGTGCGCATATACATGAGCACACCGCTAGGATCTGAGCTGAGGCGATGCGGGCGGTCGGCCAACGCTGTGCGCACCCGTTCGTCTTCGTGCCAGTCCACGCTATCTAATCGGTCGCCGACTCCGTCCAACTCATCTAGCGCTATACAAGCATGGGTAACGATGCGCTGTTTACGCCCCTTGAACGCCTCCCATTCGTCCTCTTCACCTAAACGCTGGACGCGCACCAAGTCGGCCAACTCCTCGCGCACATGCCCGCCCATTTTTCCTACCTCGGCGACCAGTTGCTCGTAGTTATCCGCCTTGTCGAGTCGGATCAAGACGCCGGCCAAATAGCGATCCCAGTCCTCTTCAATCCCCTCGCGTCCAATAGCCCGACAGCGTCCCATACGCGAAAATACGCCCGCAGGATCCGAACTCAACGAGCAAAGATACATCCATAAGGGATGCATTAAGTCGCGCACCGGTCCATCTTCTCGCTCGCCGTATGCGCGAAAAAAACCGCGCAGGCCACGCGCCCCTAATGCAACGAGCGTCTGCAGGAAAACAGCGCGCGGTTTGGGCATCACGCTCTTGCCGAGAGTGGTCTTCAGCGGCGTCCGTTCAAAGCGCAATGCATCGCGATAATCGTGCAGCACATCGTCAAAAACCCGGGGCTCAATGGGCAGGTTACGCGCCACGGCTAAATCGCGCGCTACCCCGTGGATAATATCGCGATCAAAGAGAAACAGGTTGGGAAAATCGAACAGGTTGGCTATGCGCTCCATTTTTTCGCGCGCCCAACGATCTTCTCTCTCGGCATTAAAGAGCGCGCGCCCCACGGCGAAGCTGTCGCCCTGGGCAATTTCCTCGGGGCGCAGCGCCGTTAGATCGGATCGATAGGCATCGGCGAACTCCCCCAGTTCCGAACGATGCGCATCCAAGCTATCTAGGCGGTGGCGATTGTTGCGCTCGATCAGCTTGGATTGAAGAGCCCGGTTCAAGCGCAGATTCGGCATATCGGCCAGCATATCGCGGTAGTCCCGCACGGTATCTACTAATAGCAGATAGTCGAGCAGAAGCCAGGCCCCGTAAATCACCCCTTCGGCTACCGCCCAGTAGTCGTAGCCGCGATCTTCGGCTGCATGTAAAAGCATTTCCGGGAGGTATATAGTGCGGCGGCGACAGCCAATGTGGATAGCTTGATGATGCCGATAGGTTTCGAAGTACAGCAAGTTATCGCCGCGCAAAAGCGTCACGCTGAGAGGTGCATGAAGCAGGACCTTGCGCAGCGTTTCAGGTATTTTGCGCAATACCTTCCACAGCAGCAGGACGAGCGGGTCGCCCGCGTGCAGTTTAGGAAGGCGATCGTCATCGGGGAAATAAGGCAAGCGCGTCTGCTCGCCCAGCAGGATGGTCTTGGCGCCGGCAGCAATGGCCCGGTTTATCTGTCGATGGCTGACTTCCCCGTCGAAAAAACCGAGATTGGCACCGAGCGCATCGTCGCTATGTGGCGAATGAGTCACAAAACTTAACACCTCCCGAGCCAATATAACTCGACCCCCCTCTTTTGTCATCCGGTTCATCACATCAGATTGACAGTCTTGGAGCATCCCGTTATTATTGGGCCATATCCTTCCCCCCTTGCATTCCCCTGCTTTCCCTATCTCGATACGATCTAATGAAGAATCTACGTACGCTCTTATCGGTTCGCCGCTTGCTCTGTGCGAGTCTGACGGCTGGAGCCCTTGCCTGCAGTGCACCCCCTGCTCCACCCGCTCCAAACGAGCGTCCGGTCGCCCGTGCTGGAGCCGACCAGAGCGTGGCCACGCAGACGCGCGTAACGGTCGACGGCGTTGAGAGCAGCGATCCCGAGGGCAGCGCCCTAACCTACCAATGGGAGCAGGCCGAAGAGGACCTGACCAAAGTCGTCATCTCGCCAGATGACAGGGTCAGCTTCCAATTCACGCCGACTGTAGCCGGGACCTACTCCTTTATCCTCGTCGTATCAGACGGGGACACGACGAGTTTACCCGATACCGTACGCATCGCCGCAACTAGCAGCAACAACCGTGCGCCCATAGCCGATGCCGGTCCCGATCTGGTGATCGGAGCCGGCGCCTCCGTGCCTCTTTCCGCGCTCAATAGCAGTGATCCCAACGGCGACGAGCTCACCTATCTGTGGACGGTCCTCTCTGCTCCCGATAGCATTACCCTAGCTGATTCAACCGGTGTACAGACGCACTTTATAGCCGTTACTGTCGGCGAGTACCGCTTTCGCCTCCGCGTCAGCGACGGCGAACTGAGCACTGAAGACGAGGTCAGCATTCTCGTGCGTGCCGCCAGTAACCTGCCGCCCATAGCGGAAGCCGGTGAAGATCAACAGGTCGCCCAGGGCACGCTCGTCGTCCTCGATGCAAGCGCCAGCAGCGATCCCGACGGCGATGCGCTCGCGCTAAGCTACCGCTGGAGCGTTGGCCGCGTGCCCGGCGGCAGCGTCATCTTATCTGATACGACGGCCATACAACCCTCCTTTGTCGCGGAATTTCCAGGCGAATACGTGTTCGGCCTAACCGTATCCGATGGCGAGTTATTCAGCTTGCAGGACGTCGTTACGATCACCGTTCTCGAGCGCCTCTTCAACGAAGCCGACGGCATGATAGAAATACCCGTTGGCTCCTTTGTCATGGGATCTTCAAGCGGTGCCGCCGATGAAGGTCCGGAGCATGCTGTCGAAATAAGCACCTTTTGGATCGATAAATACGAGGTAACTACTTCCGCCTATGCCAGCTGCGTTGAAACCGGCACCTGCGCTGCCAACGGCACGACGGCCGGCTGCAATTCCCTGGCCAAC
The DNA here is from genome assembly GCA_038119905.1 of Gemmatimonadota bacterium. Taxonomy (GTDB): domain Bacteria; phylum Latescibacterota; class UBA2968; order UBA8231; family UBA8231. The sequence goes on along the minus strand of JAYOKQ010000049.1, from coordinate 15,239 downwards.
GACCGAGCTGAACATCCGGTCAACTGCGTCAACTGGCAGCAGGCGGCCACCTATTGTCTGTGGGCGCAAAAACGCCTGCCTACAGAAGCCGAATGGGAGCGCGCCGCACGCGGCGACGACGGCAGAACATTTCCCTGGGGCGATGACAATCCCAACCGCGACCTACTCAACTACAACAATATAGTCGGTTCGACTACGGCCGTCGGCTCCTACCCGCTGGGGGTCAGCTATTTTGGGCTCCACGACATGGGGGGCAACGTGCAGGAATGGACCGGCGATTTCTATGCGGCAGACTACTACTCTAACAGCCCTGCGAGCAATCCCCAAGGACCGTCCGAAGGCACCCTCCGCGTCGTCCGCGGAGCGAGCTGGAAGTTGGGCATACCGCAGGAGGTTCTCACAACCACGGTGCGCTTCGCCTTTGTCCCCGGCAATGGCGATCCCTCGCTGGGATTCCGCTGTGCCTCCGACACACCGCCGATGCCCTGACGAATTTGGACGAATTCGATTGCCCGATACTCTTAGGGAGCGTACTTTAGGCGGCCACTAAAAAGGGAATGTGAGTAATAAATGAGTGATCAAACCGTATTGGTCGTCGAAGACGAAGCCGCCATCAGAGAGCTCATTGTGCGCATTTTGGATACCGAAGGTATTCAGGCACACGAAGCGGAAAATGCCGAAGTAGCACTACAGCGGCTGCGCACCCAGCGCTATGGACTCGTCCTGCTGGACTTGCACATGCCAGGCGACTTTAACGGCGAAGAGTTTCTATTTAGGGTGCGTGACGAGGGCGACAACATCCCCATCATCATTGTTTCGGGCTGGGTCGACGAGGAAATAACGGAACATCACCCCGACGCGGTATACGCCGTTATCAAAAAGCCCATCAACAGCGCCCAGCTATTAGAGCGCGTGCGCGAAGTGCTCTCCGAAGACCCTCTCGCCGATCTATAGCTAGCTGGCCGACGCCGGCGCTAGACGCGCTAGCACCGGCACCAACCAATCGTCGGCCACTCGTTCCCAGCTCATAGCAGATGCCGTGGCGAAACCGCCCCGCAGGCGCGCCTGCCGCCGGCGCGCGTTGGCACCGAGCGCAACAGCTAGTTGATCGGCGACCGCCCGACTTTGCTCGCTTTCGGTAAAGTCGACCTGCGCGCGACCTATTTCGAGCGATGTATCCGCCCCTTCACCAACCAGCTTGGTATACTCGCCAACGATAAAACCATCGTAGGTTCCTCGCGTTGGCAGGCTGCGCCGCACAAAACCGACGCAGCCGCATACGTCGCTGACTACGCTGATCGCACCAAAGCTCAACGGTTCGACCTGCGCAATGCCAAACGGTTCATATATAGACTGGCCAAACTCCACGTCGCTGCCCCGACGCAGGTCGGCAAAGCCACTGCCTTCGGGAATCCAATCGCCACAGCTGGCGCGATCCCAGCCAAACTGATTGACGAAGAGAATACGTATGGCCCGCGAACGCGCGTTAAACGCGCGCACCTGTAGATCAAAACCCAGCTCGCCCGGGCTCAGGTCGCTCCCTCCCTCGCGATGCACCAACGGCCAGGCATACTCCTCAGACATCCTTCGCACGGCCTCCTCGCTGCGCCGTCCCACCTCGGAAGTAAGCACAATGAGCACGGCGCGCTGGCGGCGCTCGGCCAGCACCTCATCCAAATGATCCAATACCAGTAGATCGCGCCACAGCCCCTTGCTGCGCACGAGACGCGTCACATGCGTAAACACCCAGTCCGGCGTCCATCCCAGCAGGTTGTTGCAAACGGCTTTGAGTCGTCCCGAAGCACCCTCGCGCTCCGCTTGGCTAAGCTCTTGGACAGGCACTCCATTGTAGACCAAATCAATGGTCTTTTCCGTAAATTCTGGCCCGAGAAAACGCAGTTCGTCCACCACGAGATCGCCCACGGCTAGCACGGCATCGCAGCGCCAAGCCTGGCGCACCAAAGCGTGCTTGAAATAGTGGTCCTGCGCACCAAAATGCGCTTCGATAAACGATCCCTCCGCGCGCCCTGCGCGCAGCGTGTTATAGAAGGCAATATCTCCCCCCGTCCCTTCTTCTATTAGCGGTCTCACCGTGGCAACTTCATGCGCATAAAACAGCGTGCGATAGCGCGGATCGGCCACGATCATCGCCTTGTAGACCACCCCCAAGCCCATAAATTCATGCGCCAATATGAAGACGGGGCCCTCTTCTCCTCTGCACAGCGCATCCAGCGCGGCATAGCCGGGTTCGGCCATGCGCAGGTAGTGCTCGTATTCCCACTCGTGCTCGTAGCGCCGCGAGTCGATGCCAAAACGCTGCGACAAGTAGTATTTGAAGTCATCCAAATCCCGCGGAGCCACTCGGGTATCGACGAGGACGACTTCAACCCATGCTTCCCGCCCCTCGTGTCGGAGTGGACGCCTTCCATACACCAACCGGGTGGCAAAGTGCAGTTCAATCGAGTGAAATAGGGCGATCAGTTCATCCGAGCCGATGCCGGCCTGTCCATCGTATAACACCTCGCCATCGTCTCCAAGAGGCGCGTCCTCATCTCCGACTAGCGGGCCTATCAGCAGCGTGCGATGCACCGCCTTTACATAGGCCGAAGCCGTAATCAGTCCGCGCAGCACCGTGCCAATCCCCCCGGCTTGGTGAACCGCCTCATGCGTAACGTGTACCAGCGTATACATAGGTTATCCCTCGCAGTGGATATAGTGCGGACTGCTCCATGCGCGTGCACCGTCGACCTGCGTCAGCCGAATATAATAGGGATGGCAACCCGGCTGGGGTTCGGGATCTACCCAAGTAAAACTCGCCCGCTTTGCCTTGAATCCCAACGGCAGGTATTCGACTTCTACGCGCAGCTCTTCTCCCCCCACTTCGACCACGTGTACTCCATCACCTAATGTATCGAGCGCGAGCGAAAAATCGGTCTGAGCTGAGGTGAATTCCAGCACCGCTCCCGGCCCTGCTTGAAGATCCAAAACGAGGCCATCTTCATCGCCCGAGGTCACAGATTTCCACGCAACGCGCTGGGCATCCCACGCTTCGATATATTCGGCGGCACTGTCGAAAGCAAAGGGCTCAACGCCGTGGATTTGGGCACCCGTCAATCTCAATTCACCGTCCCAGCGGGCAATACGGGCGCGCCCCCGAATCAGCGCTCCGCTCCACTTTATGCGCAGCTTTCCACCGTCCCGCACGTTGTCTTGGGGCGCGGTATATACCGGTTCGGTGCCGCGCATGATACATATCTCCTCAATGTCTGCTGTTCCCTCTGCCCGCACTTCAATCCGCGGCGCGCCTTCAGAGACCAACTCGGCGCCCATCGGATATCCGTTGGCGCACACGGACAGCAGAATCCGCTGTCCAGTCGTGGCGTAGCAGCGCCGGGCATAGAGCGCTTCCCAGACGCCTTCTCGACTTAAATCTCGGGCCAATACACAGGTCAATCCACCGTAAACGCCAAACGAAGACGACCCCGGGTAGCTGGCGCCGGGCCGCCCTTTGTGATCGTCGCTGCCGGCGACAAACCCCACTTTATAGCCGCGTTGGAGCGCCTCGCGCAGCAGCCATTCAAATTGGCCCCAAGCAGAATAGATTTCGATAACCGGCTCCAATTGTGGATCGTGAAAGGCGAGGTTAGCCGGACGGCCGCCGATATGGGGCACGACGAGCGCCTGCCGCTGGCGCAGTTCGCTAAATAGCTCGGAGACGGGATAGCGGTCTTTATCTACATCGCTGCGATCGGCCACCTGCCAGTGACTCGTGCGAAAAATATCCTCGTCGTCGTGCAGGTAGTAGACGTTGCGATCTCCGCCTGCCGGCGTATTGGCCGACCACTCGTAGCCGGGGAAGCATACAAAACGCCCCGCTTGATAAAAGATTCGCGCACAGCGACCGATTTCTTCCCAGGTTTCCTTCGTTATCTGAAAATCATTTCCCTGATGTCCCGTGAAGTCGAGCAGCGCCACGTCGCGAGCAAAGCGAAAGTATTCCTCCACCGTATTGGTGCCGACCGTTTCTCCGCTCTGGCCATGCAGGTCGCCCCAAAAGGGGCGAAACGCCTCTACTTTAGGAACCACTTCCAACGGGTTGCTCTCGGCCCATAGGGCGCCACAGCGCGCGCGCACCCGATAGATGCCGGGCTGCTGGCTGCGCACGCCTTCAATCCGACATACCCCGCGATCTTCCGCGCTCACGACACAGCGAGACGGCAGCCCCACCCAGTGTCCATCCTGCTCTATTTCCACGTCGCCGCAAAACCCCTCGGCGGGATTGCCCCACCGATCCTCGAGCTTAATGCCCAGCGCAAACGGGGCACTAACTTCAACCTGAGTCGGTGCAATCAACACGAGCTTTGCAGCTACATCCGGCACAATTTCTAGATGGGGATGCTCATCCAATTCAACAAATTGCCCGGTGCCAAAGCAGTCGACGGCCACGCGGTATTCAAACCGATACTCGCGAAACGTTTGCACGATCGTTCCCGGCGATCCCTGGGCGCGATCTCCGTAGACAATGCGAATGGTATCGCCTTCGGCTAAAGCCCACTGCTCTACGTCGATCACCATACACTTTTGGTAGGGTCGAATATAGCCCTTCGGATCAAAGCGATAGCGAATAGTGCCGCGGCCACTCGTCTCTACCGTGGCATAATTGACCGCCTGAGGATCTGCGAATTGGGGATAGCCCCAATCGGATGCAAAGCGCACGCCAATTTTCAGCGTGCCGCCATCATCTATGCCATAGCGCCCTACGTGATAGGTCAGCGCAAACGAAGCGGTGCTTCCGGCTACTACCGTGCCAGCAGGCTCGATTTCGGCCCATCCATACATCGCCTCGTGTTCCTCTGACATTTTCCTATTCCCCCCAGTTTGGCCAACGACATCGCATGAATAATAGCCCCCAATCTCGAGGTTGTCTATCCTCTCATCGGTGGAGAACACGGACTCAGATTGACGAGTTGAAACAATCTTCCCAAGTTTTGTTTCTGTCTATTAACACGACCTAACTCGATGTCCGAATATCTACTGCGAGATCTGAAATGACATCTACTACTGCTGCCCATTCCCCGAATTGGTCGGAATACATTCCTCATGTTGAAGAGGCACTGTGCGAAGATCTCGGCGGGCAAATCGACCTGCAAAACGATCTGACTTCGGCGTGGACGCTGGATCCGACGACGCGGGCCAGTGCTCATATCGTAGCACGCGATCGGGGCATCATTGCCGGCATTGAGCTAGCGCGCGCCACGTTTAACCGCCTCGATCCGAGCGCCGTTATCACCGCACTTATCGGCGATGGTCAAGCAGTCGAAAAAGACTGCGTTGTGCTCCGCATAGAAGGTCTGGCCTGCGCGCTGCTGAGCGGCGAACGCACGGCGCTCAACTTTTTACAGCAGCTCTCCGGCGTGGCTACCCAAACACATCGCTTTGTCGAGGCCATCGCCGGCTCTCAAGCGCGCATTACCGACACGCGCAAAACGATCCCCGGATGGCGCCAGCTGCAAAAGTGGGCCGTCGTCCAAGGTGGGGGCGTAAACCATCGCATCGGACTGTACGACGCGGTGTTGATAAAAGAGAATCACGCCGCAGCCTGTGGGGGCGTTGCCGAAGCCGTCCGCCGCGCGCGCGCGGCGGCAGCGCAAACCGGGCGCAGCGTGCCCATATTCGTCGAAGCCGAAACACTAGATGAGGTCGAAAGCCTGCTCTCGCTCCACCCAGAACGCATCATGCTCGACAATATGAGCGATGAGACGATGGCCAACGCCGTCGCGCTGATTCGCCAAACCGATACAACAGTACAGATCGAGGCAACCGGAGGCTACTCGCTACAGACGGTACGGAGCGCCGCACACACTGGGGTCGACCTGATATCGATCGGTTCGCTCACCCATTCAGCGCCCGCCCTCGATCTGAGCATGCTCTTTGACTGATCGATACGTCCGCTATGCACAGCGCTCACACATGCCATGAAACAAGTGCTCAATCTACAGTTCCCATTCTATTTTTCGAGTGATTCAAGCAGCTTATTGGAAGTTAAAGTATGCGATCAGCCCAGCGATACGCCGTTGGATCGCATCTTCTACTGGCTCTACTGCGGGGCGGACAGTGGGGACATACAGCGACTCAACTTTCGAGCAATGAAAAGCAACGACACGCACCAAGAACGACTCTTTGCCGAGGCACATCTGCGCTTTGACTCCGTTCATGCGACCTTGAGCTGGCACGACGGCCGCACGGACGAGGTCTTTCAGGTAACGCGCTCAGCCGATATGCCACTTGTTTTGAACAGACGCATACACGCCTACTTAACGAGTCAGCGGGACTAAGATTGCTCTCGCCACTGCACGTAGGGCGTGCGCGCCAGCTGCGAGTTGAAGTAGCGCGGATCGTGTGAAACCTCCGGCCCCAACCAGGGTGGCATGGCAACAGCCTGGTCTTCCGAGCGCAGCTCGATTTCGGCCAGTACCAACCCCTCGTTCTGCCCGGCGAATACGTCGATCTCCCACAGGTCTCCGCAGAAATCAACTTCGTAGCGGGTCTTTTCAACGAACGGTTTTTCACACAGCAAATCCAGCATATCCCGCGCATCTTGCAGCGGAATTTCGTATTCAAATTCACTGCGGGTAAGGCCGCTCGTGGCACTCTTAAGCGTCAAAAAACCGCGGTCGCCTTTTATGCGCACGCGCACCGCGCTACGCGTGCGCCCCGGGATGTATCCTTGAAGGCATTCGATGCCCTCTATCCCGCGCAAAAACGAACAGTCGGAAACGAGAAATTTTCGTTCGATTTCCAGGGACATATCAGGCGGTCTTGGCCTGCCGGCGCCGCGCGTGCAGCACGTTTTCCGTATAGCCGTTTGGCTCGGCGCGACCGTTAAAGACCAGATCTAACGCGGCCTGAAACCCCGTACTAGTCGCCAGGTCAACCGCCATCGGTCTATAGCCACTATCGCCGGCGTTTTGGCGATCAACCACTTCGGCCATCCGCGCAAAAGTAGAACGCACCTGCGCCTCGTCCACAAGACCATGATGCAGCCAGTTTGCTATATGTTGACTCGATATGCGCAACGTCGCTCTATCTTCCATCAGACCAACGTCATGTATATCGGGCACTTTAGAACAGCCAATTCCCTGCCCCACCCACCGCGAAACGTAGCCGAGAATGCCCTGGGCGTTATTGTCTAATTCGCCCTGTATTTCCTCCGCACTCAGCGTGCGATCCAACAGCGGCGGCGTGAGAATATCTTCGAGGCTGGCGCGTTCACGCGCAGCCAGGTCCTGCTGTCGCTGAGCCACCGATACGCTGTGGTAGTGCATCGCATGCAAGACAGCTGCCGTCGGCGAAGGAACCCAAGCAGTGCTAGCCCCGGCCTGGGGGTGACCGATCTTGGCCTGCAGCATATCGCGCATAGCATCGGGCATTGCCCACATGCCCTTGCCGATTTGTCCGCGTCCCACCAGCCCGGTTGCTATTCCAGTGTCGACGTTCCAATCCTCGTAAGCCTGCAGCCACCGCTGCTCTTTTATTTGTCCCTTGGGCAGCATCGGACCGGCCTCCATACTCGTGTGTATTTCATCGCCGGTGCGATCGAGAAAGCCCGTATTAATAAAAATGAGGCGCTCGCTCGCTTGCGCTATGGCGCGAGTTAAGTTGACCGTGGTGCGCCGCTCCTCGTCCATGATGCCGATCTTGAGAGTGTTGCGCTCCAACCCCAAGATATCTTCCACTCGAGCGAAAAGCGCCACCGTGGCGGCCACTTCGTCGGGGCCGTGCATTTTGGGTTTGACGATGTAGACGCTACCCGTGCGGCTATTCTTTATCGCGCCATCACCGCGCAGGTCGTGCAGCGCAGCCAGCGAAGTGATCAGCGCATCGAGAAATCCCTCCGGTATGGGCTGACCGTCTCCCGTTAGGACGGCATCGGTATACATGTGAATACCCACGTTGCGCACCAACAGCAGGCTGCGCCCCGGCACAACCAACGCCGCGCCCGTCGGATCGCAGTATGTGCGATCGGCATTGAGACTGCGCGCGACTTCCGTTCCGCCCTTGTCAAAGCGCGCCTGTAAATCACCCTTCATCAGGCCACACCAGTTGCGGTAAACGCGCACCTTATCGGCTGCATCTACGGCCGACACGGAATCTTCGCAGTCCTGTATTGTGGTGATGGCCGCCTCCAGCACTACGTCTTTGATCCCCGCCGGATGGGTGCGCCCAATCGCGTCGTCGCCGTCTATGAGGATTTCTATATGCAGCCCGTTGTTGATCAAAAGCAGGCTGCGCAGCTGTCCATCCTCTTCTTTATATCCCACCCACTGCGACGGATCGCGCAGCCCTGTTTCGCCGTCTTCTGTTTCGATGCACAACGCTTTTTGACCGTCGCTCTCGACCAACGAGAGACCGATAATTTGATCGTAGCATCCCGCGCTAAGAGGAACGGCTCCATCGAGAAAGGCGTTGGCAGAGGCCACTACGCGCGCCCCGCGATGCGGATTATAAGCCACACTGCGCTCGGCACCGTCTGACTCGTCAATGGCATCCGTTCCATAGAGTGCATCGTAGAGGCTGCCCCAGCGCGCATTAGCCGCATTAAGACAATAACGCGCGTTATCAACGGGAACGACCAACTGTGGGCCGGCCACCTGAGCCACTTCGCGATCGACATTCTCCGTAGTTACAACAACGCCTTCGACCTCTTCTTCCAGGTAGCCAATTTCGCGCAGAAACTGGCGATAGGCCGCCCCGTCCAAAGGCCCTGATCCTTGTTGGCGATGCCACTGATCAATCTGTTGCTGCATGTCTTCACGCCGATCCAACAGGGCGCGGTGGTGTGGCCCGAGTTCTTCGACGATGGCCTGCAGACCAAGCCATATGTTCTCGGCCTCAACGCCGGTCCCCGGCGAAATCTCATCGCGCACGAGTGCGTAAAGTTCGGAATCTACCTGCAGCGTCCCAACGGGTATGCGTTCACTCATAATAGCTCTCCTAGGCAAGATGCCAGTCTAATTCGGCTACGACCGGCAGGTGGTCCGAGTGCACCCACAGCCCCTCTATCTGAGGGCCGTCGTGGCGAAATCCCTCTGTGCGGACGATCTGTGCGGACGACAGCTTGGGCGCAAGCGCCGGACTTAAGTAGATGTGATCTATATAGTGCGTTCGGATTCCGACCGTATCCATTGTCGCCTGAATACCGCCCTCGTGTCCCTGCTCCATCGCATTGGCAAATCCCAATAAACGCAGGTGCTCGTGTACGGGTTCGTCGACTTCGCAGTTAAAGTCTCCTAGCACGACGACGTGTTCGCATTCGGTCAATAGACGTTGGATCTGATCCCGCAGCAACGCGCCCTCGACCGCGCGTAGCTCGACATCGCTCGGATGGAGGTGCACGTCAACAACCCACAGGCGCCGTCCGTCGGCGCCCTCGACCAGCGCGGCGCCGGCGGTGCGACTAAAGGGCGGCACCTCGTCATCGGGTCCGATATGGCTAAAAGTACGCGATTCAACGATCGGAAGGCGAGACAGCACATGACCGGGCCAAGCAATCGGTGAGGGCTGTGTCGACAGATAACAGCCCATGTGCTTGGCGACCTGCTGCATCAATCGCACGGCCACACCTTCCTGTATTGCGATAATATCGCTGTCTAACGCTGCAAATATCCGGGCAAAGTGCGCAACATGTGCCTCGCTACCCAGCGTCCCGAATGCCTTCAGTGCTTCAGCGGGCGGATAGCCAGTTAATCCCAGGACATTATACGTTGCTATCTTCATCAATCATACTCCTCGTTCAAGTTTCTCTGCGAGGCGGAGATAGGCCCGGCGTACCTTTTCGTCTATTCCCCGAACAAACGGACCAGGACCGCTCTTGTTGTACGCATTCGACTGCACGACTTCGTAGCCGCCCTCGTCAAGTTGGGCATCCGTCGGCAAATAGCAGCGACCGTCTTGGCAGTAGCCCCAGGCAATTAATTCTCGATCGCTCAACCAATCGCGTAGAAGCGGCAGCCATTCGGCCAACGCCTCCCCTGAAAAAAAGGCAATGCGGCGATGAGATGCCAGTTGCAGCAGACCCACTTCCCACGGCACAGCACGCACAGGGGGTGGCCCCTCTGTATAGCGCCGAAGCCAGTACCGTCCCAGTTCGCGCTCCATTTCGCTTTCGCGCTCTGACAGTTCGCGCCAGTGCGCTTGTGGCCACATCTGTTGGTCGCGTTCGAGCACGATCCAGGTTGAAGCGATACGCACGTCCAATGCAAGCGTCTGGCCCTCACTCGCTAGAGTCGCCAGCACATCTTCGGCCAGCGATTGCCCCACGGCTAGCGGTGAGGCTGGCGTTCCCTTTTCAAACCTTCCCTGCGTCAAATTCGCCAGCAGACGCGGCCGCACGTTACCGGCTAGTCCCTGGACGAACTGCGTCTGTACGCTTTCGCCCAACGCGTCTTGAAGCGCGCGGCGGCACGCACCGGGAAAGTCTGCCGAAATAGCGTCCCAAGCGTAGCCATACACAATCACCGGATGGCAGCCGTAGGAAAAGGCAATACAGCGCTCCCCATCAACACCGGCAACATCGAGCACCCACAGATCCGGATTGTAATACCCATCGGCGTTGGGCAATAACGCCATTAGCCCCTGCGCGTTGCGCCCTCTGCGATTGATCCCAATATCCGACGTGCCGCGATGCCAACGCACGCTCGCCGGCTGCTCGCAGGCCAGCGCTTCTCGCACGGCATGAATAGCCGCTTCGAGCACTGTCTCTTCGTAGATGACCAGCGTATCGGGCTTTTCACGAAGCGTAGCATAGCCTTCAAAGCCACTCATAGGCCCGCTGTGCGTATGGGAGAAGTTGAACACGATATGACTAGGCGGAAGGCCCGTATGGGCAGATAACTCGCGGCGGAATCGCGCGGTCATATCACCCGACAAACCAATCATATCGACCGATATTAGCAGCAGAGCCTTGCCGGCCGTATCGCGCAGCAGCAAGGCCTGTAGGCACAGCGGATCGAGGACTTCGCGCCCCGGAGTGAATCGCGTCCCTCGACCGCCCATGGGCAGGCCAAGAGGCGGCGTGCAGTCGACCGTAGCCCAACCGGCCCGTGCCGTTTCTGCGTTCATCGCCGAACCGCTAGCCATGCTATAGCAACCAACTCAGCCTTTGCCCTTGCCGCCAACGGCCATCACCGCTGTCGTCTGCTGCTGCGTCGTAACCAAACCGTGAAAGATCCCCTCGCGTGCCATCAGTTCCTCGTGCGTGCCCTGCTCGGCGACCTTGCCATCGTCTATGACCACGAGTCGGTCGGCGTTGCGCAGCGTCGACAGGCGATGGGCAATGGCAAAGGTCGTGCGACCGCGCACCAAATTGGCGATCGCTTCCTGCACCTTTTTCTCCGTCGGCGTATCAACGGCGGAAGTGGCCTCATCTAGTATCAGAATCTTGGGATCGTGTAGAATGGCACGTGCGATGGACAGGCGCTGTTTTTCACCGCCAGAAAGCCGGTTACCACGCTCGCCGACGACCATGTCGTATCCGTCCGGCTTGCGGACAATAAACTCGTGCGCGTTGGCTGCGCGCGCTGCTCGCATCACGTCCTTAAGGTTTGCTCCGGGACGGGCATAGGCAATATTTTCAAAAATCGTCCCGTTAAAGAGAAAAGACTCCTGGGCCACCATGCCGATCTGCCGGCGCAAATCGCCCAACCGGATCTGCTCTATATTCACTCCGTCGATTTCCAGCTGACCCCGATCGGAATCGTAAAAACGACATATCAGGTTGATCAGCGTGCTCTTACCAACGCCCGAGCGTCCAACCAGGCCAATCATTTCACCTGGCTCAACCGTCAGGTCAACACCCTTTAATACCGGTTTTCCTGGATCGTAGCCAAAATACACGTCGCGAAAAACTACGCGTCCGCGAATGTCCGGCAGCGGAAGTGCATCCGGGCGCTGAAACGACTCGGGCCGCGCATCAATCACCTCAAATATGCGTTCAGCTCCAGCCAGCGAACGCGTAATCATATTATTGGCCCCACTAAAAAACTGCAGCGGGCGATACAGCTGCCATATGTAGCTGATAAAGGCCATAAGTACCCCCAGCGTCAGCTCCTGATTTAAGATTTGCCGGCCGCCGAAGTACCAAACAAAAAAGATCCCAAAACTCATTGCGAAGTTGACTATAGCCGAAAAGACCACCCAGACGCGTTCAGCCGTTACGCTGGCATCCCACAGCGCCTCGTTACGCGTGGTAAAACGCGCCTCTTCGCGCGCCTCTTGTGCAAAAGATTTAACGATGCGAATGCCTGAAATCGATTCATTAATATGCGAGGATAGCCTCGACCACTTAGCCGACCATGCCGTCCAATAGCGTCGTAATTGACCGAATTTTTTAATGCTCGCAACGACGATAAAGGGCACTGGAATCAGCACGTAAAGCGTCAGTTCCCAATTCATCCAAAACAGTAGGCAGAGGATGCCGATGAGCATCAGCACGTTGGACAATAAAAAGGGAACAAAAAAGAGCAGAAACATCTCTAGGCGATCGGCATCGTTCATAAAGCGTGAAATCAGATTGCCGACTTGGCGCTTTTCATAAAAACGCAGGGGCAAAAACTGCAGGCTATGATAGAGCTTTTCGCGCACGTCGCGACTCGACCAGGCAGAAATATCGGCGCGCATAAAACCCGTAGCCAGATTCGTACCCCACGTTAGTAGCTGAACGGCCAACAGTCCGAGCACGAGCCACCCGAGGAGCGTCATCCCCTCTTCGGCAGAGATCGATCCCTGCACCCCGGGATTGAGCACATCGTCGATAATATGCCGCACTACATAGGGAGGCAGCAGTCCTAGACCGGTCATCAACAGCGAACCGACCATCAGAGCGACGACGCGTCCCCTATAGGGCTGAAGAAAGCCGGCAATTCGCCGCAGCGTGTCCCAGCGCGAAATGCAAAACGGACAGATACCGTCCTTTTCCGCCAGCAACCGTTCACAGCTTGGACAGCGACTGTGCTCTAGGTGCGTAGGCAGCGCCGGTGCCTGCCCGTCAATAAGCTGGCTGAGCACGGCGGCCACCTCGACAAAGAGCGCATGGAGGGAGGAAGAATAGTAGACCAACTCCGGCGGCTCCCCCTTTTGTTGAATCTCCAAGACCCCTCCACCGACCAATTCAAGCGTGCGCACGGAATCGAGGCACTCTACCGCCAGGTGCGTCCACTCACCATCCCCTCCGCTCAGCAGCAGCTGCCGCTCACTCAGCACCAACCAGCGCACGCCGTAGCTAAATGCATCAGCCATATCGGCCTGCACCTGCATCAAGGGCTGCTCGCTCTCTCCGAGCAGCCGATCGACCTGCTCGGCCTCGCGCGCCGGTAGTTGCGCGTGAAGAGGATCGAATTCGACGGCGCTCATATCATTCCTTTACCGCGATAATTTCTGCCACGGCGCGCTGCAGTTCGACCAGTTCGGCAAAATGACCTCCGCGCTCCATGAGCTCCTCGTGCGTGCCCATCTCTACGACGCGCCCGGCGTCGAGCACGACGAGACGATCGGCATTGCGCAGCGTCGACAGGCGATGGGCAATGGCAAACGTCGTCCGCCCCTCGACCAAACGCGCAATCGACTCCTGTATCTGCTTCTCCGTCTGCACGTCGACCGAAGAAGTGGCCTCGTCTAAGATGAGAATTTTCGGATCGTGCAGAACGGAGCGGGCAATAGCTATGCGCTGGCGCTCCCCCCCCGAAAGCCCCGCACCGCGCTCGCCTACGCGCGTATCGTAGCCATCGGGTTTAGCCATGATAAAACCGTGTGCGTTGGCCGCACGCGCCGCATCCATAATCTCGGGTAGGCTCGCCCCGGGGCGTCCGTAGCTAATATTCTCGGCGATTGTCCCCGTAAAGAGAACGGGATCCTGAGGCACAATGCCGATCTGGCGGCGCAGATCGGCCAGGCGAATGCGGCGAATATCCGTCCCGTCGATCTTGAGAGCACCGCGATCGACGTCGTAAAAACGCGCCACGAGGTTGACCGTCGTCGTTTTGCCCACGCCAGAACGCCCGACCAAACCAATCATTTCGCCCGGTGCTACGTCGAGCTGAATTTCGTGCAGCACGGGTTTGCTTTTATCATAGCCGAAGGTCACGCCGTCAAAATGCACGCGGCCGTCTACATCGGGCATCGCCAGCGCATCCGGATCTTCGTAGGACTCGGCTGGGGCATCAATCACCTCGAAAATGCGTTCGGCTCCGGCAAAGGCGCGCGTCATCCACGAATTGACCTGCGCCATCCACTCAAGCGGGCCATAGACCATCCACATGTATGAGTAGATAGCCAGCAGCGTGCCTACTGTAAGGCGCTCGCCCAACACTTCTCCACCACCGAAGTACCATACAATTAGGATACCGGCGCCCGTAACCAGTTCCATCGTGGACCACATAATGAGCCAGTTGCGCGCCGAACGCCGACTGATATCGCCCAGTTCGTCGTTGCGCTTGTCGAAAGCGGCTATTTCGCGCTCTTCTTGTGCAAACGATTTGACGACGCGGATGCCGTTGAGCGATTCGTTTAGACGAGATCCCAGCTGCGACCACCGCTGCCCATACTTGTTGAAGATATTGCGCATATAGCGCCAGAACAGAAAACTCCAGATTGCAATAAAGGGCACGGGCAGCAAAATGAGCAGGGTAATCTTGACGCTCATACTAAAGAGAAAACCAACAATGCCGATAATGGTCAGCACGTTGATTATCATATACGGTAGCCCGTCGACGAGAAACTGCTGCAACATACTCGAGTCGCGCGTCACGCGCGAAATAAGCCCCCCCACTTGGCGCTTGTCGTAAAACTGCAGGGACAGCATTTCCAGCCTTCGGTACAGTTCGGCGCGGATATCGGCCGTCACTCGGGCGCTGAGCCAAGATACCACCCAGTGATGCAGCATACTCGACAGCCAGCTCAGGGCGCGCACTCCTACCATGGCCAGAACCAGCCAACCGAGCATACCAAAACGATCGTCGAGGCTCATACCGTGCCCTTCGGGGGGCATCAGAACGCCGTCTACGAGCTCACGCTGTACTAGAGGAGGTAAAAGTTCGGCACCCGTCGTGGCCAACGAGGCAACCGCCAGGACGGCAGCTCGCTTTTTGTAGGGAGCGAGAAAGGAAACAATGCGCCCCATGGTCTCCAAGCGGCGCACGCAGGCCGGACATATGCCGTTTTTCTCTGGCAGCAGCCGCTGACAC
>JAYOKQ010000048.1:22041-29133 GCA_038119905.1 Gemmatimonadota bacterium | reverse complement strand
AGCTGCCCCGAGCCGCGAGTTACAAGCCGGCCATTCACATAGACGGAAAACGGTCCGCTCGCACCGATGAGCATCCGTCCTGCCGTCGGCTTCTCGTCTAGTATTAGGCGCTGGCGAAAAAGCATCAGCGGCGTCGAAGGCTGGGCATGAGGATGCCATATCGCCTGCGATTTCATCGTATTATTTTGCATTGATAGACTAAGGTATTGGGGGATATAAGCCCGGGTTGACCTTCGTGGCGCGCGAGACCGTGGCAGCATTGGGGGGCCGCCTTATATTTGCGCGTATGCTTTCATCTCTATCTAGCCTGTCTCAGCGCACCCACATTCTTCTGCTAGTGGGACTCGCTTTTTTTACGTATGCAGGGACGTTGGGCAACGCATTCGTCTTTGACGACACCTCTGTCGTTCGCGACAACAAAGCCTTCCTGCTCGGCGATCTATCGACGCTGCTCGTCAGCGATTATTGGGCCGGCTATCACGGAGATCAATCCGGGCTGTATCGCCCGCTGACGATGCTCAGCTATGCGCTGCAGCTGCGTATGGGAAGCACCGAACCGCTCCCATATCATCTGATCAACTGTCTACTACACGCCGCCTGCGCTGCCGTATTATACCTTTTGGTGCGACGGTGGAGCTCGGTGCCCTCTACCACCTTCCTAGCGGCGGCGCTCTTTGCCGTGCATCCAGCCTACAGCGAGAGCATCTGCGCGGTCGTCGGACGGGCCGACTTAATGGCCGCTGCGTTCTGCTTGCTGGCCATTCTCTTCCATATCCAATCGACTCCCCGCTATGCGGCCGGGACAAGCCTTTGCATAGCGCTAGCCCTGCTCTGTAAAGAAAGCGCTATCGCTCTACTAGCCCTTTTGCCCCTCGTAGATCTATTTCAATATCGCTCATTTTCGCGAAAATGCTATAGCCGCTCCTACCTAGCCTACGCCGCCGTCGTCGTGCTCTATCTCGCCTTGCGCTACCGCGTTTTGGGCGCTTGGACAATCGGCCACATCGACCCCTTCGACAATCCCCTCGTCGATGCGACAGGGCCAATGCGCCTATACGATGCGCTGACGATTGCCTTCCGCTACGTAGGTCTGATGATCTTCCCAGCCCATCTTTCGGCCGACTATTCCCACGCCGCCCTACCCCTGAGCACGCACGTATCCGCGGTGCAACTCAGCGCACTTGTCTCGGGCTGCGCTGCGCTCGGAAGCCTGCTCTACTGGGGGTTCATTCGCAACCCACTGTTCTTTTTGGGACTCGGGTGGTTTTGCCTGGCGTTTGCCCCCGTATCGAACCTGTTCTTTCCCATTGGAACAATCATGGCAGAGCGCGTTCTCTACCTGCCAGCCATCGGCTTCTGCATCGCGCTAACCGTCCTGCTACAGCATATCCGCCGCGGCGCTCCGCTAATTGGCCTCGCACTCGTCGCACTGCTGGCCGTTCGCAGCGCAGCGCGCACACAAGACTGGCGTGACGAATTCAGCCTCTTTACGGCTACAGTGCAAACGCAACCGCAGAGTGCGCGTGCCTGGCGTGGCCTGGGTCTGGCCGCACTAGAGCGCAACCAATTAGACCTCGGTCGCACACACCTTCAGCGCGCACTCGACATATATCCCGGCTACTACGAGGTATATGCGGACCTAGCCCAACATGCGCTGTCAAAGGGGCAACCTGCATTGGCACGCAGGCACCTAGCTCGGTGCTTAGAGCTACGCGCCGACTATACTCCTGCGTGGTTCTCTCTCGGAGTCGCCCTCTATCATCTGGAAGAAAATGACCAAGCCGTACGTGCTTTTGAGCAGGCACTAAAGCTTGATCCGCACTATGCAGAAGCGATGTATAATATGGGGGTAATCGCACTGGAAAGCGGACAACGGGCGCGGGCACTCTCTTTATTTGAGCGCACACTGGCCCTAGACCCAAGCCACGCCAATGCGCGCATCAATCTCAATGCGCTAAAAAAATGAGGGCTTCCCACTGGGAAGCCCTCGGTCCATCTACTATTCGTTCTACCTATTCAGCAGGCGGCATACGCATGGCGATAAGGCGCTTTTCGCCTTGGCTCTGCACGCGCAGCGTAAACGCTTCTCCCGGCTCAATCTCGGATAGGGCCGTTTGATAGGCTTCGACCGATCCAATGCGCGTGCGATTGATGCCCGTAATGAGCAAACCGCGCCGCAGACCGCGCCGCGCCGCTTCGCTTCCTGGACGAACGCGCGCGATAACGACCCCTTCCACGTCCTCGTCATAGCCCAAGCGATTGGCCAGTTCAGGCGTGATATCCTGAACCGCCAAACCGAGCCGACCGGGATCGGCGCTACCTTCTCGCTCGCTGCGAGACGAGGCCAGCACTTCTTCCGTCAGCGCTTCCAACTCGACCTTTAACCGTTTGCGTTCCCCGTCGCGCAGCACGAGTAAATCAATTTTGCTGCCGGGGGACGTGCGTCCAATAACGCTCTTCAGCTCCGTCGAATCGTGCACCTTCTTACCGTTTATCTCGAGGACGATATCCTCTTCCTTGACGCCGCCCTTTTCGGCCGCTCGCCCCGGCATGACTTCGCTAATCAACACCCCATCTTTTGTCTCGAGTCCCATCGCCTCGGCCAACAGCGGATTTAGGTCGCGAATCTGCACACCGAGCAAGCCGCGCCGCACGCGACCGTGCTCAACGAGTTCACTCATTACAAATTTGGCCTGGTTAATGGGAATGGCAAAACCAATACCGACGTTACCCACGCGTCCAAAAGGGCCACCGCCACCCGGAACAATCGCCGCATTGATACCAATGAGTTCACCGCGCACATTGATTAGCGCACCGCCGCTATTGCCCGGGTTAATCGCGGCATCGGTCTGTATATAGGAACCGTATTCTTCGCGCGAACGACCACGGCCCAATCCGCTAATGATGCCCGTTGATATAGAGTGGGCAATGCCGAATGGATTCCCGATAGCTAGCACCCACTCTCCCTCGCGCAGGCCGTCAGAATCGCCCAATTCAACGGCGGGCAAATCCACCCCAGCAATCTTTAGCAGCGCGAGGTCGCTGAGGGAGTCAGCCCCCACGACTTCGGCTTCAAAAAAGCGCGAGTCGGGTAAATCGACGCGAATATTGTCCGCGCCGTCGATAACGTGGTTGTTGGTTAGGATGTAGGGTTTTCCTTTAAATTGCACGATCACGCCCGACCCTGCTCCATCGCGTTGGCGTTCTTGGGGTGGCATTTGAAAACCGAAAAAAGGATTGGCACCTCCATCCTCAACGACCGTTTGCTCCGTTGCAATGGCGACGACGCCCTGCTTTACTTGAGCTGCTAATTCGGCAAATCCATCGCTCATCGTCTGCAGGGATCGAATATTGTCCGTCAGCTTGTCCAACGCCTGCGACGGCGTAGCCTGCAACAATAGCGCTACTGCAATACCCCACACTGAGGATGTAACTCCTCGCATCTGCATACCTCCTATTTTACCAAGTGTCATTTTCGTCTAAACAGACGGAGAGAACATACTGCGAGTTCCCATAAGAGCGAATAATCTACGCCCGATCGGACGCAGATTATTCGCGCATCTCATGCAGCCGTCAGCGCGTCAGCATCTACCGCATCGCTCGCGTGCGAAACCGCCAACTTTCCATCGACCAGATCGACGCGCACCGTGCCTCCATCGCCTATCTCCCCGCCAATAAGCGCCCGACCAATCTGCGTCTCTAGGGTGCGCTGCAGGTAGCGGCGCAGCGGACGCGCACCGTAGATAGGATCAAATCCCTGCCGTGCAATGTGCGTACGAGCCGCCGGGCTAATATCCAATTCAATGCGACGTTCGGCTAAACGAGCGCGCAGTTGACCGACCATCAGAGCTACAACTTCCTCGATTTCGGCCAGCGTCAGCGGCTTAAAGAGAACGATATCGTCAACGCGGTTGAGAAACTCGGGACGAAAGTGATGGCGCAGCGTTCCCATGACCTCCGTGCGCACCGCCTCGGATAGTTGTCCATTGGCATCTACGCCTTCGATCAGCTGAGGCGAACCGATATTGGACGTCATAATGACAACGGTATGGCGGAAATCAACCGTTCGACCCTGCGCATCGGTCAAACGCCCATCGTCAAGCAGCTGCAGCAGCACGTTGAATACATCGCCGTGCGCTTTTTCGATTTCATCGAAGAGCAGCACCGAATAGGGTTTGCGCCGCACGGCCTCTGTGAGCTGACCACCCTCTTCGTAGCCGACGTATCCAGGCGGCGCGCCAATCAAGCGCGATACGGCGTGCTTTTCCATGTACTCGCTCATATCAATGCGCACGATATGCTCTTCCGAATCAAAAAGGGCATGCGCCAGTGATTTCGCGAGCTCCGTTTTGCCCACGCCGGTTGGCCCCAAAAATATGAACGACCCCACCGGGCGCGTTGGATCCTTGATACCTGCGCGCGCGCGGATAACCGCATCGGCAACGCGCTGGACCGCCTCGTCCTGTCCAACGACGCGTCGATGCAGGATTTCGTCGAGCCGCAGCAGCTTCTCGCGCTCGCCCTCGACAAGGCGCGTAACGGGAATGCCACTCCAGCGCGAAACAATTTCGGCGACCTCCTCTTCGGTTACCTCTTCCCGCAGCAGTCGACTGCCCGCTTCGTCCTGCGAGCGGTCTTCCTCTGCGGCAAGTGCACGCTCAAGTTCGGGCAGGCGACCGTGCTGCAATTCGGCCGCTCGATTTAGATCATAGGCGCGCTGTGCTTCTTCTATATGCCGTCGCGTCTGCTCAATTTCCTCGCGCAGCGCACGCACGGCACCAAGCGCGTCCTTTTCGCCTTCCCACTGGGCTCGCATCGCGTCGGCAGACGCCTTTAAATTGGCTAGTTCGTTGCACAAAACATCAAGGCGCTCTTTGCTCGCTGAATCTTTTTCCTTTTGTAACGCAGCCTGTTCTATTTCTAGCTGCATAACTCTGCGCGCCACCTCGTCGAGTTCGGCCGGCATAGAGTCAATTTCCGTGCGGATCATTGCACTGGCCTCGTCAATCAAGTCAATGGCCTTGTCGGGTAGAAAACGATCGGAGATGTAGCGATCCGACAGCAGTGCAGCAGCTACCAGTGCATTGTCTTGGATGCGCACGCCGTGGTGCACTTCGAAGCGTTCGCGCAAACCGCGCAGAATCGAAATAGTATCTTCCGTCGTCGGCGCATCGACTTGAACTGGCTGAAAGCGCCGCTCCAACGCGGCGTCTTTCTCAATATATTTACGGTATTCATCCAGCGTCGTTGCACCGATACAGTGCAGTTCGCCACGCGCGAGCATCGGCTTGAGCATATTGCCCACATCGGTTGATCCTTCGCTCTTCCCAGCCCCGACAATCGTGTGCAATTCGTCGATAAAGAGCAGAATCCGCCCTTCGCTGGCCTGTATTTCGTTGAGCACTGCTTTGAGTCGTTCCTCAAACTCGCCGCGGTATTTGGCCCCGGCCATCAGCGCTCCCAGATCGAGCGAAAAGATGGTGCGATCCTTCATCCACTCCGGCACGTCACCGCGCACGATGCGCTGGGCTAGCCCCTCGACAATAGCCGTCTTACCTACGCCGGGTTCACCTATCAGCACTGGATTGTTCTTGGTCTTGCGTGAGAGAATACGTATAACGCGGCGAATCTCGCTATCGCGACCGATTACCGGATCCAGCCGCGAAGACCGGGCTTGGGCGACCAAATCAACGCCGTATTTCTCAAGTGCCTCGTAGGCACCCTCAGGCATATCGCTCGTCACTCGCTGCGTGCCGCGGATCTTAGTCAGCGCATCTATAAAGCGCGATCTGTCGACGCCAAACTTGGCCAGCAGTCGGCCGGCCTCTGTCTGAGCACCCTCCTCTATAAAACCCAGGCCAACGTGTTCGACCGATATATACTCGTCTCCGAGCTGCTGTGCCTCAGTCTGTGCGTGGACCAACAGCTGCTGTAGCCGGCGCGTAGGACGCGTCTCGGCGCCCGAACCCGACACCCGTGGACGCTTGTCCAGGTTACTCTGCAGTCCAGCGCGCAGATCGGGCAGCGAACTTCCGATTCGGCGCAAAATACTGGGTAAGATCCCCTCCTGTTGATCGATCAGCACAGACAGCAGGTGTTCTCCGTCTACTTCTCCGTGATTCAGGCGCAGCGCCATGCGCTGTGCTTCCTGTATGGCCTCCTGCACTTTCTGGGTCATCTTATGCGCGTTCATACGAACCTCTCTTTGCCTCTTCCAATTCAGTTAATTTTTCAAATAGTCGACGTTGCTCGTTTGTCAGATCCTGAGGAATTACTACCCGCACTTCTGCGTATAGATCGCCGCGTTGGTCTCCCACTCCTGTGTAATATCCCCTACCGCGCAGACGGATGCGACGTCCGGAAGTAGATCCAGCCGGCACCTTTACATCGACGGCCCCATCGAGTATTTGCAGCCGTATAGTGCCGCCAAGAGCAGCCGTCCACGGCATGACATCGAACGATGTATACACATCATTTCCGCGCAGATGGAACCGCTCGTCGTCCTTTAGCGCTGCGCGCAAGTAGAGGTCTCCCCGACGCTCGTCGGATCGCCAATGACCCTGTCCGGCTAGGCGGATGCGCTGTCCGGGTCGCACTCCAGCCGGCACGTTCACCGCATAGGTTTTCATTTGACCGGAGCGATCATCGCGCAAAGAGACGGTTTGGCGTCCTCCTGCAAATGCGTCGATTAGATCTAGTTCGAGCACGGCTTCCCGGTCGAACGAGCGCGCGGCATGGCCGCCGAATAGATCCCACCGAATGCGACGCCCCTCAGAGCCGAATAACTCTTCAAAGAATGCGCTGAATCCGCTCTCGGCGCGCGCAAACGGCGCGCTGTGCGAAGAGCCCGACTCGGCCGCCTGCCACTGCGAACCGAAGCGATCATAGGTAGCGCGCTTGTGCGGGTCTTTCAACACTTCATAGGCTTCGGAAATCTGTTTAAATCGCTCCTCTGCTTCGGGCGCCCTGTTGCGATCGGGATGGTACTCGCGCGCCAAACTGCGATAGGCTTTGGCAATTTCGTCTTTGCCAGCGCCTCTTCCCACGCCAAGTATGTCGTAATAATCGATGTAGTCCATAGCCTTTTCTCCT
>JAYOKQ010000048.1:0-21941 GCA_038119905.1 Gemmatimonadota bacterium | reverse complement strand
TGCCTAGGGAACGATACAAAGAGATGCAAGGAACGACAGACAGCACGCACCATACTTAAACAAGCCAGACTCCATAACAACATGGCCAGCCTAAGCGCCCTAAAATAAAAAAAGGCCAACGGATAGACTTTTTCCTCTACGCTCTCGGTAAAGAACTACAGAGGCTAAAAATAGATCCGTTGACCCTAATGCCCCCGACGCGAAATCTCAGCACCGCTGTGTGTCGGGGCGCGCGTATTGGACGTGACTAGATGGCGGTGGCGCCTTCTTCGTCGGGCGCTGAAGCAACCTGTTCGGCACGCTGAGCCACCCAATCGTCCATACCCTTCATTACCAAATCATACGTTTTATCGATGCCATCCTGCACGTTGGGATCGACCTGCCCCAATCCCTCCAACATCTCCTGTGCACCGGCAAATCCCTCTTCAATGGCGCCTTTGATCATAGAGGCAAACTTCTCTGCTTGTTCGCCCTCTTCCATCTCTGGGTTGTTTTCTTGGTACTGACCGAAAAAGCTCGTCGCGAATTCGACAATGCGCCCAGCCGTAGCTTCGGGCGAGAAATCGACGCCACCCTGCAGTAAACTCTCGACCGTCGTGTCCATGCCCGCTTCTTGAAACATGGCGTTGAGTTTATCGTTGAGCGAATCGCTGACGACGCGATTGGCAAAACCTTCATCTATGCGAATGTTCACATTGACCGCATCGACGAGCAGACTCTTTGCCTGCATAGACGCACCGGCTTCGGTCGTCGTTTTCTTCATTTCGAACGTAGCACGCGTCGCCTGTATAGAAGCAACGAGGCTCTGACTCTGAGCGTTGCCCACATTCATAGGGGACTTCCTCCTTGCAAACCCACCCTTGGGGAGGGAAAAGTGTGTAAACCCGCTGTTCTACCTTATCGGCAGACCATGCAGTCCTCCACAGCTTTTTTTTGCATTTATGTCAAAAAAAAAGGGGGATGGCATTTGCCATCCCCCTAAAAGCTGCACAGACGATCCCTATATACGGTTCATATGGACACGTAACAAGTTGATCGACCAGCCCGCTCCCTGCGACGAACCGGGCAACAATCCGCCGCGATTGACCAGCCCTGTTTCCATCAGCGTCAGGCGCCAACGTCCCGCCGCAAAGGGTCCAAAACTGAAACCAATAGCCGAGCTCTGTCCGGCACGACCACCTCCGGAGAGACCGAAACTCAGCGGAAACCAGTCGACGAGGCGATACTCAACGCCCAGCGCCAAGCGCGGCGTAGACGAAATACCAAACCCGCTGCTAAACGCCTGGTCGTACTGCCCGCTGACCGTCAGCTTCGGGATCGGCTTGTGCGTCGCGCCCAGGCGCAGCATCGCCGGCAGCGACAGCGCAAAACTGCTCTCATCGACCGTTTCATTGAAGACGGGATCACCGCTGCCGTCGACCGGATTATCAAAAATCTCATCGAGTCCGGCCTTCCCAGTAAAGCTCAGCGCACGCAGTCGACTCGCCTGCACAAAAACAGAATCTTGCTGCGCGCTGATACTCCAATTCATGGTATCGAGCAGGTTCATCAGGGCCAGGCCGACGGTCGTCTTGCCATCCTTGGTAACGCCCGTGGCACCCAGGTCGATGCCAAAGCCCAGGCCACCTCCAAAGCGCGTAACGGCGTAGGCATCGATGTCCGTGCCACTCACGCGCGTTTCAATGCCGCCATCAGAGCGCAGGATCTCCCCGAACCCGCCACCCATGACCTTGAACGTCGCGCCTACAGCAAACTCCGACAGATAGTTCTGCAGACTGGATGGCATAATGGGTTTGGCCACGGCCCAACTCAATATGCCCAGTCCCCAACCTTGACCGTCCCATTTGGCAATGTCGTAACCGGCTGATTTACCGACGGCTTCGCGGTCGCGGGCAAACTGGTTTCCATTCAGCAACAAATCGATCATGTCGCGCGGCACTTCGCCTTCCATACCTATGCGCGCGTTAATGGCAATAGCGCTGCTCAGCCCCCAGGGCAAGGGAAACGCAACGCCGCCGATCACCGGCATAAATAGACCGACGTCCGTGTTGAACCGCAGGCCACCGTCGGCAATATCACCGAGGATATCGTCTTTGTCTTCGTCGGAGATAAAGTCGCCATTGTACTTGTTGTAGTCGCTGATGCTGATACTGTTGTTTTCCATGATAAACGACAGACCCATATTCAGCGGAAGCGATAGTTTCGGACTATCACTCAGCGCGAGGTTAGCCGGATTCCAATAAATGGACTCCACGCCGCGCGCCATGGCGCCGTAGGCGCCGGCAATACCCATTGCCCGAGGCTGCGTATCACCGTATCCCGTAGCAAGCGCTTCCCCACCGGTAACAAACAGAGCGAGCGCCAGAATCAATCTTTTAGTTTTCATCGCGATCTCTCCCCTTATTCGACCAGTGAATCATCGAGCAGCAGTTCAACCTCTAGACCTGCTATGATGTTGATAAAATCCGTGCCGAGGATCTCCACTTCTCCCCCCGTAGAGGGCAACGTCACGCGCACACCGGAATACAGACGCCCTCGATCATTGTCCTCTAGTATAAACTTTGCCACATCTTCTGCGTTCAGAGCGATTTCTCGCCGCACGGTCTCGGTGCCGTTCGAGTAACCGTTGGCATCTACTGGCGCGGCAATCGCCTCGAAGGGATCGCGATCGGCTTTGGGCACGGTTATAATCGGATCCGAGTACACCGTTTCCGGCGTGCGACCTACGTATAGGCGCACACCAACGCCTAGCGGAATGCTATTTTCCAGGTCCGTTATGACGCGTGCGCCGACAAAATTGCTCAAGATCTTGCTGCGCAGTTCAGAGTCGCGGAAGGTGATGTCGCGCGCTTCTGGCTCGATCTGCGTGTCATTGAGCAGCGTCAGGCGCGGCGAGGTGCGAAATACCACGCTATCGATGCTGACCCATTGGGCCTGCGTAATAGACTCTTCTTCCGCCCCGTCACCGATGCTGATGGACGAAGAAATTTCTATATCGGTCGGCAGCAAGTTGAGGAAGTCGGTCAAATCCCGCGGCGAAATAGACAGCTGCGTGCTAACCGGATTGACCGCGTTGCCGCGCTCAAAACGCTCTTCTACGACGATTTCTCCGCGTTCACCAAAGGAGTTTGTCCCCGAAACGAGCAATTCTACGTCTGCCAAGAAGCCAACGGCACTGGTCACAAAAATATCCAGCGCCGTCTCGCCAATGGCCACGTTGTTCAGACCATCGGGAAAGTCGACCGATCGATCCACCGTAGGCAGATCCAAGCTAATCCGATTGAGACGACCTTCTACGCGGTCAAAAATTAGGTCTTCAGTGATCGCTTCAACTTTTAACTCACCCGTTGAAAAGATCTGTAATGGACGGTCTGAAGAAAACGTATTCACCGTATACGACAGGCGCAGTTCCAAGGGATCAACTGGCGAAAATTCGTTGTTATTTAGGTCGAAGCGCACCTCTTTCACTTCGCCCGGCGTCAGCTGATCCACGCGAAAGACGTTTACATCTCCGTTGGGATCTCTCAAGTCATCAAGGCGGAGTTCAATGGCCATGACGATCTCGATCTCGTTGGTGACGCGCAGGACGAGACCACCTTCTTGAATTACAGCGCGCGTGACCTGAATACGGTCGTCTGGAAACGCCAATACCTGCGAATCAGAAAAGTTCTGCTCGGGAATCACGGCAAACGCCTGCGACACGACGAGGTCGCTCAATTCGGCTTCGATATCCAAGCTGGGATTGCCCGAGATCGCTACATCCGTGCCTTCGACAGTAGATCCAGAGACAGCAATGGCCAGGCTACCTGAAATAGACTTACCGGACAGCGAAAACGCACCAGAACTCGATCCGCCGTTGGCTTCTATCTGGCCGAGATCAATGGTGTCGACCACCTCTCCCCCGTTGCCTAAATCAACCAAGCTAAGACGCAAACCATCCAGTGCGATGGGCAAGCCGTTGCTAACGGCCATATTCAGACTGCCCTCCACGATCGTCAGCGACGTAACGTTCTCCAAAGACACATCGGTAGACACATCAATCTCGCTGGCGGGAAGGACCGGCAGCGTAACGCCAGATTCTATGTCCTGTCCCAAGATCTCACCCAGCGCTACGCTGATCGGCGGCACTTGCTGACCGGGAATATTGATATTACCAATCTGCGTGCCAAAGCTATTGGCGGTCGGACGCACCTGCAGACGATCCCCCACATCGGCACGGCCCACTTCGCGGCTAAAGCGAATATTCATACCGCCCGTCTCTTGGTCTATCTGCAAAAAGTCGCTGCGATCGCCTACAATATCGGCAATCTGCGTGCTGTCATTGGCGACGGGAATGCTGATGACAAATTCCGTGCTAGGCGCACTCGGCGGCTCTACAGCACAGCCAGACGCCAGATAGGCCACACACAGTCCGCTCAACAGCGCAGCTGTCTGCCTAAGTCGGTGCCGGGCATCAGATCTTTGGGTCATAGCATGGCTCCTTTGTCCATCGTTGCAGCCCTCCGGTTAATTGTTCGAAACAATATACGAATTTGACGAGGCGATACTACTTCTTTCCCGCAGCGCGGCGCAGCGCGGCCGCCTTATCGGTTTTCTCCCAGACAAACTCCGGCAACTCGCGGCCAAAATGACCGTAATTGGTCGTCTTCTGGTAGATCGGGCGCTTCAGCTTCAGGCCGCGCACAATGCCGGCCGGCGTTAGGTCAAATACTTCTTGCACCCAAGCAGCGATCGATTCATCGGACGCTACGCCCGTCCCGTAGGTGTCTACAAGCACGGATACGGGTTCGGCCACGCCAATGGCATAGGCCAACTGCACCTGACAGCGATCGGCGAGTTTGGCAGCCACCACGTTCTTGGCTACATAGCGCGCCATATAGTGTGCACTACGGTCCACCTTACTTGGATCTTTGCCGGAAAAGGCGCCCCCACCGTGCGGGCACATACCACCGTAGGTATCGACGATGATTTTGCGGCCCGTTAGGCCGCAGTCTCCGTGCGGCCCACCCACCACAAAACGACCTGTTGGATTTATGTGATACTTTGTATCGGAGTCGAGCAATTTCGCCGGAATGACTTTCTTGATGACCTGGTTGATCATATCGCGCTCAATCCGCTTGTGCGTGGCATTGGGACGGTGTTGAGTCGAGATGACCACCGCGTCGACGCGCTGCGGCTTGCCGTCTACGTATTCAACCGTCACCTGCGATTTGGCGTCGGGCAGCAGGTAGGGAATTTTTTTGCTCTTGCGCAGTTTGGTAAGATGCTGCAACAGCTTGTGCGATAGCGTAATCGGCAGCGGCATAAGCTGACGCGTTTCGCGGCAGGCGTAACCAAACATCATGCCCTGATCACCGGCGCCTTGTTCGGCGTGCAGACCCTCGCCCTCACTCACACCCTGTGAAATATCGGGCGACTGCTGATCGAGCGCGACTAGCACACCGCAGGAGCGATAGTCAAAGCCATACTCGGGGTCGGCATAGCCGATGTCGGCAATCGTCCGACGTACGATTTGCTGAATATCGACCGACGCCTTAGATGTGATCTCTCCGGCAACGACCACCTGCCCCGTCGTCACCATCGTTTCACAGGCCACGCGCGAGTGTGGATCCTGATCGAGCATTGCATCGAGAATAGCATCGGAAATCTGATCAGCCACTTTGTCCGGATGGCCTTCAGAAACCGATTCAGAAGTAAATAAGTAACGCGACATCGGACTTGCTCCTCTTTAGTAGGCGTTTTGGTACGTGTTTTATGAATATTAAGTAGTGATCTGCGAGATATCGCCAATATTTAAGCGACTCCAGCGCCCCTTTAACTGAGCTTGGAAACCCACCAATGAATTCTCTATAAGCGCATTCTCGACAGTCGCCTGCTCTCCTATAATCGCGTTGCGTACGATGGTATTAGACACGCGCGCTTGTGCAGCAACCGACACATTAGGGCCTAGGACAGAAGCTTCGATTTCGGCCGAGGGATCGATATACACTGGTGGGATGATAACACACTGACCACGTGAACACGTCGTAGCAACTCCATCCAACAACAGGCGATTCGTTGCTAAAAGATTCTCCTGAGTACCACAATCAAACCAATCATCTACAGCAAACGTACCCAAATCAGCCCCTCGATCTACCATCATCTGCAGTGCATCGGTCAACTGATACTCTCCACGGCTACGCACTTGTCGATCTATCATATCATTTAAGCAGCTAAACAGCAGCGCAGACTCGCGGATGTAATTGACCCCGACGATTGCCTGATCGGATACAAATTCTTCCGGTTTTTCTACCAACCTGACTACTTTCCCATTCTCCTGCACAACCACTCCAAATCGGCGTGGGTCTTCTACCCTTTTAACCCCCAACATACCAGACCGATCGCCCACCAGCAGCGACGACAAATGGGTGCGAAAGATCGTATCTCCGTATATGACCAACATGGGACTGTCATTAACGACAGAACGAGTCAGAGAAATGGCGTGCCCTAAACCCAGTAGTTCTTTCTGCTCCACCCATTCTACACGATCAAGATCCCTGCGTGAATGCACATAATCGACAATTAGCTCACCCATGTAACCAACAACCAACACAACACGACGAATGCCGAACGTAATAAGCTGGTCAAGTATATGGCCAATAATTGGTTTACCGGCAACGTGCAACAGCGGCTTGGGACGCGTAAAGGTATGAGGTCTTAGGCGCGAACCAAATCCTGCTACGGGGATTACAGCCCAAGTATCATTCATTTCAATCATTAATCGACCTTTTCTCACCGCTCTCGGCGGGAGCGCAGCCAATCTGGCAGCGATTCGCCGGCGACTTCTTCCAAATACGCACGCACGTTACGCCCCGTGTCCATGCGCAAACACGCTTCTGCAACGGCTCGTGCCTGAGCGCTGTCCGTCGAACGAATAATTTCCTTTACCTCCGGAATGAGTCCGGGGCTCAGGCTGAGTCGATTAAGCCCCAACCCGATCAGCAGTACGGTTGCCAGCGGATCACCGGCCATCTCACCGCATATATTCACCGGCTTGTCGTGGCGCGTGCCGGCCTCGGCAACGGTTTTAATCAGCTGTAACACAGCCGGATGAAATGGATCGTACAGCGGCGCAACCCGGCTATTACCGCGATCAACGGCTAGCGTATACTGCGTCAAATCGTTGGTGCCCAAGCTGAGGAAATCGCACTGCGGCGCAAAGTAATCAACCCTCAGCGCAACCGAGGGCACTTCCACCATAACACCCAGCGTACACGCTTCGGCAAAGGCCTGACCGCGCGCACTCAGCTCTTCTTTGGCCTCTTGGAGCAGCTGGCGTGCCCGCTCCAGTTCTTGAATACCAGAAATCATGGGCAAGAGTATGTGTAGATCACCTAAGCAACCCGCCCTCAGCAGTGCCCGCAGCTGCGTCTTAAACAGCTCGGGTTCATCTAGACAAATGCGCAGGCCACGCCAGCCCAGAAATGGATTAGCTTCGGGTTTTACATCGAGAACGTGCGACAGCTTATCGCCGCCTAAGTCAATCGTGCGAATCGTTACAGGTTCAGGCGCCATAGCCTCGACGATCTTGGCATACGCTCTGAACTGCTCTTCTTCGGTGGGCAAACGATAGTTCAGATAGAGAAATTCCGTGCGGTACATGCCGACCCCGCGCGCACCGTTGTCAATAGCCAGCTCTAGCTCCGTCGGCAGATCGATATTGGCCAACAGCGCAATAGATCGCCCATCTAATGTTTCAGCGGGCAGATCTCGGCGCGAATCCAAATCTCTGCGACGGCGCTGCTGGCGCCGCACCCGTGCGCGAAACTCGCGGGCGATCTCAGCGTCCGGGTGAATGTGCACAACGCCCTCGTTGCCATCCACAATCACTTCACTACCTGCTTCGACCCGACGCGATCCGTCACCCGTTCCAACTACGATGGGCAGCCCCAGCGACCGAGCAATAATAGCGGCATGGGAGGTTGTCCCCCCTGCATCTAGGACAATCCCCTTTACCTGACGTCGCTCCAACTGGACCATTTCCGATGGCAGCAGGTCGTGAGCAAAGACGATCGCATTCGTGCGCATACTCTGCAGTCCGTGCGTCTCGCCTCCCGCAAGACGGACCAGCACCTGATTTTCTATGTCGACCACATCGCTCAGCCTCGAGCGCAAATACTCATTTTCGATATCGCGAAATATTTTTTTCATCTGCTGCAGCGTAACCGAAAATGCGCGTTCGGCAGAGTAGTGTTTTTCGCGAATCCACTGTTGGGTTTGCTCTTTTATCTGCACGTCTTCCAGCATCGCCAGCTGAGCGTCAAAAATCTGCGCCAATTCTTCGCCCTGTTCGGTGGCCACCATGCGACGAATGCGGCGAATATCATCACCGGCCGTATGTAAGGTATTGAGAAAGCGTTCAATCTCGGCGTCAACTTGGGCTGCACTGATGCGCCGCCGGGAGATCACCGTCGCCCCTTTGCGGTGGATATAGGCGCGCCCTATGCCTACACCCGGAGCAGCAGAGATACCCGACACCATGCGATATGGCGAATGGTCGCTCAAACTCGCTCCTCAAAGTTGCTCTGCATAAGTGCGGCGATTTTTTCAATCGCATCTTCTTCATCCGGGCCGTCCGCCGAAATAGTTACCTCGGCTCCATTTTCAGCCGCCAGCATCATAACGCCCATAATGCTTTTACCGTTGATGTTGGCCACATCGCCCTTTGTGAACATAATTTCGGCAGTAAATTGCGCGGCCTCTTGGACGATGAGCGCGGCAGGACGTGCATGAATGCCCAGTGGATTTGTAATAACGATCGTTTTCTCTATCATGCGTTTTATCTACTCAGTATTACGGGCGATCGAATACAACTCGGCCGCCCCCCAAACACCATTTGTGCGCTATTTCAACCCTCTTTGCAGTGGACAGCCGCACTTACCTCGCGCAGGCGCACGTGATCGTCTTCGACCATACTGCCCGTCACGACGAACCCAGCCCCCGATTCGACCTTTGCTCGCGCCGTCTCGGCATCGCGTATGCCCCCACCGACGATTACCGGAAGCGATACGTAGTCGGACACAGCACGCACCATCTCGTCGGGAACGGCTGCATCGGCACCGCTGCCCGTTTCGAGATAGATCAACTTCATCCCGAGATACTCTGCGGCCAGTGCGTGTGCCATAGCGATGTCATTTTTCTTACGCGGCAGCGGACGAGTACCGCTCATAAATTCGACCGAGGTCATCCGGCCGGACTCCACCAGCATGTAACCGGTAGGAATCGCCTCAACGCCGTATTCGCGCAACAAAGGCGCTGCTCGCACGTGCTCGCCAATGAGAAATTCTGGATTCCGACCGCTGATCATGGAGAGAAAGAGAAGGGCATCGGCCGTGGGAACGACCTGACTAGCCCCGCCAGGAAAGCTAATTACAGGAATAGAGACGCGGGCTTTGATGCGGGCAAAACACTCAGCATAATGCGCATTGAACATTAGGCTAGTGCCGATGAGTATCGCGTCAGCACCGACGTCCACGCTCAGATCCGCGCGATGCTCCAATTCTTCGACCGACAGGCGGTCCGGATCGAGCAGCGTGAGGTAACCCGCACCGCGGCGCGCTCGGACTTCTCCCAAATATTCGAGAACAGAGCACTCTCCTGCGAACAAAACAGTATCAGCCTTTCCCTAGCTGCTCTGTCACAATATCGGCCACTGCAGCCAAGGCCTCGTCTATTTTTGCAACGTCTCGCGCGCCGGCTTGGGCAAGGTGCGGCTTGCCGCCGCCCGAACCACCCGTCAACTGAGCAACGCTGCGCACAATGTCTCCGGCTTTAAGCCCTTTTTCTTTTATTAGATCATCGGTTACTACGGCGATAAACGAGCCCTTACCGTCGAATTCTGCGGCTAGCACACCAACGCCAGAGCTGAGCTTTTCGCGCAGACTGTCGGCCATCGCGCGCAGCGCAGGCACGTCTTCAACCTGTGTGCGGCGCGCTACAATCGTACACCCTTCCACCTCAACGGAACCCGACAGATCATCGGCTTCTAAAGAGGCGAGCTTACGGCGCAGGTCATTCACGCTGCGCTCTAGCTCGCGCTGGCGTCCTAACAGTGCACCGATCTTATCGGGCAACTCATCTATCGGCGCGTTAATTTGTGCGGCCAATTGCGCCAATACGTCGCGCTGCTGCCGCACCGCGAGCTCGGCACCGCGCCCCGTCAGTGCTTCCGCCCGCCGCGTGCCGGCCGCAATTCCGCTCTCGGAAACGACGTCGAAGAAACCGATCTCACCGGTGGAGGCGACGTGCGTACCGCCACACAGTTCCAAACTGTAATCTCCGATGCGCACCACGCGCACTCTCTGGTCGTATTTTTCGCCAAACAGCGCCTGAGCACCCATCGCCTTGGCGCGATCCAAGTCTTCTTCAAAGGTGTCTATTGCAAGATCTGCGCGCACCTTTTCATTTACCATTTCGACAACCTGGCGCAGCTGCTCGGGTTCGGTCGCTACGAAGTGAGAAAAGTCAAACCGCAGTCGATCGGGGGTAACCAACGAACCCATCTGTCCTACGTGCTCACCCAACGTTTGGCGCAGCGCCTCGTGCAGCAAGTGCGTAGCGGTGTGGTTTCGCGCAGCGGCACGGCGCGCCGCTTCATCGACTTTGGCACGAACGCTACCTATGAGCGCTTCGGGCGAGCCAGAAATGAGCTGCCCAACGTGGACGATACCACCGCGTGCCTTTTGTACATTGTCTATGGAAACGGAAAATTCCGCCCCTTCTATTAGGCCGCAGTCGCCGACCTGCCCACCGGACTCAGCATAAAACGGCGTGCGGTCGAGAAAGAGCTGGACCCGCCCATTCTCGTCGACGTCGGCGCGCACAATTTCTGAATCAATTTCTAGCTCCTGATAGCCAACAAAGAGCGAATGCACTCCTTCGAGTGCGTCGCCAACGCCCTCTGTGGCGCGAAAGCGTCCTTTTGTCGCCTGGCGTGCACGAGAACGCTGCTCGTCTAGCTCGCGATCGAAAACGTCCAGCTCGACGACTTGAATCTCGCGCTCGCGCGCGATCAGCTGCGTCAAATCGAGCGGAAAGCCGTAGGTGTCATACAGCTGAAACGCGTCGCTACCGCTAATGTGTCCTTTGGCGCTAAAGCGTTCGAAAATCTCAAGACCTCGATCGAGGGTCTTGCCAAAGCTCTCCTCTTCAGCGCGCACGACGAGTTTGACGTGATCTTTTTTCTGCACCAATTCTGGGAACACATGCCCCAAGCTATCGGCCACGTCATCGACAAACTGATAAATAAACGGCTCGTGCTGATCGAGTTGACGAGCATAGCGAGCGGCGCGGCGCAAAATGCGCCGCAGCACGTAGCCGCGTCCATCATTGGAGGGCAACGCACCGTCGGCAATGGTAAAGCTGAGCGCGCGCACGTGGTCGGCGATCACCTTCATCGGCACGGCGTGCTCACCTTCATATCTCTTGCCCGAACGATCGGCAATCCGTCCAATAAGAGGCTGGAAGATATCCGTCTCGTAGTTGCTAGAAACGCCCTGGATAATACTGCTGACGCGCTCCAACCCCATTCCCGTATCGACGTGCTGGGCCGGAAGGGGATGCAGTGCACCCGACTCTTCGCGGTTATACTGAATGAACACCAGATTCCAGAACTCTTCGTAGGTGTTGCCATCGTCGGAGAAAAATCCTTCGCGGCTCTGCGCCGACAGATCTTCCCCGTGGTAAAAGTGAATTTCCGAACAGGGGCCGCACGGTCCTGTAGCGCCCATTTCCCAAAAGTTTTCTTTGGCTGGTAAGCGCACAATGCGTTCGGAGGGTAAGTAGGCCGCCCACATTTCTTCTGCTTCTTCATCAGCGGGAACGCCTTCGCCGCCTTCGAAAACGGTCGCCCACAGGCGTTCCTTAGGCAGGCCCCATTCCTCGGTGAGCAGTTCCCACGACCAGTCTATTGCCTCGCGCTTGAAGTAATCGCCAAAGGACCAGTTACCCAACATCTCAAAGAGCGTCTGGTGACGCGGACTGTATCCGACCTCTTCTAAGTCGTTGTGTTTGCCAGAAACACGCATGCATTTCTGCGTATCCGCTGCGCGCACGTAGTCACGCTTGCCCAAGCCCAGAAACACGTCTTTGAATTGGTTCATGCCGGCATTGGTGAAGTAAAGCGTTGGATCATCCTGTGGCACCACCGGTGCACTCGGCACGCGCGTGTGTCCCTTTCCCTCAAAGAACCTGAGGAAACCCTCCCGAATATCCTTAGACTTCATCCTCTTCTATTTCCTTCCAAACGTGTTCTATGGCTTTCCATGCCGTCGCTCCATCGTAACCGCGGCGCGCGAGAAAGCCGAGCATTCTTCGCTGTGCTTTGTCCCGATCCAAGCCGCGATAGCGCCAAGCCTGCTTGCGCAGCAAGCCGAGCGCGCGGTCGGGATTATCCAGCTGGTGTGCATACTCTGCGATCACTTCTTCTATAACGGCTGTTTCAATGCCCTTTCGCCGCAGATCTTGGACGAGCTTACGCGCGCCCGCCGCTTTGTCCAGACGCGACTCTATCCAGCGACGGGCAAAGGCGCGATCGTCGATAAAGCGCAGGCGCTCAAGATCGGCAATGACTTCGACGACGATCTCTTCTGGAAACTCCCGCTGTCTCAATCGCTGTGCGACTTCGTATGCCGAACGCGCGCGTCGACTCAAATAGTTCAGACTCGTCTCACGCGCCTTCTGCAGCGGCGTTTGCACCGCATTACTCTTCGCTTTCTGCTCCTGCATCCTCGGTGCCACTAGCTTCGACTAAACCCAATTCAACGCACAGCCTCTGTTCAATTTCCTCGGCAATGGCCGGATGTTCCAACAGAAAGTTCTTGGCGTTGTCACGCCCCTGTCCCAATCGCTCTCCTTTGTAGGAAAACCAAGCACCGCTCTTGTCGACCAACCCCTTGTCGACACCGATATCAATTAGGTCACCCTCCCAAGAAATGCCGATCTGATCTCCGTGAAAAATAAGATCAAATTCAGCCTCTCGGAACGGCGGGGCTACCTTGTTTTTTATGATTTTCACGCGCGTGCGGTTACCAATATCAACGTCGCCGTCTTTCACTCGAGCGATGCGCCGAATATCGAGCCGCACCGATGAATAAAAGGGCAGCGCTCGACCACCGGTCGTAGTCTCTGGACTGCCAAACATGACGCCAATTTTCATGCGCAGCTGATTGATAAAAATCAAGCACGTGTGCGAACGGTTGATCGAGCCCGTCAGTTTGCGCAGCGCCTGCGACATTAAGCGCGCGTGTAACCCCATGTGCGAATCGCCCATATCACCCTCGAGTTCAGCCTGCGGCACGAGTGCTGCGACCGAATCAACAACGATGATGTCAAACGCACCGCTGCGTACGAGAGTATCCACGATCTCAAGGGCCTGTTCTCCGCTATCGGGCTGCGATATAATCAGGTTCTCCGTATCGACTCCAATGCGCTTGGCAAAGCTCACATCAAGCGCATGCTCAGCATCGATAAAGGCGGCCGTCCCACCGTTTTTTTGTGCCTCGCGCACCGCGTGCAGCGTTAGCATTGTTTTACCAGCGCCTTCGGGTCCAGCAATTTCTATGATGCGACCTTTGGGCAATCCTCCGATACCCAACGCCGCATTAAGGGCGAGTGAACCGGTCGAAATCGCCTCTATTTGAGCGACCCCACCCTGATCACCCAAGCGCATGATGGCGCCCTTGCCATACTGCTTTTCAATCTGCGACATAGCCAGTTCGAGCGCCTTGTCTTTGTCGCCTGCACTATCGTTACTGCGTCCGTTCGTCTTAGCCATCGTTCTCCCCTTCGTATGGCACAGATGCAGTCAGTCCTTCAGATAAGACCAACCGATCCCATTGCAAAAAAAAGCAGCCTCAATACCAGATTGCCGTATATACCGGCGACTACATCATCAATCACAATGCCCCACCCGCCCGGCAACGCCTCGAGTTGGCGAGCCGGAGGCGGCTTGATAATATCCAATGCGCGAAAAACAAAAAAGCCCGCGATTGCGGTCGACCAATCCATCGGTAAAAAGGCGACGGTCACAAAAAAACCAATGCCTTCATCCACAACAACGCGCCCCGGATCTTTTCCCCAATCCCGCGCCGCGACATCCGCCGTATAGACGGCAATGAAAAAACCGATGACCAGCAGCAGGCACCACGCAACAACTCCTAGCGGCTGCGCAAAAAGAAAGTACAGGCAGTAGAACAGCGTGGCTACCGCCGTGCCCGCCGTACCGGGCGCGATCGGCGCATACCCCGAATAGAATAGCGTTGCGATAAGTTTATGCAGAATGTGCCCTCTTCCGCCTTGCTAATGCCGCGCCTCAGCGCCCTCAGTAGAAAAATTGGCGCGAAACACATAGTGCACCCCCGACAGAACGGTCAGCGCCAAAACGGCCGCCATCAAACCATTGGCCAGCGCGTGTACATTTTCGCTCTCGAGTAGCATACTGCCGTCAAAAAAATGCGCCGCAACTTCCTGCGTTCCCGTAATTAAAAGAAGAAAAATAACGGCAAATAATTGGACCGCCGTTTTCCATTTGGCAAAGCGAGACGTCACCATCTGCCGGCCGCGTGACAGTCCGTACAGGCGCATGATCGTGATTAGTATATCGCGCGCGACAATCGGCACGACAAGCCACCAGCTCACCATGCGATTTAAAACAAAGGCAATAAGCGCTGAGGTGACGAGTACTTTGTCGGCGAGTGGATCTAAGAAACGCCCCAAAGCCGTTTCTTGATTGCCCTCACGCGCCAACTTTCCATCGAAGAAATCGGTTAGCGAAGCCAGAGAGAAAACGATAAAAGCCATGCTCTTATGATACCACGCATCTTCAAAGAGCAGCAGTAGAAACACCGGCGTCAGAAAGATCCGCGAAGCGGTGAGCACGTTGGGAAGATTAAATATTTCACGCCGGTCCATGTTCGGAAATCGCCTTATAGAGAAGATCTTCCCGCAAAAGCATGCGTCAGCGTCACGCGGTCGGCTAAATCGAGGTCGGCCCCCACGGGCAAACCGCGCGCCGGACGCGAGACCTGTGCATGCGGCGAGAGCAGCTGGTGTAAATAGCTCGCCGTGGCGTCTCCCTCAGGACCCGCATTTAGAGCAATGATCACTTCGCGCGCCTGCGTACGCTGTACGCGAGCTACGAGCTCACCGATGCGCAAATCTTCGGGAGCCACTCCCTCGAGCGGAGACAACACGCCTCCGAGCACGTGAAAGACGCCCCGATGGATTTGGTTGGCTTCTAACACCAACACGTCGCTGGCCTCTTCGACGACGCAGATGCAATGCGGGTCTCGGCGATCGTCACGGCAAATAGCGCAGCGCTCACTGCCCCGCTCTGTAAAGTTAAAGCATTCACCGCAGTACTGGATACCATCTTTTGCAGCAACCAGCGCGCGCGCCAGCAGTTCGGCCTCTTCACGCGGCCGTTTTAACACGTGTAGCGCGAGACGCTGGGCCGTGACGCGACCAATACCAGGCAGTTTAGCGAAGGCCAAGATCAGGTCTTCTAAAGGAGCTGGTCCCATGAAATCACCTTTGAGAGTAGCGCACTAAACCAGTTCACCGTCAAACGCATCTAATATGGATTTCACCGTTGGATCCCCCTGGGGCGTTTCAACTTTTTTTTTTGATTCACCCTCTTGGGCATCTTCATCGGCGACGACGCAGTTTAGGCGCAGCGTATCGCCCAAACGCTCCGCGCAGATAGCCTCTATGCTCTCTCGGTTCTTTACCACCTGCGCCATGGGAAAGCGATCATCGGCCACAAATCCGAGTCGGATTGATTTCCCATCCAACCCGAGCAATCGCGCACCTTTGAGAAAAATGGCCAGCGCTGGCTGTTCGCCGCGCACCGCTTCGACGAGTTCGTCCCAACGAGCGGCAAGTTGCTCGAAATCAATATGACCACCGCCTTCACGCTCCGCCGGCATAGATACTTCCTCGCGTCGAGGTGCCGCTTCGACAGGAGCTTGGGCATTCATATCAGATGGACCAGGTGGGGGCACTTCCGCTTGGACCGGTGGCCGAGATACAGGCGGCGGTGCTTTCGCCGGAGCCGGCCGCGATGGAGCGTCTGTACGCTCTCGTGCAGAAGCAGTGGACCGGGGCGGAGCACTCTCTTGCAGCGCATTAAGTTTCAGCAATAATGCAC
Source organism: Gemmatimonadota bacterium (assembly GCA_038119905.1). Taxonomy (GTDB): domain Bacteria; phylum Latescibacterota; class UBA2968; order UBA8231; family UBA8231. The sequence continues at coordinate 5,755 of JAYOKQ010000048.1, read as the reverse complement.
CCACGTCGACCGCTCGGCCCATATGAGCCAAGCGAACCAGCGCAAGTTCCAGACGAAAGCGAGGCGATACGGAGCGCTTCAGCTCGCTTTCTAGGTCCATCAGCACCTGCAGCATACGCATGATATCTTCGGTCGCCAACGCCTCAGATAGTTCCTCGTAGCGCACCCGGTCCTCTTCCGCCACATCTAGCTTATCAGCAGATTCACGCACCTTTGCTAGCAAGATATGGCGCAGCAATTCAACGAGACCGTGGGTAAATTCTTCGACTTCTGCACCCGCCTCAACGGCGCGATCAATCGCATCGATAACGCCGGCAGAATCGGCCTGGCGAATGGATTCCATGACCTCAAAGTAAATGGTGCGATCGACCAGCCCGAGCACCTGTTCGACCGCCTCCGCCGAGATGCCTTCTGCGTTGAGTGAAACGACTTGGTCAAACAGACTCTCCGCATCGCGCAGCGCTCCATCCGCACGATTGGCCAATAGAAAAAGTGCGCGCTCATCGGCCGCAATACCCTCTTTGTCTGCGATTACGCGCAGATGACCAGCAATTTGACCGGCAGCAACACGCCTAAAGTTAAACCGCTGACAGCGCGAGAGAATAGTATCCGGAACAGCTTGCACTTCTGTGGTAGCAAAAATAAAAACGACGTGCGCGGGAGGCTCTTCTAGGGTTTTCAACAGGGCATTGAACGCCGCCGTAGAGAGCATATGCACCTCGTCTATGATATAGATCTTGTAGGTGCCCTCTGTAGCGGCATAGCGGACGACTTCGCGTAGTTCACGAATATCTTCAACGCTGTTGTTGGAAGCGCCGTCGATTTCGAGAACGTTCATGCTCGTACCGCTGGCAATGCTCTTGCAGGATTCACAGGTATCGCAGGGATCAGCGCCGGCCCGCTGCGAACAGTTGAGTGCCTTCGCGAGAATGCGCGCCGTCGTGGTCTTGCCCACCCCGCGCGGGCCACACAACAGATAGCACTGCGCTATCCGCTCAGACGAAATGGCATTCTTCAGCGTGGTCGTGATGTGGTCTTGTGCCACCACCTCGTCGAACTTGCGTGGACGCCATTTGCGCGCTGTTACCTGGTAAGCCATATGGATGTCGTCAGGAGTGGCGTGGGGGAGGGGAGGTCTGCGACCTAGAGCGACTCAAATTGAGTCTCTATCCGCCACACCGGTCTGGCTGCGGAATAGAGACTCTACGATAAAAAGGCCGTGCACCCATCTTCGATCTCGAACTCCTATCTTCCCAGCGTCAGTTAGCTCCAATCGGACCACTCTGCGGCACACACCAAGAAATTCTTACCGCTGCTACCTTCCGGTCCTGACGGGGTTCAGAAACTCAGCGTTGCGCAGAATCCGATTATCGACGCTACTTCTCGCCGGTCGAACAAGAGCATCAAGCCCTCTGGATGGGAATTCAACCCCGCTATAGCGGATTGCGGGTACAGGGCACCGCTATCTCCCCATCTAGCACGACCTACACACGATACAAACAATGGTGGAGCAGATGGGGATCGAACCCACGACCTCCAGATTGCGAACCTGGCGCTCTCCCAGTTGAGCTACTGCCCCACACAACATATGGCGGAGAGAGAGGGATTCGAACCCTCGGTGACGCTATAAACGCCACACACGATTTCCAGTCGTGCACCTTCGACCACTCGGTCATCTCTCCACGACACTGCGATATTACATGGCGGAGAGGGAGGGATTCGAACCCTCGGTGACCTTACAGCCACAACGGTTTTCGAGACCGCCCCGTTCGACCACTCCGGCACCTCTCCACTATTTTTTTTCTCGGCGCAGACGAGCAAAAAAAGCCTTTAGCAAACTGGCGCTCTCGCTCTCTAATAGGCCTCCCCGCACCGCACAGCGGTGATTGAGGCGCTCGTCTTGAACCACATTGCGCAACGTGCCACAGGCGCCGCCCTTCGGATCGTAGGCAGCAAAGACCACGCGGGGTATGCGCGCCAGCACGATGGCTCCGGCACACATGGCGCACGGTTCCAACGTAACGTATATCGTCGTTTCAGCGAGCCGCTTGTCGCCGGCGGCTTCTACCGCCTGCCGCACGGCCAGCATTTCGGCATGAGCGGTCGGATCGCCCAACTGCTCAATGGCATTGGCAGCCTGTCCCAACACGCCGCGTGGGCCCACGATAATCGCGCCGACGGGCACTTCACCGCGTTCGGCTGCATTTGAGGCCAGTTTCAACGCCGCGCGCATCCAGCGCGCGTCCTCCTTAAGAGGAGATGCAAAAGCCTCGTCTGTAGGCAAATGGGACATCAACTATAGCTTAGAAGGTTAAAAATATAAAGTCTGCACAGAACAAGATCAAGGCTTGTTCAGAACTGGCGCTCGTAGTGCTCGCGAGGCAAAAGAGGCGTCTCGCGATGGTGCCAGTAGGAGTCTTCAGTGGGCACTATCTTGCGGCTGAGCGGGTCGTAGCGCACCAGGCGCATGCAGAAACCGATCAAGGTGAATAGCGTGTAGAATACAAGTGCCAAAATGAGATGCGTATTGACGAAAGACAGCAGACGAGCGAGCGCCATCCAAACGATGAACAGTGGCTTAAGAACGGCCGGCCACAGTACCCCAAGCGCGAGAAAAACACCCGAAATGATCCAAGCGACCTGCATACCGTCCGTGCGATTTACATACCACAGTAGGCCACCCACCAGCGCAGCAGCACCGGCCATCACCCAGGCGAAATTGCGCAGATCTTTGCGCTGCGGCGCAGGTACGCCCCACCATCCCGCGCGTTGCTCAGTCAAGTTCGAACTCCTCGCGCCAATCAATGGCCTCTTCCCAATCGGGCTGATCGCGCTTGTCGAGGACGTAATTTCCCAGCACCAGGTAGTCCATATTCGTGCGCATGAAACAGCGGTAAGCATCCTCAGGCGTGCAAACGATAGGTTCACCACGCACATTAAACGACGTATTCACCACGACCGGATACCCAGTAAGGCGATAGAATGCTTCTATCAAATCGTAGTAGCGCGGATTGTCTTGGCGACGCACGGTCTGCACGCGAGCCGAGTAATCGACGTGCGTTACGGCAGGTAAATCCGAACGCGGCACATTGAGCTTCTCAATGCCGAAGAGTCCCTCTTCTGCTTCACTCATGGCAATCTGTCGCTCTTGCTTGACCGGAGCGACCTGCAGCATATAGGGCGAATCGGCATCAAGTTCAAAAAAATCGTGCACGTGCTCTCGCAAAACCGAGGGAGCAAAGGGACGGAAGCTTTCGCGGAACTTGATCTTCAGGTTCATTACCGACTGCGTTTCCTTCGAGCGCGGATCACCCAAGATAGAGCGGGCGCCCAGCGCGCGCGGGCCAAACTCCATACGCCCTTGAAACCAGCCGACGACTTTACCTTCAGCCAGAGCCTCAGCCACTGACACCGATAGCTCACCATCTTCCAAGTGACGACCGACCGCTCCCTGCTCCCGCATAAAAGAGGCGATCTCGTCAACATCGAATGCGGGACCTAACAGCGAGGCGTGCATCGCATCACCGGATTCTGACACCGAGCGCTCGTTGTTCAAATAACGGTACCACAGCGCCAGCGCCACGCCCAATGCTCCGCCGGCATCGCCAGCAGCCGGCTGGATCCACATATTCTCAAAGGGTCCCTCGCGCAGAATTCGACCGTTGCCAACGCAGTTGAGCGCAACACCACCGGCCATGCACAGGTTTTTGCTACCCGTCTCCGCATGCACCTGCCGCGCAATACGCAGCATAACTTCTTCTGTTACGACCTGACACGAACGCGCCAGATCCATCTCGCGCTGCGTCAGAGGCGATTCTGGCTGACGAGGTGGCCCATCAAACAGCCCATCCATCGCACTGCTGGTCATTTTTAAGCCAGACATATAGTCGAAGTAACGGGTATTGAGTTTAAACGAGCCATCGTCCTTTAAATCGATCACATTGTCGAGAATTTGCTGCACGTACTTTGGCTCGCCGTAGGGCGCCAACCCCATGAGCTTATACTCACCCGAGTTGACCTTGAATCCCGTAAAGTAGGTGAATGCAGAATAGAGCAAACCAAGCGAGTGCGGGAAACGCGTCTCCGCTAGCGTGTGGATCTCTGCGCCGCGGCCGTGTCCATAGCTCGTCGTGGTCCATTCACCCACTCCGTCGAGCGTCATGATCGCCGCTTCTTCAAATGGCGAAGGATAGAACGCCGAAGCGGCGTGTGATTCGTGATGTTCTCCGAAGAGAACGGGCACGTCGCACTGCAGCTCTTCTTGGATGATCTGAGGAATCCACAGCTTTTTCTTGATCCACACTACCATGCTCTTCCAGAACAGGCGAATTCCCAAAGGCGCTGTAGCTAGGTGCGTTTCAAGGAGGCGTTCAAAGGTGAGCAGGGGCTTGTCGTAGAAACCGATGCAGCGCAGGTCGCTGGCGCCAATGCCCGCCTCGCGCAGGCAGTATTGGACGGCATGGTGCGGAAATTCGGAGTCGTGCTTCTTGCGCGTAAAGCGCTCTTCTTGAGCAGCTGCAACGATTTCCCCGTCGCGCACCAGACACGCCGCGCTATCGTGATAAAATGCAGAAATACCCAGAATATAGGTGCTCAAACGGAGTATACGCCTTGACAGAAGCCGTGATCATAACGTTGTTTTTCCAACTTTTAGAAGCTACCCATTCAGTTTAAAAATATCAAGTTACGGCACATATGGAAAAACTATCCTTCCTATCAGAAGCGCAGGTGCGGCAGATCCAAAGCGAATATGGCACGCCCGTATTTGTCTACGACCAGAAAACGCTCGAAGCGCAGGCACAGAAAGCGCTGAGTTTTCCCAATGCGTTTGGCCTAACGGCCCGCTACGCGATGAAAGCCTGCCCCAATATCGCCGTTATTCGCATTCTCAACGGCCAGGGACTGCACATTGATGCCAGCAGCGGCTATGAAGCAAGGCGCGCTATGCGCGCTGGTGTTCCGGCCGAGCACATTCAGATAACAGCACAGCAATTGCCCGATGACTTGGAAGACCTCGTCAAGCAAGGCGTGTTGTTTAACGCGTGCTCGCTGCATCAGTTGCGCGCATACGGAACCCTCTTCCCCGGCGGCGAGGTGTCTGTGCGCTTCAATCCGGGCCTGGGATCCGGCCACAGCAACCGCACCAACGTCGGCGGTCCATCGGCGAGTTTCGGCATCTGGCACGAGTACCTCGAAGACGTCGTCGCCATTGCCGAGCAGCACAACCTGCGCATAACGGGACTGCACAGTCACATCGGCTCGGGCAGCGACCCCGAAGTGTGGCAGCGCTGCGCTCGTTTGACGCTAGATGTGGCCGCACGATTAGCCAACGTCGAACGCGTGAGCTTGGGTGGTGGGTACAAAGTTGGACGAATGCAGGGCGAAAAATCAACGGATCTGCAGGAGGCCGGCCGCCCCATAGTCGGCGAGTTCGAACGCTTTGCCCAAGAGCACGGACGCCGTCTCCATTTAGAGATTGAACCGGGCACCTTTTTCGTGGCCAATGCCGGTGCGCTCATCGCCAGCGTAATGGACATCGTCGATACGGGATCAGACGGCTATAACTTTCTGAAGATAGACAGCGGCATGACCGAGGTGCTGCGACCAAGTCTATACGGGGCCCAGCATCCCATCGTCGTCGTCCCGCGCCAAGAAGAAGAGCGCAGCCAAATTGAATATCTGATTGCCGGCCACTGCTGTGAGAGCGGCGACGTGCTGACACCTGCTCCGGACAATCCCGAAGGCCTGCAAACGC
>JAYOKQ010000047.1:383-29717 GCA_038119905.1 Gemmatimonadota bacterium | reverse complement strand
GGTCGAAACAGCGCGCGCGCCATTGTCAGATCCGAGCTGATGGTTTCGCGCACGTTGGGGTACTGCAGCTTAACGGCCAGTTTACCGCCGTCTTTCCCCTCGGCTCGGTGTACTTGTCCGATGGAAGCAGCCGCTACAGCTTGGTCGTCAAAGCGCCCAAAGAGCTGCTCGGGCTGTGCGCCTAACTCGCGGCGAATTTGGTTGCGCACTAGCGCGCGGTTCATCGGCGGCACGCGATACTGTGCGTCGGCCATTACCTCGATAAATTCATCGGGCATCACGCCCGTGTCCATACTAAGCGATTGGGCTAGCTTAAGCGCCGTGCCGCGCAACCGGGTAAAATCTTTAAACACCTGCGTCGCATTATCGCGGTTGAGCTGACTGCGCGCATCCTGTCCCTGATCTCCCTGCACCGATCGCCGCGCGTAGTAGCGCGCATAATTTGTGCCGACTTTAAGACCTGTGCTAGCCAGTATCTTGCCGCGCTGAAGCTTACCCGAGGGAAAGTCGCTCATCGAACCCACCGCAGTGCACGCGTCAGCAGCGCGTTCCCAAGAGGTAACTTTATCACGTTGTTTGCAACCAGATACTTAAACAAATCCCCGCCGGCATAAAACAGCTCATTCGAACGCAGCGCCTGGGCAAAAAAGGCGACGATTTTATCGACTAACGCCATCGTGCGTTCGCTATCCGGACTATCATCGGCCAACCAAAATCGCACCACGTGCAGATATTCTTTGGCGAAGAAGGATGCAAGCTGCTCGGGGGCACACGTATCGGCGAGGATCTCGGCAAACAGCGATTCGGCCGCGCGCTGAAACTGCGAGGTGCCAGAGGCGCAGAAGATCTCCTCCACAAAGTGCTCCTCGACAAACTCGCGCTGCTCCTGCAGCATATCGAACATGGCGTAGGCGAAATTGGCTAGCTTTTCGTCAGCCGACCAGTCGCCGTATTCTTCAATTTCTTCTGTCATCGCCCGATAGCGCAAAACACACAGCGGATAAAAGTATTTCAATATGGCACTGCGCGAGGGAAAGAGACGCAGTATATCTGCTTTTTTAATGCGTGTTTTGCGGGCGAGATTAGCCGTTGTATAGTTAGCTCGATCGTCTATAAACAGGTCGATGGCCGCCTCGACGATCTTCTGTTTCTGTGCAAGCTGATTTGCGGAATTGGGCATGCTTCTCTGCTCGTGGGAAAGATGGATTGCGACTACTCATACGAGTTCAAGAGAAGATTTCCAAGAGTGAGTAAAAAGCAAGTAGGATGGAAAAATTAAGCGGCGTGAGCAGCATCTAACGGTTACTACACCGACTTGTCTAAAGCGGGTGAAGCGTGGTGTTTTTTGCAATCACCGCGCGCAACGCGTCCGCCGTCAAATCCTTCGAATCCGCGCGTGGTGCAACGCTCAGTCGGCGCGCGTCAACCGTGCAGCCGCATCTTCGGATCATGCCCCGAGCCATAGCATTGGCCACCGTCTCCAGACGACAGCCGGAGGCTTTACACGCACCGTCTTCACCCGGCAGATATTCTGACTCGGGGGTGCGCTAACCGCGTCGATAGATCTGCTGGTAGCCTCGTAAGCAATAACCGACTATGAACGCTGGCGGCCTATATCACTCGGTGAAGACCGTGTTCTTTTTTAACCCTTAACGGCGCCGAGTTGAATGCCGCTGATAAACCAGCGCTGACAGAGAACAAATACGGTGATCATCGGAATCAACATAAGCACAGAGCCGGCACAGATCAGTCCGTAGTCATTGTTGTATAGATCGGATAGCTTGGCCAGACCGACAGGCAGCACCATCATCGAATCGGAGTCCGTCATAATCAACGGCCAGACAAAAGAGCGCCAGTTGCCGAGAAAGGTAAAAATCGCCAACGCACCCAGCGCCGGTTTGGCCAGCGGCAGCACGACGTGCCAGAAAACACCCCACGTCGAGCACCCGTCGATATAAGCTGCTTCCTCAATTTCGCGCGATACACCGAGGAGAAACTGACGCAGCATAAACGTGCCGTAGGCGCTAAAACAGCCCGGTGCGATCAGCGCAAAATAGCTATCCAGACCGACCGGGTGCCCAATATACTGTTCGCCAAAATACAGAAATCCGCTAAAGAAATCGGTCCCCGAAAATGCGTTGAGCCAGTCGGGAATCTGCTTCATCAGCACGAATTGCGGTATCATCAGCACGTCGGCCGGGATCATCATCGTCGCTAGGTAGCCAAGAAAAATCACGTCGCGCCCGCGAAAGTGCAGGCGGGCAAAGGCATAGGCCGCCAGTGCACTGGTCGAGACCTGGACGAACGTGACTGTGCTGGCAATAAACAGCGAGTTGGCGTAATAGCGAGCAAAGGCAAATGCCTCGACAACGCCCGTATAATTGTCCAGCGTCCAGCGCGGTGGAATCCACCCCAGCGTAACGTCGACGTTATACTTAAACGACGTAAGAATGGTCCAGATCAGCGGAACGGTCATTAGGCACATTAGCGCTATCAGCGCCGTGTAAATAGCGACAACCTGCCAGCGAGCCTGCGCGGAGACGGTAGCCATTAAGCGGCCTCCAGTCTCTTACCGCCGTAGCGCCAGTTGATGAGCGTGGCGACAAAAATAAGCGCGAAAAGCACCATCGAGATCGTCGCCGCGTAACCCACTTCCAACTGCTGATAGGCCTGTGTGTATATATAGTAGCTGATTGTAGTAGTCGATCCGCCCGGACCGCCCCCCGTCATGATATAGGCGGCCTCAAAACCGCCCTGCAACCCGCCAATCACGCTGGTAACGAGTATGAAAAACGTCGTCGGTGCCAATTGCGGAATCGTGATATAGCGCAGCTTCATCCATCCATTGGCCCCATCAATATCGGCCGCCTCATAAAGTTCGGGTGGAATATTCTGTAGCCCCGCTAAGTAAAGGATCATGCTAAAACCACCGGCACTCGCCCAGACAAAGACGATTATGAGAGCCGGCTTGGCCCAGCGGACATCGATCAACCACCCCGGCAAAAGGGCGACTGCATCGGGACCCGTGATGCCAAAAACGTGGTATAGCTTCCACAAAAAAGCGTTAATAATTCCCACGTTGGGCTCGTAGGTAAGCAACATGGTCCATACCATGTAGATGGCAATACCGCTGCACAGGTGGGGGATGAAAAACAGCGTGCGAAATACGATGCGGCCGCGGATCTCCCGGTTGAGCAACACAGCCAGCAGCAGAGCGCAGGTCATTGAGAGCGGGATATTAAGCATGAGAAACAGCGTGTTGGCCAGATACTGCCAGAAATACGGATCACGCGCCTGCCACGCGCCGTCTACGCTGTCAAACCACAGCAGGTCGGCGAAGTTCCCCAGACCGACAAAAGACGGCGTGCCGGTAGCTAGCTGGTAGCGATAGAGGCTCATGCCGGCAGCAACCAGCACGGGACCCAACGTAAAAATGGCGAACCCCAATAAGTTCGGCAGTAAAAATAAAACCGCCGCGCGGCCCTGCCGCTTCATAGTCTTCCCCCCTCCGCATAAATCCGATCCAAGTAGTCATTCGTCGTCTGATGAGCTCGGGCCAATGCCTCTTCAACCGACTCACGCCCGGTAAGGGCCGCATCTAAATCGTCGAGCATAAACCGATACAAGTCTTCCCACCACAGCTCCTGAGGAAATAGGTGGACATCGTACTCCATCGACTCGACGAACGTGCCCTCAGACCAAGGCGTATCGTCGCGGATAAAAGCCTGACGCGAAACCGAGCGCTGCGGCGGCATATCGCTGCCCAGTTGGGCCATCTTAGCCGTAGCTTCTGGCCCGACCATATGCTTTACTAGATCCCAGGCCAGTTCGGGCTGCTTGCTGTCTTTCCAAATAACGAAGCCCACGCTAGCGTAGCGCGTCTTGCGACCATCTGGCCCTTTGGGAAAGAGCGCGGTGTCCCATTTAAAGCGATCAAGATACTGGTACTGAGGTATGCGCCACGGCCCCGATATATCAATGGCAATGCGCCCGGCTTCAAACGTGAACGTGCTCATCGTGGCGTCCGTGCGCATGCCGGGACGCGGCGGACTCACCTGATGCTTGAAGTACAAATCGACGTAAAACTGCACGGCATCTTGAACCTTGGGATCGTCGAGATTCGACACATAGCGCCCGTCTTCCATGCGCAAGAAATTGCCGCCTCCGCTCCAAACGTAGTTGGCAATATCGTAGGGCGAGCAGCCGTATACGTCGTAGAGTCCATCCTGATCAATATCGATAGTTAGCTGCTTCGATTTTTCGAGGAGTTCATCCCACGTCCAATCCTCTGAGGGATAGGCCACGCCGTACTGGTCAAACAAATCCTTGTTGTAAAAGCAGGTGATCGTACTTCCTTTGACCGGGAGGCCGTAAAGGGCACCGTGGTAGCGGTAGGCCTGTAGGCCGACGGGATAGTAATCATCCACGTCAAGACCGTCGCGCACTACCAAATCATCCAGCGGAAGCAGCTGACCCGTACTCGACACCTGCGCCATTTCTCGCCAGTGCAGCACGCATACATCGGGAGCATGGCCTGCGTCCATTCCCGTTAGCAGCTTTTGCACGACGTTGCGAGCGGGAATCACTTCCAAGCGAAATTTGACGTCGGGATGCTCGCGCCGATACTGCTCGGCCGTGCGGCGGAACAGCTGGGCCTCTTGCGGAGATCCATAGACCCAAACGGTGAGCATGTCTTCGGCTGGATACCACGTCAACGAACGCGCCGCAACCGCCAATGCCCCCACCAGAACCACGCCAACCAACCAACCGACTAACCGCATGTAGCACCCTTGAAAAGTGAAAGAAAAAGCCCATCCATTAGACCTACAAACGGACGGGCCACAGAACATACGCTCGCGCATGTATGCATTCCCGACTCAGGTGAGAAACCCGAGTCGAGAATGCACGGCATTACACAAACGGCAATACAGCTGTATTGCGCGCTTAGAACTGGGCTTTGATCATACCCCAGCTGGACGCCTCAACAGCCGTGGCGCCACCGGCCGGCCAGGAAATAGCCGGGTCAACCGGAGCAATCAACAGGTCCATATCGGCGTGGCAGCAACCCTGAGTCTGGGTACCCCACTGACCGATGCGGTTGTCGCCTTCGCCTTCGCCACCGTCAACTTCGTTGACGATAAGACCGAAGTGAATGGTCTCACCTTCGGTCAGGTCGTGAATGATAACCTGATCCTCGGTGGCCTCTTCGCTCTTGGGCATGCTGTGAATCGGCTGAATTCCAACTTCGTAGATGTAGGTGCTCTCGCCATACGCATCACCTTCGTAGCCGTAATCGACCGTGAACCACTGCGAACCGCTGGTCAACCAAGGCAGGTTGCGGTTCGGGCGCAGCCACTCAAAGGTACCTTCAACGGGCGGGAAGGCAAACTTGTAGGAAAAGCTCGTCGCCGTCTCACCAGCGTTGTGCTGCTCACGAGCTTCGTGCAACGCATTTACGTCAATTTCCCAGCTGTCATCCCAGAAAAACTTACCCGGGTCCTGACGGCGAATCACGTGGATATCGTCGTATACGCGGCTCGTGAAGTACACCATGTTGGTGGCTTCGCTCCAACCAACCATGTGACGAATGTTCAGCGAGCTGGCATCCAACTCTTCGATACCGGCCGCTTCTGCAAAACCGTCCAGCGAGTTGAGGCGGTCGTTACCAATGGCGTAAACTTCAACCGGAACCATGGCCCAATCCGAATCGTTGCCATCAATCATCGGCTGATTGCCATTCGGGAACTGAACGGCGACCATCAAACCATTGTCGTGCGCTTGCGCTGCAAACGCGCCGACCAACAACGTCAGTGCAAAAACAAACTTTCTCATTGTTTTTCTCCTTAAGGGTAAGTAAAACCTCGCATCATCGATTAACGATAAACGAGTGCTACGCATTGTGGCCTTCCTCCTTTCGTCGGGTTAACTGCGTAGAACTACATGGATGAAAATTGACTCTACTCGAGTCCAGCATAAATCGTTATAAACGCCTGCGTGCCCGTACTCGCATCGGCACCGGCAGTTTCCTTGCGCTCGACCGACAATCCGACGAGCGCTTTAATCACATATCCTTGATAGGCGGACGTATTGTTGAACTGAACCGCACCTAACAGCGAGTCAAAATCGCGTGTATCGTCGAGAAAATCTTTGAAGAGCACATATTCGACGCCCGCCTGCAGCGTCGTCACTTTAAGCAGCGGGAACTGAACGATACCCGAAAAAATCTCGGTCAGCGATTCGTTGGCCTGATCGGTAAATAGGTCGCGACTCTGGTTGCGATATTCGCTTTTCCAACGCGGCTCGATGCGCAAACGCCCCAGATCGTAGACGTAGTTCATCTTGTTGATAAGGCCAAAAAAGTAGTCGGATTTCTTAAGGTTGTAGAGCGCGCGGGTCTCGCGATCGGAGCGCTGACTGTATAGCACGTAATTGGCCTTGCTAATTACATTGAGCGCACCGCGCTCTATCCGATGTCCCAGATGCGTCTGATTGACAAAAGTATTGCGCGCCAGCAGCGGATCGACCAAACGAGTTAGGCTGCCGCCGCGAATCGTATTGTCCGGCGCCCACTGCAGCAGATGGTTAGGGATATCGTCTTCGACCCGCTTGAGCATTTGAAAAAAGCGCACCGTGCCCAGCTTCGGCCGCGAGGTATCGTAGGTCAACAATACATAGTCACTGGCGTTGCGCTGATCGGACGAGATAAGCTCTTCGCGCAGCGAACCAACCATTAAGCGCAGTCCCGGCATCAGTTCTGCCCCACCGTAGACGTTATAACCCTTGTGATCTTTGCGATAGGGATAGTCCGGTTGGTCGTCGTTCTCGTACTGGTCCACCCAGAAGTTGTTGTTCATATCCATTCCAAACATAAACTCTGGACGGTCGACGCTGTAGCGCAGAAACGGCTCTTCGTAATCCGGGGTGGAATTCATCTTGACGCGGTTATCATTCTGGTTCAAGTCCGGCAGAAAATCACTGTTGGCATCCCATCCCGGGAATACCTGCAGGTCGGGCGATCCCCAGTCGGCACGATAGGTGTCGGGAATCCGATCTTGGTCGTCGTTGTCTTCGACTAGTTCAACTTTGTTGACGTCATTCGAATAGTCGATAAAACCGTCGGCCTGCGTAACAAACGACTGCGTGCTGTAGAATGGATCCATTGCATACGCTTCACCGAAGAAGAAGAAACGCCCCGCGCGCTTGGATGCGTTGACCATCCAGGCCGGCGCTTTGGTCTTGCCGCGAATCCCCGAAGTGGCCTCGTGCGATTCTTCCTGGCGGTTCGGATACTTGCGAAAGCCCCAACTCATGTTGTATTCGGCGTATACGTCCATGCCCCACAGTTCGGACAGATTGAACGTCCAGCCCAAGATACTCGTTGCCGTAGGCAAACCGTAATCAAAGCTGATGGTGCGCAGGTTGGAGATATCTTTGATATTGCCCTCAGCTTGGGCGACCATTAGCAATACCGGGTTGCCGTTGCGATCCGTTTGCCGGTCGGAAGTCATCCAAACCTGATAGTCGTTGGCAACCACTAGCTGAAACTCTACGCCGGTGATCTCGGCAATATCGCCTTTGGCGCGATTGACAAAATTGGGAGCATTAAAATCATACGTGAGTCGTATTTCCTCATTGCCGTTTGCCGTGATATACCCGCGCTCAGCAACCCCTCCCTCGACCAGCGGTAAAAATCGCAGGTCGCTACCGCGATCAACCGTACCATCTCGGTAGGTAATCACAACATCTGACCCAGATGGGAAGTAGGCGGCACCGCCAACGCCATCGCCAGGTGAGTCATCGCGCAGTACGACCTGTAGCTGAGTGATCGTCTGATTCTGACCTGTTGTTAGGCCTCCGCGCAGCTGATTTTCTACGAGTTGACTCGAGCGCGTATTCGACTGATGCGAATTAATAGCGTGCGCTCCCACCTTCACAAAGTCACCAATCTGCGTGGCAATGCGTCCGGCCGAAAGCGTCGTGTTATTCGTCTGCGAGATCTCCGTGCCCTGCGTGCCTCTAGGGCCGGTAAAACGCGCGTAGACCAGCGAAGCCTCGTGCTTGTCCGTAGCAAGATCAAACTGTATTCCGTCTAAGCGCGGCTTGGAGAATGACATCGGCGTAAACGTAGTGCGCAGATTGGAGCTAACGGTCAGACCGTAGTGATACTGGCCCTTATGGTCTCCGGAAATTAGCACCTCGGCAAACCACGAACGAAAACGACTCGACTTGTAGAGCAGGTTGCCGAAGTCTTGCGACGAGTTCTGCCCGCTATTGAAAATGAGCCATCCCTGCGACACGCGGTTTCCATACAGATCGTAAAAGTACTCGCCGGCCAGATCCGTGCTCACCGGCCGCGAAAAGGATTCGCGCGCATAGTTGGTATACTCCCATTGACGCCAGCGATATTCGGGGTAGAGTTCCTGCGGCACGTACCATCTGCGCACCGCCGGATCAATGGAACCCATCATCACGCTCGTACCCTGTGGCGCATAGCTCGCGGTCCAACCCTGCTGCAAGCCTAGCAGATTGCCGTAGTCTGTTTGCGCTTCAACCGCGTTAAAAGCAGCAAATAGCAGCAGACAGGACAGCGTATAACGCGTTAATCTTCGCATAGAATTGTTCCCACTCGCGTTCGTCATCGTCGCCTAATAGGCTACGGCAACTGTGCCAGATGCCACTTTACTTCCACCGTCAGCGGCAAGTTCTACCTGATACATATAGATGCCTGGAGCAACGATTGCTCCATCCTGATCTCGGCCATCCCAAGCCAAGCTAAAGGAACCGCTGCTGCGGTCTCCCGTATCTACAACCCGCACCACGCGCCCAGACAGGTCGTAGATTTTTACAACCAATTCCGTCAAACTATCTATGTTGCGAATGTCGTATACGATGTCTACTTGATCGTTGACCCCATCGCCGTTGGGAGTAAATACCGAAGTAGATAGCTCAATATTGCCAATTCGATCTGCGCTCATCGGCGTGCGCACGGACAGCACGTCACCCCCAAAGCGGTAGGTCGCATTGCCCGGCTTAATGCGCTGCTTTAAGTCTGGCGTATCGCTGTTATAGACCCAGCCAGTAAACTCCGTGCCAAAGCGCAGAACCTTGGCATTGAACACGACTTCAATACGTTTCTCATTGTCCTGTGGCGCCTGTAGTTGGTCAAAAGACAGAATAATGCGATCGTCTAGGATTTCCGCTGGAAATCGATCCAGCACCTCTTGCCCATCTACGAGCACCGATTCGACCGAAAGCGCGCGCGACTGCGTAAAAATCTCTAGGCGATCAAAGCCTTCGTTGCCCGCTTGCAAGATTGGCCGCACGACATAGGTGAAGGTTTGTGGCTCAAAGCTATCCGTTTCCAGCGGCCAGATTTCACCGAACACTTCATCTGCTGCCGGCTCTTCAGCAAAGAGAAAAGCAAGGTTTTCGATACTGGGCGCTACATCGCCGTTGCCGCGAAATAACACCTGGAATTGCAGGTAACGCGTCGGGCTTGGTGACTGCAGATTAGTCCCATCAAGCCACGAGGCTGCATCCAGATCCGGGTTGCGCTTGCCCGACTGAAAGTCGTACGGAGGTGACCACGTAGACCAATTAGCATGATCGTACTCAATGCGCACTCGACTAAACAGACCGGCGTTGAATGAGGTTAGATAATCGGCTTCGCTAACACGCTCAAAGTCGCCGGTGCTACCCACTTTCCAGAATAGACTTGGCTGCGACGTGTTGCCGGTGCGCGTGCGGATAGTCACCTGCGTGCCGTCGGGCATCTCACCGTCCCAACGCACCTTACTCCAAGCGACAGGGCGACCAAAATCGATGATGGGACTGGTGTAGCTAGTGCGGGTAACGTAGCCCTCACCGTAGATTTCAAACTCGGCAATCTCCCAGTCGCGCTCGGCGTTGAGCGGCCGGATCGCCACCCAGTGCAGGTCGCGCGTGGGAAAGCGCAAATCGACTTCAACATCGAGATTTTCCGTATTGCTTTCCAAGATATCGAAAGCCGGATCGTTAGTCGCCGTCAGCGTGCGATCGATGTCGCGATACCAGCGCAGACCGGGTTTGCGCTCACCCGGCGTCGAGACAAACGGTGCCGTATCGTCCGCTACGCCAATCTCGTACCACTGCAGATAATTTTCTTCAAAACCCGGCCGTGGAAAAAAGCGAATTCGGCTGATCGGCAGTTCGGCGCCTAAATTGATCACCAAGTTCTTTACATATCCGATATTCAGTCCAGTCAGGCGGGGCGAAAACTCTACGCGCTTGAGAACGGCCGTTGTAGGATCACCATCAATCATAACCTGCAGCTCTTTAGCCGCTTCGCGCGTGTAGCTCTCGGAGACACTCGAGTTGAGATGACCTTTGCGCGAAGCCAATGTTAGCGACAGGTTTTCCGTGGGATCAATCCGCACCGGCCGAATCGCATTGCCGGTGTAGTCAATCATCGTATCAGCACCCGCAACCTCCGCACCAGCATCGATGTCTTCGCTCGTTAAGATGCCCCCCTCGGCATTCAATAACACATAGCTTGCGCGCCCGTCTTGCAGCAGCGATTGCCAGCTATTATCTGCCCCACCAATGCGAAATTCGGATCGCGCCCACGCCCCGTTGCACAGCGTTAACAACAGCGCCGCACCTGCAAGTTGTCGGATCATCTAATCGTCTCCTTAAATACCTTTAGCATCAGTAGGCCACACCCACAGTACGCAGCTGCGCACCCGAGCGAGCATCACCCTGCACCTCGACCTTCACTACATACATACCGGGCGGCAGCAGCGAACCGCTGTCGTCTTTACCATCCCATAACAACTCCGGCAAACGCACCGCATCATACGTGCCATTACCGCCACTCGCATCAAACAAGCGGCGCTTGCGATCGCCGTTTAGGTCGTATATATCGACGGTCAACCGAGCTTGTCCTACGACGGCCAACACCTCGAATTCAATGGCAACGCGATCGTTCGCATTGTCGCTGTTGGGCGTAAATACTCCGCTCGACAGATCGATGCGTCCGACCAGGCTGCCCGTATTTACCGCCGGACTCAAGACGGTTACACCAGATTCGTACGCAACATCGGAATCATCCAACTGTGTAGCATCTCCTGAAACGACGTTCTGAAATGCCTCGGCTTCCAGTAAGAGCGCTCGCCCCTCGAACGTGGTGCTGAAGGACAGTACGCGCGATACGAAGTGTACTTTGACCACCGCGTTGTTGTCGGACACGCGTGGAAAACGCAGAGAAAAACTACTCTCATCGATCGATGTGATCTGCACATCGCCCTCAGTAGTCGGTTGGTCCTGCACGGCAAAGACGTGGTCTACGACCACCCGACCGCTGCCATCGAGAATCTCTAAGCGCTCTACGCGCTTTATTCTACTACTAGTAGACATTTCAAAGGCATCAAACCCTTGGACCAATCCGCTGCGCATATCCGCGCGCAGAGCATATACCATAGGCACATCCGTGGCTGCGTCTACTTCGCGCGGAAACACCTCACCGATGAGTGCATCGGCCAGCGGCGGCGAGGTATACTCGAGTGAAAGCTGCTCTAAGACATAGCTAGTTTCGAGATCTTCACTGAGAAAGTCGACTCGAAACTGGATGTAGCGCCGCGGACCAGGCGAAAGCAACAAGGTTCCCTCTTCACTTGTGCCCTCTTCAATGGAGTAAGGAGGCGTCCACGAACTCCAGTTGGCCAGATCGTCGCGCACCGTACCCCGCTCCCATTCATCCGACTGGCCTCCCTTTTCAGGCAGCGACAAGTATTCGCGACGTTCCAGCGGCTGGGTCGGATCATCAACGGACAGTGCGATCTCTTCAGCATCTTGTAGACCCACGCGTTTGCGCGTGTAGGCGAGCGGCGTGGCATCGTTTCCAGAGCGAGAGCGAATCTGCATATCTACGTTGTTGGAGTTTCCGATCAGCTGCTGCACCCAGCGCAGCTTGCCCCAGTTGGCCGGCGTGCCCATATCGATGACCGGCGAGTAGTAGCGCACCGTGGGAAAGAATCCCTCGCCGAAGACCTGTATCTTCTCAATTTCAAATGGGATCGACGAAGTAGCACGCAGGCGCAGAAAGCGGAGCAGACGAGGTGGATCAATAACGATTTCAGTCACCGCGTCAGCGTTATTGGCGCGCGTCTCATAGAGCTGCCAGATCGGATTGCCCGCCTGCGTCAACTCGGTGCCGTCGTTGATGTGTACCTCAAAGTTCTTTAAGAAGTCTCCCTGATACGGCGTGGTCGGCGATGGGAATACCGTATTGCGCGGAAAGAAGCGCAGTTTGTTAACGCCAAAGCGCCCGCCGAGATCAAGCGCAAGAAGCGTCCCCAGCACAAAGTTGCCCTTGCGCTCAAAAGCGCGCCCATTAGACGGCGCGGTAACCAGTTGCTCTAGGGTCGACTGGAGCAGCGCATCGGACATGTCCAATACGGTTGGTGCGCTTAAGCGACCGCCCCGCTCGCCTATACGCGTAGCGATATTTTCTCCATCCTGCACGCTGCCCGGTAGAATGCTGCCGACATATTCGTCGCTGGAAAACTCAATCAAATTTGACGGCGAGTTGCCCGTGAGCGTCTGATTAGGATTCAGTGGTGAGCGATACTCAGGCGTGCTCGTCACAAAGTTCAACCCGCTGGCAACGCGTCCCTGCCAGTTGATTTGACCGTCTTTACCCAGCGTCAGAACTTCTGCCGCATCGGCAGACAGCAGCGCGCCGCTCATCATGAGCCCCACTGCGCAAACGCAATGATTTAACAATGCAGCCTTCATGCACTCACTCTCCCAATTGCCTCAACACGGCGTTTAGGTCTTCTTCCACGGATTGCTTCACTTCCATTTGACGCTTTAAGGTCTGATACGCCGCATAGGCCGCATCTGCCTCGTCTTTTTTGCCGAGCCGATAGTAGAGCTTGGCGAGAAAAAAATGAGGTCGATAGTCTTCTGCGTTTATCGCTCTCAGGCCTTCGTAGACACCAACGGCGTCTGCAAAACGCTCTAAACCGATCAGCGCTCGTCCCCATAACCAGCGCACCTGCTCGTTATCAGGATCGGCGGCCAGCGCATCGGCCAGCAGTTCTTCGACTTCCTCATAAGGAGCCGGCGTGCGCCCCAACAGCAGCGATGCCGCGCGCCAGCTTGCCTCTACGCGCCACGCTTGGCGATCTCGCAATTGCGCGTAGGCGGCTAACGCGTCGCCCTCGCGTCCTTGCTCTTGATACAGACGAGCAAGATTGTATTGGACGCGTGCGCTGTCGGGCGCCTGTTCCACCATCTGCTCATAGGCGGACTGCGCCTCTTCTATCTGCCCCAGCATCAAACGCGCATCGCCGATCAACCCCAACATATCCGTCCGATTGCTATCGCGCAGAAGAATATCGTACTGCTCTATCGCCTGCAGCGGTCGCTCATGTAGCAGATAGGCTTGGGCTAGCTGCAGACGAGTGACATCGTTCGCGTCAACGGTCAACGCCTGCTGGTAAGCAGCTGCGGCCCGCGCATACTCGCCGGAAGCCATATAGAGCGCGCCAAGTTTCTCATGTATTTCAGGAGCAGTGCTCCCTGCCGCCACAGCTCGCTCGTACGCCTCAATCGCATTGGCTGGCATCGATAAGGTCTCATACGCTCGGCCTCGTGTTTGCAGGGTAGCGGCTGTTCCCATGCTCCAATCTGGCCGCGGATCTGCTTGCCCGATTCCGGCCAACACACATACGACCAACAGCCCCGACCACACTGCGCGCTTGCACCGTCTGGCCACCATCAGCATCCATCCCCAACCGGCAGCTATAGCAAGAAAGGGAACCGCGACGAGACGCTCCCACGGGCCGCCCCCACAGATCATAGCTCCGACAACAGCCGCCCATGCGACGGACAGGAATAAAGAGCGCTCCGGTGAAATCGGCGCCAAACGCCCGACCTGCCATAGCCCCCACAGTCCCAAAGGTGCGAGCAAACCAAAGGGCACGCCCACTATCTGATGCCACATCAACTGCGATAAACGCCAACCCTCGACGAGCACGTATGGATCGATTCGATCCGTTACCTCGGCCGCGCGAACAAACTGACGCGCTCCGACGAACCACTCCCAAGGCAATCGAGGCCATATCCCATTCGCTCCCGTTGCCACAAGCGCGATAGCTATACCACCGATCAACCCCAGCGCCAAGAGTGGTAGCGCTGTTGGCCGTTCTCTCCCTATCCACGCTCCAACGGCCAACGCTATTGGCCAAACCGCTCCGCTCAGACCGCAGGCCAATCCCAGTGCGATGCCAGGTAGTACAGCCTGTTCTCGCGTAGCGAGCAAGAGAGTCGCCAACAGCACGAGTGCCGTCTGCCAAACGATCCAATGCGCTGAGCTCTCGGCGAGTATCGCAGGCCCGTACAGTGCATACACCGTTCCGGCAAGTAAACCGACGAACGCCCCTCCAAACAGCTGTCCCAAACGGGCGATCGACAGCGCAACAACTACGCCTACTATCAGCTGCAGAGCCATGACGTGTAGCGGCACGACTCCCTGCGGCAACAGCGCCTGCAGTCCCTGTCCCGAATGGTTCCATTCCAAAGACCACAGCAGGTTTTCGCGCAGGTCCATATGGTGAACCCAACGCCCGCACACTGCGAGGAACAAAACGATCCATAACACCCAAAATCTCTGCCGTACCAAACGAGCCCAAACCAACCGAAAGCGCTAGTTCAGACCGGCGAAAATCGTGATGAATGACTGGCTCGTGAGCTGCGCTTTTTGCTCTGCGTAATCCTTGCGCTGCAAAGACATACCAACAAGTGCACGCAGCCGATATCCGAGATAATCAGACTCGTTGCTAAACTGCACCGCGCCAACGACCGAATTAAAGTCGCGCGTATCGTTTTCAAGATCGTTGAAATACATGTACTCAATGCCCGCCTGCAGCATAGTGACATTCATGACGGGTATCTCGACTAGCGCCGAAACGATTTCCGTTAGCGAAGACTCGTCGGCCGATGAGAATAGACCACGCGTCTGCTTGCGATATTCGCTCTTCCAGCGTGGCTCAAAGGTGAGACTCCCGAAGCGTTGACGGTAGCTGGCTTTGTTAATCACACCAAAGAAATAGTCGACGTCATCCAGCGCATACTGATCCAGCATGGCTTGATTCATTAGCTGGTTGTAGAACACGTACTTGACTTTGTTGATCAGCGAAATGGAACCGCGCTGATAGCTATGCCCCAAAAACGACTGGCTAACAAAGGTGTCGCGCGCGAGCAGCGGATCATCGATCTTGGTCATTTCACCGCCCAACAGCGTATTGTCTGGTGCCCACTGCAGTAGATTGTTGGGGATATCGTCTTCGACTTTCTTAATCATCTGAAAAACGCGCAGACGCCCCAGGGTCGGTGAGTCACCGTCGTAGGTCAGCAGAGCATAGAGACTGTTGTTGCGCTGATCCGACGAAATCAGATCTTCCCGAAGCACACCAAGAGAGAGCGCCAGCTCGGGCATCACATCAACCTTGGCATACACGTTATAACCGCGATGATCTTTGCGGTAAGGATAGTCGGGCAGTTCGTCGTTTTCGTACTGATCGATCCAAAAGTTGTTGTTCATATCGACGCCGAAGAGCATTTCTGGACGATCTGAACCATAGCGTAGAAATGGTTCTTCATAGTCAGGGGTCACGTTTGAGCGAACCAGGTTGTCGTTCTGGTTTACGTCGGGAATAAAGTCGTTGTTTTGATCCCAACCGGGAAAAACGCGCGAATCTCCGGGCAACCAGTCAAAACGAACCGTATCGGGGTAGCGATCTTGGTCGTCGTTGTCTTCGACCAATTCAATAATACCCATACGCTCGCTATCGTATTCGATGCCACCGGCACCCTGCGTGACAAAAGTGCGTGTATTATAGAGCGGATCCATGCTGTAGGCTTCGCCAAACAACGACAGCGCAGACATCTTCTTCGAGGCATTGATCATCCAAGCGGCGGCCTGGCGCTTGTCACTGGTTCCGGAATACGGCTTGTGGCTTTCAAGTGCAGTGTTGGGGTATTTGCGATAGTTCCAGTTTAAATCGTATTCCCCGTAAATATCAATCCCCTTGAATCCGCGCACCTCCACCGTACCGCCAAAGATGTGCGTCGCCGTCGGCAAGCCATATTCAAAGCGCAGCGTCTGTAAGTTGGTCACGTCCTTGACGTTGCCATCGGCCTGCGCAACGAGCAGCAGAATGGGCTGACCGTCGTTGTTGACCTGCTGGTCAGAGGTCATCCAGATCTGATAATCGTTACCGATCGAATAGCGGAATTCAATTTTCTTGATTTCTTCTTTCGGACGGCTGGCCTGATCGACAAAAGACGGGCTATTAAAGTCGTAGAGCAGCCGGATTTCTTCAGATCCATTGGCTGCGAT
Organism: Gemmatimonadota bacterium; assembly: GCA_038119905.1. GTDB lineage: Bacteria > Latescibacterota > UBA2968 > UBA8231 > UBA8231. The sequence goes on along the minus strand of JAYOKQ010000047.1, from coordinate 13,333 downwards.
AAAACCCTGTTCAATAAATCCGCCTTCTATAACGGGTTCAAAGCGAATGTCTTTACCCGAATCCACCGTGCCGTCAACGTAGGTGATGATAACGTCGGAACCAGCCGGAAAATAGGCGGCACCACCTTCCCCATCTTCGGGCGAATCGTCGCGCAGAACAACTTGGATAAGACCGATGGTCTTGTTTTGCGCTACCGTCAGCGCACCAGCAAAGGGATTGCCCGCCATCTTATCAGAGAGCGTATTTGATTGATGGGCGTTTACCGCGTGTAGACCGAGTTCTACGAAATCGCCCAATCCAACGCCAAACCGACCGCCCAGCAACGTCGTATTATTGGTGCGCGGGACTTCCAGCTCGTTGGTAGTCGAACCACCTGAACTACTCAGGCGCGAGTAGATCAGCGTCGCTTCGTAGCGATCCGTTCCCAAGTCGAACTGCACGCCGTCAAAGCGCGGCTTGGAAAAGACCATTGGACTGATTACCGACCGCAACTGACTACTGACAGTGAGCGCATAGTGATACTGGCCCTGCTGGTCCGTCGCCACTACGACATCGGAGAACCACTGGCCAAAGCGATCCGACTTAAAGAGCGTATTGCCAAACTGTAGCGGTCGCGTCTGGGCATTGTTGAAAATTAGCCAACCCCGCGTGACGTAATTTCCGTATAAGTCATAAAAGTAATCGCCTTCAAGCGTCGTCTCGACGTAGCGCTGGTAGGGGTTGCGCGCATAGTTGGTGTACTCCCACTGGCGCCACTGATACTCTCTGTAGAGTTCCTGCGGCACATACCAGCGGCGCATAGCTGGATCGAGCGCCCCCAGCAAGACGCCGGGGCCTTGGGGTGCGTAGCTGATCTCTTCTTGAGAGCGAAGACCCAACCGCGTGCCGTAATCGACCTGTGCCTGGACGCTATCAGCCGCCAGCGTAGCGGCGAGCGCAAACAAAAAGGCGCAAAGCCTCATGGAGATAGGTTTCAAGCGTCCCTCCCTTAAAGGTTCGAATATTCTACTTTCCAGTGTGCATATACGCATGAGTCACCTCAGTATGCGACGCCGACCAATTTTACGAATTGGCGTCCTGCGACGGTCTCGGAGTCCGTAGCGACTTCCACCTGTGCCAGGTAGAGTCCGGGTGAGACCAAATTGCCACTTTCATCGCGTCCATCCCACACGACCTGCTGCGCACCGCCGGTCATCAACTCTTCTATGGTGCGCACCAGTGAACCGTCCAAGCGATACACGCGCACCTGTACGGGGCGCTCTTCATACATCTTGTAAAGCGAGAATGAAAGCGTTGTCCGATCATTGATATTGTCACCGTTGGGCGTAAACGGATTGGGCGCTACGCTCAGCTGGGAAAGCACATCGCGACGGCCCATAGCGCGTATTTCCAAACCTTCGCTCGGCGTAAGAGTCGTTACATCAGCGGCCTGTGCTTCCTGCCAAACACCGCCGACTGCGCTGTTGCGCACCGCGGCTTTCACATTCGAGCCGTCCAAGAATACGCGCGCGGCAAAACGCAGACGAATGAGATCTCCGCGACTTACAAGCGATCCGCGCTGACTGCTCGGCAGGCGATTATAGGCGACAGAAGTGAGTACATCACCTTGATCGTTGTAAGGAGATTCTTCTCCCAGCGCAGCAATGACCCTCATATAGCGGACCGGACCGCGTTCCTCGGCGGGCAGCAGATCGTATGCGTCGGCACGAACCTCGGCAAGCGTCTCTCCGTCGCGGCGGAAATAGAGCACTGGGCCCTGTTCATCGATCGGCAGCAAAGAATGTGATGTGACCGTCAGCATCACGCCATCCGTGCTAACTGGAACTAAATCGCCCGGCTGTAGCTTGCGGTAGTAGGTTTGCTCACTGTCGGTCGGACGTTGAATCAGAGAAGGAAACTGCACCCAGAGCGAGTCACTTCCGTTGCGCTGCACCAATAGCGATGCGCCCGCCTCATCGACAAAGTTTCCAGCGCCCGCATCGGCAAAGAGCGCGGCCGGCGCGTCGTTCTCAAACTGGTCGGCGGTGCCGACGGCCACGTCGACTAGCGCCATATCCCAACTCGGTTCCGAACGCAGCAAGATTTCATCTAAGCCCGGCTGGCGAAACGAAATAGGAGCGGCTAAAAAACCCGGCTGCACAAACACTTCAAACGTATCCATTAGGCCCGCCTCGGCTTGGATCGGCCAGATTTCAGCTCCCAACTGCTGGGCAACCGGATCGTGTAGTTGAACGGACATACGCTCAAGTGCAGGCGCCGATTGGCCGTCGCTGCTAATTAGGCTGGCTTGGATCTGCAGAAAGCGACGTAGGCTCGGCGACGTGACCTTTGCACCCGATGAGATGTACTGCTGGCTCCACGGACTCCAGTCGGGGCCCAGCGCCAGCGTCGTATCCGTCTGCCCTTTCAAAAAGCCGGGCAGCTTGGCGTATTGCTCGGCAGTCTGTTCCTCACCGCTGTTTTTAAAGTAGCGTATGATCTGATACAGTTGGCTGCCCGTGCGAGTGCGAATCTCGACTTTTGTACCTGGCGGCACGTCAGCACCCCAGTCGATCGCACCCAGATTGAAGTTGCCCGGTAGTTCGATTAGATCCGACTCCACGACAACTTTTGCCGTCGGTCCTTTGGAAAAAATCTGCGTCTCGTATATCGTCGGCCAGTAGTTATCAATGCTCGCCCCCACATTATCGACGTTGGCGTTGACAAACGTGGTCAACTCGAGAAAGCGCACCTGAACCGGATTTTCCAAGATATCAGCAATCGACTCATAAAAGCCGTTGTCGGAGTTCTTTTCGCGCTCTTGCGGACTGATATTTTGCCAAACGAGCTCTCCCTGCGCATCCCGCACGCCGGAAGAGCCACGCATCAAATAGCCGCGCATACCCGTGGCAAAGTAGCGAATCTGGTTTATCCACACCGACCCACCTAAGTCGACGATGAGAATATTGTCATCCGGTTTTTCCGGGTCGCGTGCCGCGTGCTTGTAATTGCTCGATCCATCTCCATCGAATGCAGCAATAGGAGTCGTATTGGCAAACGTATGCTCAATGGCGGACCCATTCTGCTTCATGGCCAAGCTGAGGTTGTCGCCCCACCCCCACGCTTCGACCTCGCTCAATCTTGGAAGTTCGCGGCGATAATACACGCGTTTGCCCTGGCGGTCGGGTTCCAACTGCGCATACGTAGCTGCGTCAATGGGCTCTTCTCGACCGCTCAAGTCGCGCACAAAATATGTCACATCGCCTCGGTCTCTGACGGGTAGAGCCTGCCAGGCTTCCTCAGAAATCTCTTCTGCTCTGCCCATGCGCGAATCCGTTATGACGATGCGGATCGTCTCGACGCGGCGGCCCGTCCATTCAGGGCTAGTGTAATTCTGCGTCAATCGACGGCTCTCTGACTCCACTTCGGAGGCCGGCAGATCTTCACTCAACTGTTCACTGTCAAAAACAAACACGCGCTGATCGGTATTGGCCGCCTCAAACGGGACGATGCGTGAAAAGCGCAGTTCCCCCTCCTCGAAACGCCCCGGCGTCTGACGCTCGCTGAGCAACAAAACAAACTTGAGAAAGGGATCACCGAGCATTTCGTCGACGAAGTCAAGGCGCAAGCGTTCAAGTGGAATTACACGGCCCAAGTCGATTTCAATCCACCAGTCACTGATCGGATCATTCGGATTGGGCTCCCAGTAGGTCGTGGGGTCACCGTCGAAAATGCGATCGGCTAGTTGCGGGTTTGAACCAACTCGACTGATACCTGGACGAACAGAGTAATCGAAGATCGGCTTGCCCTGCGTATCGAGGAGCAGTTCACCGCTGGCGTTAACTCGAGCCGTGCTGTCGATAGTGGCAATGCGCGTCGTTTTGCTAAAGATTTCAGTTGGCCGGCGAAAGGCCGTATCGGCGAGGACGTTATACACCGTGCGGAAATTCTTGGGCGCAATGCGACCAGCCGAGTCAATCTGAGCCAGATTTTTCGGTATCGTCCAGTTTTTCCAATGGTTGGCCCCCTCGACAACGACCTGCATACCGTCGATTCGGTGGCCCTTTTGAGCGTCGGCGCCTCCCGCGATGAGCAAACTGCACAGCACGCACAACAAACCGCTCAGCCCGTGACGACGCTTGGAATTTTCCGCCATGAACTACGACTCCTTATCGGCAAGTAAACGGTCCTTAAAAAGGACCACTTGATCGGCGTACTTCGTTCGGATCTGGCGTATAAAACGCCCGGCTAACTCGCTTTCACGCTGCTGGCGCATCAGTGCTTCGACGCGCGGCTTAGCCGAATCGAATGCCTCCATCTGCTGCGCGCGTCGATTGATCACCTGAAAGACGGTGAAGTGGCCATCTTCCATCTCGACGGGACCAACCCAAACGCCATCGGGGGCGTCGAACGCCGCCTGCAACAGCCTGGGATAGCGAGAGGCCAGAATCGGCGTGAGCGTTAATTCCCCCGTGCGCGGCTTACCGTATGTTTCGGCATCTCTGCGAATCAACAGGCGCCCAATGTCCGCCCCCGCTTCTAACTGGGAACGGAAACCAGCCGCAGCCTCTTGGCTGGAAGTAGCCAACTGGCGAATCACGACCTGTTGCGGCACGACGAAGCGTTCGGAATTCGCCTCGTAGAACGCCGTAACTTCGCTCTCCGTGAGCTGGATTTTCTCACTCGTTTCGCGCGCCATGAGCACCGTTAGCACCTGCTTTTCCCGCTCGCGCTCAACCCAGGCTACGACTTCGGATTCGCGATCCCATCCCAACTCGCGCGCCGCCTTTTCAAAGAGCAGCGGCTTGAGCAGCACTTCTTCGATTACCCCAAGGGCGGCACTACCCGAGGGCAGGGAGCCTGCGATTCCCTGGACCCGCAGGTAATTTACCGCCGAAGGAACGTCCAAGCCGCCCTGCTTAAACGTATACAGGTCGACCTGTGGCGCCTCGGCTTTTCGCGTGGTGCGCGTGCTCATAAACTCCTGCAAACGCGCGACGCCGTCTTCGCTGACCTGCACCTGATATTCTCTCTTCAGGCGCTCGATCTCCTGGCGAGTTTCTGCCTTCCACTTGCGATCGCGCACCCGCCGCCGCACCTCTTGATAGTAGCTGTCTAGCTCGGCCGTACGCTCGTCAATAAACCGGTATATCTGCCAGCCACGCGAAAGGCGCACCGGCGCGGCAATGCTGTTCTGTTCGAGCGAGAAAAATGCGCGCTGAGGTATCTGAAAACGGCGCTCGGCCTCGGCTCCATTAAACCAACCGACGACGCCATCGCCTTCAGCAATCGCATCGTTTGTCGCGAACGGATCAAGCACCGAGGCAAACGCCTCGCCATCGGCCAAGGCCGCTAACACCCGGTCGCGCTCTTCTGCGGTGCGCACGAGTATGCGACTTAATAGACGCTGTCGATCCAACTGCGACTCGGCAAACTCGCGTTCGAGATCAGTCTGCTGGACTTCGACGCGGGGCGTTATTTGGCGCGTTCCGTATAACTCGGACAGATGGCGCCGCGTCATCATTTCGATGTTTTCGTTTAGCTGAGGGTCGTCAAACAAACCTCGGGCACGACCCTCAATCAGCAGCAACTGCTGATCGACCATCGCCTGCAGATAGCCCAACCGCGCCTGAGGGCTCTTGTCGAGATTGTCGCGCACGGGACTGAGGTTGCCGACAAAACGCTCGTAGTCATTCAGCGTTAATTCGACTTGGTCTATGCGGGCAACAACGGTCTCGCTCTCACCGCACCCGACAACGAGCACAGCCAACAGCACTGCGCTCGACAGCATCCGGCAATAAACCGTAGAGAATGTCTGCCTAATCGACCTCATGAAACCTATGTTGCATCCTTTTAATTGGTTCGCGCGTGAATGGTAGCAACTTAAAGCACGCGAGAATGAGTTTTAAATGTACAAACTTGTTTATAAAACTCTAGAATAGAAAGTCCGAGTTTTTTGGACATCCCCACCTATTATATAGACATGTGACAACAAAAAAGACATTAATATCAATAAAAAGACCTACCAACTTGATGCCAATGCACCTTTGGACTACCTCATTCTCCAGCGTAGGCGTCGACCAATACCCTCATTACTGGCTAGTACATATTTATTCTGTTGCCCGTCATGCCAGTGAAGCCATCGATGATAAGCCACAACCCGCCGACGACGAACTGACCGAGGATCAGTCCCATAAACAGCCAGCGCGTCTGACGATAGCCGACGGGACCGGCATATTTCAGCACGACGCTCTTTACACACCAAGCCAGAAAAATACTAAACCAGATGCTGTCCATGATCCACGTGCCGCTAACGACGTAGCCAATGGGATGGAGCGGCCACCATACGAAGTGGTGCCGCAGCAGCATCAACAGCGCCATAACGCCCGCGCCTAGCCCGTTCCACCCCCAACCGGCCCAATTGGGTTCAACGGGCGTGTTAATAAATTGGGCTGCGAGTTTAAAGGGCTCCTGAGCAAACCAAGAAAAATACTGCTGGTGCATATTAAGAGCTCCATACTGATAGCCCAGACGCAGTGTTATGAAAATCGAACTGAGCAGCGCAATCAGCAGCGCGGCGGCCAGCATCCACAGCACGCGCCGGCGGTCGCTTTTGACCTCGTGTAGCAGGCGAATACCGTTGGCACAGGGGGCCATAGCGAAGACCAGCAAGTCACCAGCCCAGGTCAGCGTATAGCCAATAGCAACCAACCCCCCCGGCCCCAGCAGCGATGAGCCAAAGCCCGAAACAACAAAACCACCCGCCGTCAGCCCCTCGACCGCCGATGAAAGGCCGGCTTCCACGATAACGCGAGTGAGCGCGAAAAAGATGGCAAAGGCCGCAAAGAGAAAGACCGGCACCGCCCAGGCCGGCATGCCCGCTCGCCACAGCCAAATGCCCATTATGGACAAGCCCACTCCTAGACCAACAATGGCGGAGCGATAGCTGATCAGCTCGCCGTCATCGCCCCTTTGATCGGCCGACCACGCCTGATGCCACGCGTCGCGCAGATGCGCCCTAGCCGTCCATAGGCCCATCAGCATCAGCACAACCATCGCCCCCAGCGTCTGGTGGCTCAGCATGCCGGTCGTAGCACCCATGTGTCCAAAGCGCCCCAACTGCTCCGCGCTGTATATGCCCAACGTCCCGCACACAGCCTGCTGTATTTTAGCCAGCGCATAAAAGACCCATAAGCTAAAAGAGACCCCCGTGTTGATCAGATAGGCCAGTCCGAGCATTAGGTAGTTTAGCCGCACGCGTATGGACGGCATATCAGGCACGACATCAAACGTCAAATTTAGCGTAGTGCTCGGAATAAACGGATAGTAGTTGCTCAGCGAGTCAACCGTGTTAAAAACGAGAGGGATGGCAAAACCCACCCACAGCAAGGGCTTTTTCAGAAAGGGCTTTACGAGCTGTCCCTCGGCTCCGTCGATCATGGCCAAGGGCACCTGCACGAGCGGATAGAGCAGGCGTTCATTGTCCATCCACTGGCGGCGCATAAGGACCATCGCGCAGATAATCGTGCAGTACAGCCCTGCCATAAACAGCAGCCACCATCCCAGCGGCCGCACCCACACTTCCCACGGTACACCTGCGCCTTGGGCGAGCCCCTCGTAAAAGGCTTTAATCGCGAACTCATCGCGCGGGGCAATCCAGTCGGGCAGATAGGGAACGACGATTTCGAGCCAGCCGTTTTCCGGTGAAGCGTAGTACATCACGGCGGATATGACGGCCAGCGCCACGCCGGTAAAACCGCGCGTCGGCACGGCAGTAGCCAGCATCATCATCACCGTAACCAACAGCAGTTCGGCACGATTGAGCGCCAAGGCAGGACGCATAAGACCCAACAGCGGTTGCACAACAACGACAAAGACGAAAAGGAGGAAAAAAGCCGCCGGAGTCGAGGAGCTCAGGCCGAGTCTAGTACCTTGAATAATGAACTCGCCATAGGGTAGGCCGAGCCCAATCACCATACACAGCACCACGCCGACGAACATGCCCCAGGGGCGAATGCGCGCCGAACGGCCTTGATGCGGGGCATCACCTGTGTCGGGTAGATTTTCTGCGTTCAATTCCAGTTCCGAAAAGCGGGGAAAACAGCCGCTCCCTAATCTATGGTTTTGACATCAAGCAGACAGGTCTAACCGTTTAGTAAATTGACATATAGGGATAAAATTGAGACATTCTTCACTATAGAGACATTACATATACCGATTCAGACATCATATGCCAACTATCGCCGACCGCTTGACCAGACAATTGGGCTATTCTCCGCTGCTCGACTCTGTCTTGCTGCAGTTTAACCGACACATTCTCATGGCGACTCCGCACGTGCTAGCCCTGCCGCTAGACAACGTGTTTTTTACCTGCTATTACATTCACAGCGTTCGCCATCCAGTCGGCCATCAATACGCGGAAAACCAGCACGATGATGCCGTAGAGTTTCATCACTGCGTCGATGGACAGTACGTTATTGAAAGCGACGGACATGCCATCACCCTATTGCCGGGTGACGGCGCACTCATCCCGCCGGGTGTTGTGCACAAATCGCGCTGCGTCGAACGAGGGGTGCGACTTACAGCGCGCGCCGCGATTAACGGCCCCGATGCGGCCGTTTTTACCCGCGAACTGCGAGAACAAAAAAACGGACAACTCTTTAAATTCGACGGCCGGCCTCAGGAAACGACGATCTGCGAAATTTTTCGCAACGCGCTCAGCGAAACACCCACTCCGTGGAAGTACGAGGTGATCGGCAGCCTAATCCGCATATGGCTGGGAACGATGCTGGCGCTGCATCTAGATCTGAGCGATCACACGCCGGCAGATCGCCCCGCCGGCATCGAAGTCAGCAAACGCGGCAACGCCTTGTGCGAGCGCGCCAGTGCCTTTATTTATGCCAACTTCCAGCGCGCGCTCAACATTGACGAAATCGCCGAATACACCGGCATTACGCCTCGCCATCTGAATCGTCTGTTTAAAAAGCATGTGGGCATCAGCGCCGGCCAACTGCTGCGCGATGTCCGGCTAACTGATGCCCTACGCATGCTGAGCGAAAACCCGAAGGCAAGCGTCAAAGAAGTCGCCTACCGAACGGGGTTTTCTAGTCCCAGCTACTTTACTCAATGCTTTAAACAGCAGTACAGCATCCTGCCGACCGAGGTGCATCTGCGCATGGCACAGCCCTTTGAAGATGCCCAACGGCTCATATCCGCCTCTCCGGCCGACGGCGATCTGACCGCTATTTAAGCAACTGCATCTTGTCTCGGGCGACGCGATCCCCCCAGGTCAGTTCGGCAAAATAAGTGCCCGTAGCCACCGACACACCCGCTTCATTGCGACCATCCCAAACGACGGAGTGCACTCCATCCATCTGCTGAGCCTGCAGCAGCGTCCGCACTAGTTGCCCCTGCATATTGTAAATTTTTAGCCCGGTAAAACCGCTCCCAGGCAGCCGATAGCGGATCACCGTCTCGGCGTTAAACGGATTGGGAAAGTTGCGGAATAGACCAAATTCCTCCGGTAGCACCGCGCTTTCCAGCACCGCTGTCCCCTCGCTACTTGGCGGCAGCGTAACTTCCCACAGGCGACCGTTTGACGCGTATTCCAATACGTAAATTTTGTTGCCGCGCATCACCGCATCGACCGGGCTAGTAAAGCCTTGCACCAGCCGCGTCACCTGCATGGAGTAGCTCTGACCGTCTGCGCTCTTGCGCAAATCGAGGTGCAGCAGATCCTCTCCAGGATCGCCAAACGGCGCGTATTTGCGCAGATCGGCATCGTTTTGACTCATGCAAAAACCGTCGCCGCGCCACCTTTCGGCCAACGCGAGTTCGCGGTCGAATACCAGACCGAGCGGCGAACTATGCGGCGTAAAGGAACTGATCGTTACCCCCTCATCGCTCGAATCCTTAATCAAACCATCTACCGGATCTCTGAACTTGTCCGCATCGGGACCGAGGTTGACGACCGGATCGGTAAACACGACGCCGTCCGGCGGCAGCGGAAAGTCGGGATCGTTGTAAAAGGTCCGCTCCATATTGATGCCTTCGACCAGCAGCTGGTCGGATTCGGGCGGATCAAAATCGGCAAAGCGCTGCGGATTGTCGTAGGCACCGATGCGCCACGGAAAGCCGTAGTGATGCCCCTCGCGGATCCAGTTTAGCTCTTCCGGATTGTCGCGCGTATCCGAATTCTCTGCGGCGAATAAATCGCCGTTGGGCGCAAAAGCCAGATCAAAGCTATTGCGCACACCGTCGGCATAGAGAAACGGACGCAGCCCCTCTTCGTCATCGGGCAACAGCACGTTCTCAGCATCGATAGGCAGGCGGAAAATGGCCGAGGTAATCGGATGTTCGCGACCGTCGTTTTGCTCTTCGCCGTGGTCGGTACGCGACCCGCTATTGACGAATAGGAAGCGCCCATCGGGCGAGACTTCTATGGCATTGAACTTGTGATCGCGCCCAGTGCTAGCGGCGTAGGGCGCGCTCTCAGCAACCGTAGTCCACACCCGTTCCTCGCCGACGAGGACCCCCTTTTTTACAATGCCGATATTGTTGCCGTTGACGGTGGGATTGCCCACCAGGTAAAAGGTGCCATCGGGGCCAATGGCAAATCCGGTCGCCACGCGAATGCCGTGATCCGGCCAAGCGTAGAGCCGTTCGCTGGTGCCGGTCTGCACGTCGACCGAGTAGATCAGCCCGTTGACTCCCAAGTAGAACATCTCACCAGTTACGGGATGTTTGGCAATGCGAATAAAGTTTTCTCCGACCGCCATTACCTGGCGCACTTCGACGCCCTCTTGCACCACTTCAGGCACCGACTGTGCCCACGTTGCACTCCCTCCAATGCTCAGCAAACCGACCAAACACCAACGCACCAACCCACTCATCATGTATGCCTCACTTTACTAGGATCATTTTGCGCGTGCGGACGTTTTCCGCCGCCTGTATTCTGTAGAAGTACACGCCCGTCGCACGCCCGTCGGCGCTCCACGCGACCTCGTGCACGCCAGCCGCCATTGGCTGGCGCTCTAATAGCGTAGCCACTTTGCGCCCTACTACGTCGAAGACTTCAAGCGTTACGCGTTCGGCTGCGGGTAGAGCAAAACGTATCTGCGTCCCCGCGTTAAACGGATTCGGGTAGTTTGCGAGCGAAAACGCCTTGGGCACGGCATCGTGCTCTTCAATGGCCGTTGCCCACTGACCTCCGATCAAGGCGGGCAACTCTTCGGCCTCGTGCAGCGCGTGTGCGTAGGGATAGGGCACAACCAACTCACACAGCGGCGAATCGACGTACTCGCTCTCGCCAAAGTGGTTGCCGATCAGTTGAACGTTGCCCAACACCGGGGTAAAGTCCATCTGCACCGATTTCCGCACGCCTTCAAAGTAGTTGTTCTCAATACGCGTGCAGGCGCCCATGCGCGAATTGATGGCCGTATCGCTGTTTAGGTAATAGTTGTTAAAGATATGCGCCGTGCCAAAGCGGATACTCGGCAGACGCGAACTGCAGTTTTGAAAGAGATTGTGGTGGTAGGTTACGCGAATGACCGAGTCGGCCACGGCTTGATCACCGGAGCTGATGAGGCTCGTCTTAAAGTGGTCGTGAAAATGCGTCCAGGAAATCGTGATAAAGGCAGACTCGTTCTTGATGTCGAGCAGACCGTCGTAATAATCTTTGCCGTGCTCGAGATCAGAGTATAGCTCGCAGTGATCGATCCAGATATTTTTCGATCGATTATTGATCTCTATCGCATCCTGCGGTGTAACGTGCGATATCTGCACGTTGCGCACAATGACGTTGCGCGCCTCGTTAATCTGCAGGCCGATACCCTTTAGGTGCGCCTGTGGCCCCATACCCAGCAGCGTTTTATGGGAGCGCACGTCGATCTCGGTCGCGCCGACAAACTGTCCGGAAAATGTCACTACGATCGGCTCGTCGCGGCCTAAGTACGCCTTTAACTCGTCGACGCTGTGCGCCTCGACCGTATCGCCCAACGAACCGCCCGTCACGAGGTAGGGCGTGCCGCGATCGTCCTGCACAGAAGCGTACCCAACCAAGTCAGGATCGGCCCGCGTCCCCTCGGGTAAAAAGATCGCCACGGCCGACGTGCTCTTGCCGATGGCAAATGTATGCACGGCTTCTGCCCCCGGCACCTCACCCGACCAGCTTTGAAAAAAGTAGCCGGGCTGTGCCTGCGCGGTCACCGTGACCAGCGTGCCCTCGTCGTAGTAATCCAAAACCGGTTCATAGGAAACCGTCCCACCGCGCTCGTCGTTCTGGCCGACCGACAGCACGTAAGACGGCACGCACTCCACGGGCATAACGCCCGGACCAATCACTTTCAAATAGTCGATATTGACCAAGCCAGACGATTCAAGGGCTTCGAGTCGAATTGAATTGTAGCCGGCGTCCAATTCGACCCAGACCGTATCGAGGTCCCGCCAGTTCGTCCACTTACTAGTATGAGGAAAAATGACGCTGTCGCGCGCCGTTGCGCCGTTAATCACCAAACGCCCCGGGCGTTCGCTGAGATTTCCTCCGTTGCCGTAATTCCAAACGAGCGCACCGGTGCCAGCCTCCGCAGCAAAGACGCTCCAACTCACGCTGTATCCCAGCCCGATGTCGGTGTCGGCATAGCCTGTGCCCGTATATCCCTCAACGCTCGTCATCACACTGCCGTCAACCGAACAAAAACCGACCGCGTCCTCTTGAATAATTATTTCCTCTGCCGCAGCATGCGATATACACAGACAGACGACATATATCCATGCCAAAGGACTGACTATCGACAAACGTCCCAACTTAGATCCTTGCAAACAAACTCCTCGCCTTGTAGTATCTTGCTCCACATAGAAGCCAATTTCATTAGATACGCTACATGTTAAATAGTATCGAAACAATCCATCATAACAGAAATAACGTCAACACTCGCCACGAAAAAAATCGTATGAAATCTCTCATGCTAAC
>JAYOKQ010000047.1:0-373 GCA_038119905.1 Gemmatimonadota bacterium | reverse complement strand
CCCGAGGCCGGTGTCGGGATAGCCTGTGCCCGTATATCCCTCAACGCACGCAATCCCACTGCCAGCACCCGAACAAAACCCGACCGCATCCTCTTGAATGATTATTTCCTCTGCAGCAGCATGTGACATACATAGGCCGACTGCACATACCCACCCCAAACAGATAGTTATAGACGTGCGTCCTAGCTTAAATACTTGCAAACCAACTTCTCTCCTCATAGTATTTTGCACCCATCAGCGTGCAGTCGCTGGAAAGGTGCCGCCTCACGAATCTCTACCAAAACAATCTGGTGAAAGCCGGACAACGTCAACATTAACTGCAAAAAAAACTATGAAATCTCTCTCTCTCATTATGGTCTTTGCCCTCTCGTCT
>JAYOKQ010000046.1:0-30157 GCA_038119905.1 Gemmatimonadota bacterium | reverse complement strand
CGCACAGCGCCGAGACTTCCTGCATGATATGGCTGGAAAAGAGCACGCACTTGCCCGCCGCGCGCATCTGGCGAATGATGGTGCGCATGGCGCGCGTGCCTAGTACGTCGAGGCCGTTGGTTGGCTCGTCGAGCAGCACGTTGTTGGGGTCGTGCACGAGAGCGCGGCCGAGTGCGACCTTAACGCGTTCGCCCTGAGAAAAGCCCTCGGTGCGTCGGTCGGCGATGCCGCTCATATCGAGGTCGCGTATCAGTTTGTCGATCCGCGCTTCAAGGGCAGAAGAGTCCACGCCCTGCAGCTGGCCAAAGTAGCGCAGATGCTCGCGGGCGGTCAGGCGCGGGTAGAGGCCGCGCGAGTCGGGCAGAATGCCCATGCGCGCCTGAGCGTCCTGCGGGTTGCGCGCGACGTCGATACCGTCGACTTCCATGCGGCCGCTGTCGCAGCGCATCAGGCCGTAGATCATGCGCAGCGTCGTCGTCTTGCCGGCGCCGTTGGGACCAAGCAGGCCGGTGACCTGGCCGTCGGGCACGTCGAAATCTACGCCGTCGACGGCGGCTACCGCACCAAAGTGTTTGTGCAATCCCTCGATATGAATCACGGGGCAGCCTCCTGCTTGACGGCGCTGCCATAGCCCGTGTACGAAGTGAAGAAGAGGGGGCGGTCGAGTGATTCTACGCATTCGGCATCGAGCGCATCGGCGCTGCCCTCGTCGATAAACTGCGCGATGAGTTTGGGCACGCAGCCGTTGGGCGTGGCGCCGTGTCCGACGCCGGGCACGACGATGTGGCGCGCGTTGGGCAGGTGCTCGGCCACCGATGCGCCCCAGCGCGGCGGCGTAACGGGGTCGAGGTCGCCGGATAGGACGAGCGTCGGATGCTCGGTCGCGACGGGAGCGTGGTAGTCTGCCGGTAGGTCACCGCGTGGCCACGAGGCGCAGATTTGCTGCATCATGTCCGTGGCTTCGGGCCCAAAAAAGCTGCTGGACAGCGTTGCTCTATCGCCTTCCTCTATAAAGGGCACGTCTTCGCTGCAGACGACGGAGTAGAACATGCCCTGACTCATTTTACTGGAGATGTCTTCCCACGGATCGCCCAGCGCGGCCAGCGGCGCGTAGTCGCCGCCGTAGGCACGGTCAACAACGAGCGGTATTAGCGTAGAGAGTTCGGCGCTGTATAGGGCGGCGCGCACCAGCGCGGCGATGCCGTAGCTGCGCAGCGGTGCGCGGATAGTTTGGCCGGTGCGCGGATGCTGGAACGAGATGTCGACCGGCTCGGCAAAGCGCACGAGCAGCGAATCAAACTTGGCGCCCACGTCGCCATAGGCGGACGCACATGAGGCATCGGCCGCGCAGTCGGACCAGAGTTTGTCGAGGGCGCGCTGGGCGTCTACGCCCATGTGCAGCGGCAGGCGAATAGCCGGTGGAGCGAGTCCGTCGAGGACGGCGCTGCGCACGCGTTCGGGATGGCGACGCATATAGACGAGCGCGGCGCGCGTGCCGTAGGATCCACCCCAGACGTTGATGCGCTCGTAGCCCAAGGCCTGGCGCACATCATCGATATCGTCCATGGCAATGGGCGTAGTGTAGAGGCGCAGGTCAGCATCGTAGCCGTCGCGACAGGCGTTTAGGCGTTCGATGACCCAACCTATGGGATCTCGTTGGTAGAGGGTGGAGTCGGCGTCGTCGATGGCGCAGTCTAAAGGGCCCGAATCCCCCGTGCCGCGCTGGTCGATCAGCACGATATCGCGCTCCTCGCGCACGCGCCGCAGGGCCGATTCGGCCAGACTGGCCAGCTCGGTCGATCCCATGCCCGGTCCACCGGCAAAGGCAAAGAGTGGGTCGGGGGCCGGATTGCGGCTAAAGGCGGGGAGCACGGCGACGTTAAGGGCGATGGTGCGGCCCGCTTGGGCCTGGCGGTCTTCGTAGACCTCAAACGTCCCACACTCGGCTCCGGATGCTTTGATTTGTCCCGCCGGGCAGGGGGTCAGTTGGAACTCGGTGGCGTAGAGCCACTGCGGCAGTGCGCAGGTCAGTATGGCAAGGGCATATCGAAAAGACATAACACGACTGAACTTATTCCTCCCCATCAAATTTGTCCAGTAACAAAGAGGCGGGCAGCGGTTGGCGAGTGAGGGAGAGATTCGCCAATCCATTGAGTGCGTCGGCCAACTCGTAATTGTACATAAATATTATCTATTAAGTGTACAATTTTTTATAAAGATCCGGCCATTGCGGTCAAATAGGGCGATCACGCCACATATGGGGCCATGAGACGCGTGGTAGGGCCGAATTTTTTCCCTATCTATGATTTTTCTTGCCCAGTGTGCTATTAGATGTACATATTAAGTAACAAAAAAAGTACAGAAAGAGAGATCTTATGGAGAAAATACTCTCGATCGCCGAGGCGCGCCGCGCGCTGAATCGGCTGCCGGACTATTTTGAGCAGACCCCAGATGCCGGTGCGGTAGCTATAACGCGTCGGGCTAAGCCCGTATTGGCCGTTTTACCGTGGGCACAGTATGAGGCGTTGGTCGAGACGCTCGATATCTTGGGGGATGAGGAACAGACAGCCCAACTGCGCCGTGCCGTGGCCGAAGTGGAGGCCGGATCGGCCACGGCGTGGGAAGGGGGCGAGGAAGAACGCCCATGAACTACCGGATTGCGCTGGCACCGGCCGCCGCCGAGACGCTCGGTGGGTTGCTCAACAAGGGGCTGCGCTCGGCGTTGGAGCGGCGGATAGAGGCACTGCGTCAGGATCCAGCCGAGCAGGGGCTGGCACTGGCCTCTTCGCTGCGCGGGCTGTATGCGCTGCGCACAGAAGGCGGCTGGTGTCGCATCGTCTACCGAGTGCGCAGCGGCCAGGTGGACATACTGGCGCTGCACATGGGCACGGGGAGCGCGGCGCTGACGGAGCGCGATTGGCTGGGCTTGGCTCGGCGGTTGTTCCGCCTGCGCCTGCTGTAGCGTCCTAGGTGTCTTGCGGGTAGCGCAGCCCGATTTGTGCGCGCCACTGGTCGAGCAGGCGCATGTTGCCGAGGCTGTCGTCCCAGCTCATGGTCGGCGACTGACGCGCGTCGATGTGGGCTGCCACGGTATCGGCCTCGTAGGTAAACAGGTCGCGATCAACGGCTACTTCGATGGACTCGACCATGCCACCTCGCTCTAGTGTGAGTTCGCTCGAGGGAAAAGTCGTATCGAGCGGCAGGGCGTGCTGAGCCGTGCGGCAGGGTGAAGACGGCAGCCAGGGCTGCGGCACGCGCAGGATGCCTTCTTCGCCAAAGATGGCGATCTCGCCGGGCAGATTGCAGGCGACGCCCGTGCTGATTTCGCCAATGACGTCGTTTTCGAAGCGCAGTGTGGCCGCCGTATAGTAGTCGACGCCGCTCTCGCCGAGAATGCCGCTGGCCTTGATCTCAATGGGATCCAAGAAGGCTCGTCCAGAAGCGGCGCCGGCGACAAAGCGCGCCGCCGAGGCCGGGTAGCAGCCCACGTCCATGATGCCGCCGCCGCCCAAGTCGCGGCTGTAGGCCCGGGAGTCCGGATTAAATCCAGCCCGATAGCCAAAGGCCGAGCGCACGACGCGCACGGTGCCGATCGCTCCGTCGCCAATGAGTTCGGCTACTCGCTGCATTTGTGGATGGCAGCGATACATAAAGGCTTCCATTAGGAAGACGTCGTTGCTGCGCGCGGCCTCGACCATCGATTCGACCTGGTGCGCGTTCATGCCCATAGGTTTTTCCACTAAGATGTGCTTGCCCGCGGCGGCGGCCTTTTCCACCCATTCTAGGTGGGCCGGATGAATGGTGGCTACGTAGACGGCGTCCACGCTATCGTCGGCCAGCAGCGCCTCGTACGAGGCGTGCACCGTGCCGATGGAAAATAGCTCGGCAAACTGCTGCGCTTTTCCCTCGTCGCGGCTGGCCACGGCCACGGCCTGGCCCGTTTGTGAAAAGCGCAGGCCATTGCAAAAAACGCGCGCTATACTACCCGGTCCAATAATGCCCCAGCGAATCATATGGTCACCTCCTCCTGTGCCAGCCTGCGTTCGGCCCAAGTGCGCCGTTTGCGGCGATGTAATTGTACGTGGTCGCGGTGCGTGTCTGGGTCGCTATCTTCCCCCGTGTCGCGATCGAGAAAAAGGGGAAACTCGCTGGCCGGTGGCTTGGCGTTGCTATAGGCGTGGGCATAGGACCGCATGATAATGCGCTGCTCGCGATTGAGCGTATCGAGCCACGCTTCGTCGGAGAGCACGCGGTCGGCCGAAGTCAGCCAGGCCGGACAGTAGGCGAAAAAGATATTTTTGCGCACGACGTCGGAATCGTTGGGTTCGACGCGGTGCCAAATACCCGAATGCATGACGGTCATCGTGCCGGCCCGCACGCGCACGATCTGCTCGCCGGGGACGCTCTCATGCGTGTCGTATGCATCGTGATACTGCTGGCGATGCGAGCCGGGCAGCACGACGAGGTTGCCCATCTTTTCGTCGGGCAGGTCCGTTAGCCAGTAGCCGATCTTTATTTGCAGCGGCAGTCGATCGGAAAACACGCCGTAGGGCACGGCGCGCGCGCCGTCGGGGTGCCAGATATTGTATCGCTGGCCGCCGGGCGGACGAATAAAAAATTGGCTCTGATGCAGCTTTAGGAGTTCGCCAAAGAGGTCGTAGGCATAGCCGACGTGGCGTTCGTGGTCGATCATCCGGGCAAAGGCCGGATCGCGCTCGACGATATTTTCACAGCCGAAGGTCTCGCCGGCGACGTAGTTGGGGCTGTCGGCACAGACGCGATCGATGGCTTCAGTATAGGTGCGCACGGCGTCGGGGTCGATGGCATCTTCGACAAAGACGATGCCGTCGCGGTTAAAGGTTTCCCACTGCGCCTCGGTAAAGCCGGGCGGCGCGATGCGATAGGTTGCTGGATCCATGTGCATTTCTCCGTATGTGCCCACCGAACCGTCTGTTCGGTGGTGGCTGTCTAAGGCGGTGTTGCCACAGCAGCGACGGCTGCAAACATAGGGTTTCTGGCGGCCATAAACCAGTCGCTTGAGAGGCGACGAGGGGTTGGCTATACTATCCGCAACGCTAGCTCAGGAGCGCGCCATGCTCAATCTCAAGGTGCAGTACTTTCAGGATAGCCCGCCGCCGGGATTGCCCTATCGCGAGGAACATTTTATTCGCCGCTACGCGCAGATGGAGCTTCCCGTAGAGCAGACAGCGCTCGTGCTGGTCGATTTGTGGGACAATCACTTTATCGAAAGTTGGTTGGAGCGCGCCGAGCGCATAACGCGCGAGGCCGTTGTGCCGGCCTTAGCGGCGGCGCGCCGGGTTGGGTTGACCGTCGTCCACGCGCCGAGTCCACCGGTGGCCGAGCAGTTTGAGCAGTTGGAGCGCCATGCGCCGCCGCCGCCAGTGGCTGAAACGGACTGGCCGCCCGCGGCCTTTCGCAGTCGTCAGGGGGCGTATGCGGCCTTCCGCGGGCCGCGCGCGCAGCCGCCGGGCATTCCACCGATCGATGCGCTGGGGATGTCGCCGCACATTGACGTGCGAGATGAAGAATTCGTGGTGGCTACCGGCCAGCAGCTGCACGCATTGCTCAAGGAGCGCGGCGTATTGCATCTGATCTACGCCGGCTTTGCCACCAATTGGTGCATTCTCAACCGCGACTACGGCATGCGCGCTATGGCGCGGCGCGGCTACAATATGATCCTGCTGCGCGAGGCGACGATGGGCGTGGAGTTTCCCGACACGCTGGCGGCGGAATGGGCCACGGAGATGGCAGTCAGAGAAGTGGAGCAGCAGCTGGGATTTTCGGCCTCTAACGGCGATTTTCTCGCCGCCTGTGCCCACTGCACGGCATGAGCGCATTGAGATGGCCTATCAAAGCAGGACGCGCCAGGCGATAACAGACGGAGTGCACGGCACTCGCGACAAAGGAGAGCAGGGGTGAGACTCATTGTGTTTTCGAAGATGCTGAAAGATTTAGGCATCGCAGAGCTGATCGACTTTGCCCAAGAGTTGGGCATTGAAGGCTACGATATGGCGGTGCGGCCGGGCTATCCGGTCAACCCCGACAACGTCGAGGAGGCCCTCCCCGATGCGGTGGCGCAGTTCCGCACGAAGGGGTTGGATATCCCCATGGTGACCGCACATGGAAACCTGCTGCAACCCGACGCCGAAGGCGAGGGGCTGTTGGCGGCCATGGATGCGGCCGACGTGCGCCGGCTCAAGCTCGGCTATTTTAAGTTCATTCCCGACCAGATGGATTATTGGGACGAAGTAGGTAAGGCGCGCGCGGCGCTAGAGGGCTGGTCGCTACTCGCGCAAAAGTACAATGTGCGCGTCTGCTACCACACGCACTCGCAGCGCTGCTTAGGTCTCAATGCGGGCACGCTTTCCCACATGATTCGCGGCTTTGATCCTCAGCGAATTGGCGCCTTCATCGATGCGGGTCACCTGCGCGCCGAAGGAGAGGAATTCGACGTGGCCGTAGCCATTGTGCGCGAGCATTTGTCGATGGTCGCCGTGAAAGACTTTCTGCTGGAGCGCGTCGATAAGGAAAACCACGGCGCGGTGCGCCGCCGCGTAGTCGAAGCTGGTCAGGGCATGTGCGATTGGACGGCCGTCTTTAGCGAGCTCAAGCGCATCGGCTTTGACGGGCCGGTGTCAATCCACTGCGAATTTGAGGTGGAACCGAGCGATATGATGGATGCTATTCGCCGCGAAGTTTCCTTTTTCAGATCGTTAAAAGAAAAGATTGGAGCGTAGACTATGGCGGAGAAAACGCATCGCGTCGGCATTATCGGTCTGGGGCGTATGGGCAGCACCATCGACGACGAAGGTCATTCAGAGTTGCCCTACTCGATTGCCGCGTCGGCCGTGGAAAGCCCGCGGCTGGAACTGGTAGCTGGCGCGGATTTAGACGACGAAAAATGCGCGGCTTTTGCTCAGCGTTGGAACGTCGAGGCCGTCTACGGCGACTTTCGCGAGATGGTCCAACGCGAGGCGCTCGATCTGGTGGCCGTCTGCACGGCCGCCTGTCTGCCCAAGCCGCACAGCCGTTCGCCGGGGCCCGAACACCGCGACGATTCGCACGCCGACCTAACGGTTGCCCTGTGCGAGATGGGCGTGCCCATGCTCTACGTCGAAAAGGCGATGGCTTCTTCGATGGTGCGCGCCGACGAAGTACTAGCCGCCGTACAGAAGAGCGGGGCAGTGTTTAATACTGGCGTGCTGCGGCGCTTCGACAACCGCTACACCGTTGTGCGCGATGCCGTGCTGGCCGGTGCGGTGGGCGAGGTAAAGGCCGTGGTCCACTACGCCTCATCGAGTCTAATGCACGGGCACATACACTCCATGGACACGGTTTCTTATTTGATTGGCGATCCCCCCATAGAGGCAGTGCGCGGCGAACTGCTGCCGCGCAGCGAGGCGTTTAGTGGTCGCCATATCGGCTTTGATCCGCACGCGACCTACCAGATGCGCTTTGCCAACGGCGTCGAGGCGTGGACGGTGCCGGGCGGTTATTGGGAGTTCGAGGTATTGGGCAGCGAGGGCAGCATTCGCTCGCTCAACAATGGCGCCGGCGCCCTGCTGCGCAAGCCGAGCGGTAAACGCGGATGGCAGGAGGAGCCCTTTGAATTTGTCGAGCCCAAGAGTCCGGTGGTCCAGTGTCTGGAAGATCTCGTAGTCGCCTACGAGAGCGGTCTGCCGAGCACGGGCAACGCAGAGATCACGCACCACATCACGGAAGCGTGTATCGGCGTGGCCGAGAGCCATCTGCGCGGCGGTGCCTGGGTTGAGCTTCCGCTGGCCGAGCGCGATCTCTACATATTCCACGTGTAATTACGCTACTTTTGCCAATGAGGGTCGCTCCCTGTGGGGGGCGGCCCTCATTGCGTACGGTGCCTACTTGGTCAGGCTCGAAAGAATATCCATCGCCTGTTTGGCGCGATCGACTGGAACGAATAGGTGATCGTGGTACATGGCGGATACGGCGTTGACGCTGATACCGGCTTGGGCTAACGCGCTCGTTATGGTGGCGAGAAAACCGACTGCGTCGAGGCTGGAGTGGACCGTCAGCGTGATCTGGCGCGATGGGAACGCACCGTCGAGGCCGGCGCGTTCGGCAGTGGCTTTGGGCAAGACAATGGTCAGCCCCTCCTGCTCGCGGAAGACGAGCGTCGCATGCGCTGCCAGCTCTGCGAGCCGATCCGGAGACACCGAGCAGAATACGTAGACTCCCTCGAGCAGTTTGGGGCCCATGGAGCGCACGAGCTGCTCGAGGTCGGTCTGGCCTGCGCTCACGGAGCAGAAACGGCCTGTGCGTGCTCCGCGATCCACGCCTTGAGGGGTATGTCGGCTTCCGTCGGTGAGGTGTAGCCGCGTCCGCCCGAGTGGGTCACGCCGAGCAGCTGCTGGCGAATGGGGTCGCAGCGCTCGAGATAGTGGGCTATTTGCATGTCGTCGCGCGGGCGCAGCCAGCGGTAGGAGTAGCCGTAAAAGAGCACGCGGCGCGGCTCGGTCCAGTAGTTAGCGCTGGCCGAGTGCCAGATGCGCCGATCAAAGAATACGGCGGTTCCCGGCGCGACGCGGACGGGTAGGCCCCCTTCGGCGGGGCCTTTTCTGTCGGCACCGGGGAAGTCGTCGCTGTGCTGACTGCCAGGCAAGACGTAGAAGTTGCCGCGCCCCTCCTCGCGGGTGTCGGTGAGGAAGTAGGCGATTTTTAGCGAAACGCGCGGCCGCGGCGATGTCTCGAAGTCGTCGTTGAGGCGTCCGCTGTCCTGATGCCAGCCCAGTCCGAGGCCGTCCTCCGCCAGCGTTTTGCCCTCGGCTTCGGGCGGTGACACCGTCATATGGGTGTGGTAGAGCTGGATGTGCCAGTTGAGCAGATCCCACACCTTGGGAAAGGTCGTGTGCCAGTCGAGCAACTCTAGGAATAAATCGTCTTTGCCAATAAAGTCGTAGTGGTTGATCCGCGCATCGGCGTCCATACCCATGCGGGTCCGCTCTGCGGCATCGACCCGGTCAACGGCGGGAATCAGCGCGTCAACTAGCTCCTGTGGAATGGCGTTTTCGACGACAAAGTAGCCATCGCGCTCAAAGCGCAGTTTCTCGTCTTCGGTCAGCAGATGTTCTACACAACGCGGATCCATACGGTCTCCAATCGGCAAAAGGGTCCACTGGGGGCGGCATAAAGTATGGCCAGGTGATGACTCAGTGCAAGCCGCGTGCATCGTCCTGTGCTCTATTGTTTCATTTGACGCGAAAGCATTTGTTAAACTATTTAATTGACATGAACATTCAGAGCAAAATAACGCGCTATGCGCTGGTGCTTGTGCTCTGTGGAGGCGCGGGTCCGGTCCTGTCGCAGTCGGCACCTGCCGACGCGCTGGGGCGCGCATGGAACGAGTATGGACTGCAGGCCTTTGCCAACGCAGACGAGCTGTTCGACGAGGTGGTGCAGTCGGAACAAGCCACCCAAGAAGAGCGCTGGCAGGCCCAGCTGGGTCGCGCATTTATAACGCACTACCAAATGCCGGGTCGCGATCCCGCGGCGGCGATTCCGCAGTACCAAGCGCTGCTGGAGCAGGTCGGTCAACGCGGACTGTGGCGCGGACAGCTGCTGGGTCGTTTGGCCGATTGCCATATGGAGATTGCGCCGGCTCAGGTAGATCGAGCGCGCGAGCTATACGAACAGGCCCTCTCTGCGCTGCCGGCAGATTCGCCGCTGGTGCAGGAAACAATGCTGCGCCTGCTCAGCTCGTATTTGCAGCGACCCGACCGAGATGAAATTGCCCGCGGTTTGCAGGTGGCTGCCGGAATGACGCCGCGCTTTGCCGGTACCCCCTTTGCATCGGTGTTCCACGGTATGCGCGCAGAGATGGCGTTCTTCATCGGCGATTACCCGGCGCTGGCCAACGCCTTGGATGCGCAGTATCGCGCCGGGATTAGCAACGTGCGCGTCAAAGAGGCCGTGCTCTTCCGCCTGGCCCGCATCAACGAAGTGGAGTTGGGAGAGTACGCGCGCGCCGAAGGGTACTATCGCCTGCTGGCCAGCGAGGTGCCCTCTTCGCAAAAGGCGCACTTTGCGACCCTGCGCGCCGACGAACTCAAAGAGGGCAAGCTGGACTCGGACTACGCACCGCCTCTGTCGACGCCGGTCGAAGATCAGCGGGCCAAGGAGAAGCCAGATGGCCGCTGATCAACAGACCCAGGTGGAGGGAAAGGGATTCGATTGGAGCCGCCTGAGCAACTACGTGGCCGTCGTCGTGCTCGTCGTCTCCTTCAGCGTTTCGCTGTGGCGCGTTTACACGGTGCAGGAGGTTGAACTATCCGACGATGTCGACACGATACGCGTGGTGCACTGGCAGCTAGAGGCGGGTTTTCGCGAGGCCTTTGACGATATTGCACGCCGCTTTGAGCAGGTCTATTTCGAGGAGACCGGTCGTCCGGTGCGCGTGGTGCAAAACGCAATTTCCGAGCGCGTGTACAAGCAGTATGTCCAGACGCAGGGCATTGGCCACACGCTGCCCGATCTAGTCCAGCTCGGCCGAGAAGAAGCCGGCTCTGTGCCGCGCTTTTTTATCAGCAACACAGAAGACGTGCAAAAGCCCAATCCCTATAACAAGGGTACCGATCTGGAAGACGTGCCGTGGATGGATACCTATATGGACGGCATGGTCGGATCGGTCGATCAGACCGATCTCGAGTACTACGGCGCGTCGTCGAGCACCTATTCCATCCGCATGTTCTACAACCGCGAACTGCTGCGCGAGGCGTTTGGTATCGACGAACCGCCCAATGACTACCGCGCCTTTCTCGATCTATGTCGCCGCTTTGGCGAGTGGGCCGAGCGCGAGGGCCGCACCGATCTAACGCCGGTCGCGGCTTCGAGCTATCAGGCCAGCGTGTTCCGCACGATGCGCGCGGCAACGCTCTTTGATCTCATGTTGGAAAACGACCGCGACTTTGACGGCTATTTTGGCGCCAATGACGAGGTGCTGTTGGCCTATGCCGCCGGCGATTTTGACTTTTACGACGAGCGCATTCGCGCCGACCAAATGACGGTGGCCAACCTGACGGCGCATTTTTCGCCCGGCTTTATGGCGATGGATCGCATGGAGGCGCAGTTCCGCTTTACGCAGGGCAAGGCGCTGTTTTGTGCATCCGGTTCGTGGGACGCGATGAGCTTTAACAGTCAGGTCGATTTTCCCATGGGCATATGCGACTTTCCCTATCCCGACCGCAGCGACCCCGAGTTTGGCCAGCACGTGCGCGGCCGGGTGAGTGAAGCCGATGCGCCGGCGGTGTTTCGCCTGGCCGTCTCAAAGTTTAGCGAGCATCCAGACGTGGCCCTGCGCTTTCTCCAATTCCTCACTTCGCGCGAAAACAACCAGCGCTTTAACCAGCTGTCGCGCTGGCCGCCGGTTATTCGCGGGGCCGAGCCGCATCCGCTGATGCGCCCCTTTGTGCGCAAACCCGAGGGCTTTTGGACCGGTGAGGTACATCGCGTCGTTGGCAACGGTCCGGCGACGGCCGCCTTTAATCAGGCCAACTGGGAGCTGGTCGAACACAAGATCGACTACGACGGCTTTGCCCAGATGATGGAGCGCGAAATGCCGCGTGCGCTGGCTCAAGAATTTGAGCGCTTGCTTAACGGCGAGTGGGAAGAGCGCTTGGCGCAGGAGATGTCGCTTTCGCACCAGCTGGCCGGTTTTACCTTTGGGCAGACGTGGGGCCAAGGCGCGCCGCCGCCGGAGCGCGTGCAGAGCAAGATGATCTATCTGTGGGAGATGCGCATGCGCCGCTACCGCAACTCCTATCGACTGCTGGAGTGGGAGAAACTGCTCGAGAGGGGTGCACCCAAAGCAGAGGAGATCCAACAGCACATCAAGATCGATCTGAGGGAGAAGCAGAGTTAGATGGCTAAATACATCAGCACCCGCCGCCTCGTTTCCTACTGGCGGCTCTATCTATTTGCCCTGCCAGCGGCCGCGCTGGTCGGTCTGTTCTCCTACTTTCCGGCCGCTAGTGCCATATACCATGCCTTTTTTCGTTGGAATGGTTCATACGTAAAAGAATTCGTCGGCCTGTATAACTTTCATCAGCTGCTGGGCTGGTCGCCCTTTTTGTGGCTGGTGATGGCCGCTTGGGTCGCGCTGATGATGGCCATATTGGTCGGCAAGCCGCTGTGGCTAGCGCGCGGTGCCCCCTGGGGATTGGGCCTGCTGGTCGGCGTGCTCGGCATCGCGCTCTTTGCTGCGGCCGATACGTCAACCGTGCTGTCCATGACGGCGGGCGAGGCATGGGCGTGGTACGGTCGCGCGCTGTGGGCCACCCTCATTGGCATCGGTGCACATCTAGTCTTTCGCTCGGCATGGAGCCAGTGGGTGCAAGGTATCTGCGTGCTCTACGGCTTTCTGTGGTTTTTCTATCAGTCGATGATTAGCACCGGCGACCAGACGCTGTGGTCGGGCTTTGGCGTGATTTTCATTCTGGTGTTGGCCAACTTAGTTAAAATGGTGCCTTCGATCGTGACGGCCGTCTTTATCCACCGCCTGAAGAGCGAGCGCTGGCAGTACATTTATCGCGTGCTATTTGTCGTGCCGATGATCGTGCCGGCCATGGTGGGCCTACTGGTGTGGAAGTCCTTTTACGACCCGACGCAGGGCATACTCAACCGCATTTTGCTCGGATCGGGTTTTCTCGATGTGCTGGTGTGGTTTGACGGGCTGTTCGGCTGGGATGTGTTTCACGCCGGCACCAATCCCTCGTGGCTGGGCGACGCTGCGCTGGTTATTCCCTCGCTGATTTTTTGGGGCTTTCCGTGGGTGGGTACCGTGGGGGTGCTGATCTATCTGACGGGCTTGGCCAGCATTGACGAAAGCGTATACGAGGCGGCCGATTTGGACAATGCCTCGACGCTGCAAAAGTTTTTCTACATCGAACTGCCGCTCATTCTCACGCAGGTGCGCATCAACCTGGTGCTGATGATCATCGGCACGCTGCAGACCTATGGCCAGATCTTGATTCTGCTCGGCGACAGCGGCGGGCCGCGCGGCGTGGCGCTGGTGCCGGGACTATATATGTTTCGCAGCGCCTTTGTCGAACTCTACGCGGGCAAGGCCTGCGCCATTGGTCTGATCGTATTTTTCTTTATCCTCATTCTCACTGAAATCAACAACCGCT
The DNA here is from genome assembly GCA_038119905.1 of Gemmatimonadota bacterium. GTDB lineage: Bacteria > Latescibacterota > UBA2968 > UBA8231 > UBA8231. Next base: position 16,976 of record JAYOKQ010000046.1, on the reverse strand, counting down.
TCGTGCGCGTGGAGAAGTAAATGCGTTCCAATTGGGGAGAATTCGGCAAACACATTTTTATTTTGGGCGTGCTGCTCTTTGCGTTCTTTCCGCTCTACGTGACGTTTGCCATCAGCGTTAAAAACAACAAGCAGTTCAACAACGAGCCGTTTGGTCCGCTTGCCCTGTCGGGCTTTCTGGAAACCTTTGAGTATCGTCCGGCCGAGCTTGACGCCTACGATCCCAAAGAGGTGGTACTGGCACAAGAAGCGGTGGCGGCCGGGTTGAATCCCGCGCATCCCGACTGGCCGCAGGTGCGCCTGAGCACCAAAGATACCTGGCACTGGGAAAACTGGACGGTGGCTTGGGATACGGTGGGCACCTATATCTTCAACACGATTGTCGTGGCCGTGACCGCCGTGGTGCTGGCGCTGTGCTGTTCGACGGCGGCGGGTTTTTTCTTTGCTCGCTACCGCATGCCCGGCACGACGTTTCTCTGGTATTTCTTCCTCGTGCTGATGCTCATGCCGGGCGTGGCTAACCTCGTGCCGCTCTTCATTCTGCTGCGCGATATGAATCTGGTGAATAGCCTGCTGGCACTGATTGTGTTGGGTATCTCTGGAGCGCAGGTCGTGCAGATCTTTATCCTGCGCAACTTTATCGAAGAAATTCCCCAAGACATGTTCGATGCGGCCGACGTGGATGGCGCTAGTCCGTTTCGCCAGGTGCTCTATATTGTGCTGCCGATGTCCGGTTCGGTGATTTCGACGCTGGCGATCCTACAGTTTATTTCCGTATGGAACGACTTTCTCCTGCCTTTTATCATCATCCGCGACGACGCGCTGCTGACGCTGGCGGCCGGTCTGATTAAGCTCGACGGTGAGTATGTAAAGCAGTGGGGTGAGATGATGGCGGGCTATTCGATCGCCTCGCTGCCGCTAGTGCTGATTTTTCTCTTTACGATGCGCCTTTTTGTGCGCGGCATTGCGGCGGGTGCGGTAAAGGGATAGGCCGAATTCAACCGGCGCAGATTTGTCCCTGTGCCTCTAGTTGCTCAAGGCGGGTGCGGTCGGAGTCGACGATCGCACTCGCTTCTTTTTTTACATAGTTGAGTAGCTGCGCGTGCAGTGAAGAAGCGGCCGCCGCCAGCGAGTAGTAGACCCAAGTCGCATCGCGGCGATCGCGCACCAGACCAGCGCTTTTGAGGACGGCTAGGTGGCGCGAAATCTTGCCCTGCGGCATTTGCAGCACGTCGACCAGCTCGCACACGCATAGCTCGCGTGCGGCGAGCAAAAACAGAATGCGCAGGCGGGTGGAATCAGAGCAGGCTTTAAAGAGGATGAGGTCGGCGTCCATGGGTTTCTAATATTTGCGCCGGTATCTCGCTTGTCAATCGCCGACGGGTTTTATATATCTGTATAAACGTATATACGAATACATAGAAAGGCGGCTGCGGTTTTATGCAGCGAATTCTCTTTTTGTGCACGGGCAACTCGTGTCGGAGCCAAATGGCCGAGGGCTTTACTCGTCACCTGCGGAGCGACGTATTTGAAGTCTATTCGGCCGGGATTGAGGCGCACGGTCTCAACCCGCACGCCGTGCGCGCGATGGCCGAAGCCGGCGTCGATATCTCGCGCCAACGGTCGACGCGCGTTGACGAATTAGGGGACGTCGCCTTTGATTGGGTCGTCACCGTGTGCGGCCATGCCGACGAGCACTGCCCGCATTTTTCGGGAGCGACGCGCGTGATACACCGCGGCTTTGACGATCCGCCGAAGCTGGCCCAGACAGCCGCCAGCGAACAAGAGGCCTTTGGTCACTACTGCCGCGTGCGCGACGAAATTCGCGCCTACGTCGAGACGCTGCCGCAGGCCCTCTATGCAACGGGAGATGAGCAATGAATACGGCACCGCGCCGCCTGTCTTTTTTGGATCGCTTTTTGACGCTGTGGATTTTTCTGGCCATGGCCATCGGCATTGGCACCGGCTATTTTGCGCCCGGGCTCGTCGATGTGATTACTGGCTTTCAGGTTGGCACCACCTCGATTCCCATCGCCGTGGGATTGGTGTTAATGATGTATCCGCCGCTGGCCAAGGTGAAGTACGAAGAGCTGGGCGGCGTTTTTCGCAACGCGCGCATCCTGGGTCTGTCGCTGCTGCAGAACTGGGTGATTGGCCCGGTGCTGATGTTTGCGCTGGCGATTCTCTTTTTGGCCGACTATCCCGACTATATGGTCGGCTTGATCATGATCGGCCTGGCGCGCTGCATCGCCATGGTCATCGTTTGGAACGAGCTGGCCTGCGGCGATTCGGAATACGCGGCGGGATTGGTTGCGTTTAACTCGATCTTCCAGATCGTGTTCTACTCGGTCTACGCCTACGTATTTATCACGCTCCTGCCGCCGCTGTTTGGTCTGCCGGGCGCGCTCGTAGAGATCTCGATGGGACAGATTGCCGAGAGCGTGGCGATCTATCTGGGCATTCCCTTTTTTGCCGGTATGCTGACGCGCTTTGTGCTGGTGCGCGCCAAGGGAAGCGACTGGTATGCGGACGAGTTTATTCCTCGCATCAGCCCGCTGACGCTGGTGGCGCTGCTCTTCACGATTTGGATTATGTTTTCGCTGCAGGGCGAAAATATCGTGCAGATTCCCCTCGACGTGCTGCGCATTGCCGTGCCGCTGTTGATCTACTTTGTGCTGATGTTTCTCATTTCGTTCCTGCTCGGTCACAAGAGCGGAGCCGACTACGAGCGCACGGTGACGCTGTCCTTTACAGCGGCTAGCAACAACTTCGAGCTGGCGATTGCCGTGGCAGTGGCTGTCTTTGGCATTAATTCCGGGGCGGCCTTTGCTGCCGTCATTGGCCCTCTGGTCGAAGTGCCGGTGCTGATTGGTCTGGTCAACGTGGCGCTCTACTTTCGCCGGCGTTTTTGGGCCTGAGTTAGTTGGCTCGTCTCGTATGGGCCACCTGCGATTTCACCCAAGCGCGATGATCGTTAGTGCGCTCGGTTGCTCTCGTCGTAATAGTTGTTGTGCTGTCCCGCGCTGAAGTTGTGGCCCCAGGCGCCGCGGAAGGCCGTTTGGCGCTTGGCCGGCATGTGCTCGACGACCTCGTGCGGCAGGCTGAGCTTGTGCCACTGGGCTAGGTACGAGCAGTAGCAGTTGAAAATGGCGCGGCGCTCTCTTTCAGCATCCTTCCACTCGGTGCCGACGTGCCAGCAGCTCTCGGAAAAGATGAGCACCGAACCGGGCGGACAGGCGTACTCCTCGTAGACGGCCGGGTCGAACTGGCGAAAGCGCTCGGGTACCGGGAACCCCGCCTTGTGCGAGCCGGACATAATAGGCGTGCCGCCGCCCTTTTTTACTTCGCTCAGCTCCCACACGACGCGCGTTAGGCCAGAGTAAATCTGCCCGTTCATGAGTCGATAGGCCATCGGGCCCACCAGCGGTCCACAGTGTGGGGCAGAGCCCTGCTCGCCGAGTCGACGAATCATGGCAAAGGAGCTTTCGCAGCGAAATCCGTAGGCGCTCTCGTCGGGGTCTGGTGCGATAATGTCGCGCAATATACCGACAATGGCTGGATGGTCGACTAGGTGCTGCCCGGGGCCGGCCAGCGAGTAGCGCTCGTGCTCGGGCAGTGATGCAGGTTCGTGCCGCAGCTTGTAAACGTGTTCGCGCAGGGCGTCTAGCAGGTCGTCTTCGAGCACGGCCGGCAGCAGCAGCCAGCCCTTGAGATCAAAGAAGAATTTCTGCTCGTCGGTCATTGGTAGCGGCTGGGCCGTGGTGGGAATAGCGCTCATTTTTGCACGAATGCTTCCTCGCCGTGTCCGGCGGCAATGGATGAAAACTGCACGTAGCCCCACATCTCGGGCACGTGCATATTGATGACGCCCTGCGGTGACCACACCCAGTTGTCGCAGGGCACGCCCTCGCGGCGCAGGTAGCCGCCCTTGTGGTAGTCGAACTCCCACTCGACGCGCGAAAAGTTGACGCGCCACTGGTCGCCCGGCTTGGGCGGGCAGTCGCAGCCGGCGTGCTCGCTCATCGCCGTCCAGGGGATGGCTACTTCTACGCTCCAGCCGCGATCGACGTCGTCGGCGCAGTTGAGCGTGCCGTCAATCTGCACGGCGTGTTTAATGCCTTCAAAGTCCCAGTCGTGATCGGCCGTGCCGCCCTTGCTATAGGCTTTGGGCAGGTAGAGGTCCCAGGCGGCGTTAAGGGGGTTCATTTCAAATTCCATGTAGCGTTCGCCGTCGCCGTCGGGATCGATAAAAATCTCAAAATCGTTGTCGTTGCAAATGACCGAATCGCGCTTGGTCAGCGTGCCCCATACATGCGGTTCTTCCATGTCGGCGGCAAAGTAGAAGTAGTCGTCGTCCCACAGCATCATAGCGCGCGTAGCAAAGCGCGGCAGCGGCTTGGCGTCGCCTTCTATATCGACAAAGAGGTCGGTCCAGGGAGCCGCTTTCCAAGGCCCGTCGTTCAGATGGCCGTCGACGACAATCGGCGTGGCTGCGCGGTATACTACGTAGTTTTTTGGCGTGCTATCGCTCATGAGGTTAGCCTCTCTATTCGGTGGCGTATAGGTATCAGATGGTGTCTACAGGGCGCGTTGTGCAAATACATTTCTGACGGACATGGGCGCGTTAAATAGGGCTGGGGCGCAGCTCGACAATGCCTTGGTCCCCGTCGACGACAATCTGCTGTCCATCGGCGATGTGGCTAGTCGCTTCGCGCGTTTGCATAACGGAGGGAATGCGGTACTCGCGCGCGACGATGGCGGCGTGCTGCGATAGAGAGCCTTCGTCCAACACCAGACCGCCGAGCACGGCAAAAGCCGGGGTCCACTCCGGGCCTACATTGCTTGCTACGAGAATATCGCCCGGATGCACGCGGGGTCGCTCACCCGAACGCACGAGCACGGCGCGTCCGCTGGCCTGTCCGCTGGACGCGCTCACGCCAACAAGTCGATCCCCCTGCCGACCGCGCTCGGTAGTCTCCTCTTCACGCGTCTCTTTTTTCTCTGGTGCTGCTCCGAGGGTTGCCGGTGGCCGCATGCGTTTACGCCGGGCCCATTCCTCTTTGCGTGCGGCTACAAGCGTTCGCTGGTCGGTTGGGTAATCGGCCGCGGCTAGCGCGCGCAGCTCTTCTATTGACAGGTGGAATACGTCGTCGGCCTCGTCGATTGCGTTTCGGCTGACTAGATCTCGACCGACGGCGTCTATGGCCTCGCGCGCCGTGCCACCGCTGCATTGTTCCATGTAGTAGTTGTGGTCCTCTAAGAAGCGCACGTGCAGCTGTCCGCGCAGGAGGGCGTCCTCGAAACGAGCGCGTTTTTCGGGGTCCGCTGAAACCTGGCGCCGCAGGCGTCGCGTCGCGTTGCGTCGTTCCCTGCGCGCACCTTGTTCGAGCTGTTCGAGCCGGTCGAGATCCTGCTCGGCATAGGTGGCAATGACCTCGAGGGCGATGCGTGGATCCATGTTCCACGTCGGCGTTTGGAAGCCGCTGCTCGACCCGTAGCCGCGCCCGCTGCGCAGTCCGTAGACGGTGAGCATAGCGCTAAAGCGTCGGCGAAATTGCCGTACGGTATTCCTATTGGTCAGCGTCTCCAGATCGTCAAAACGCCCCTCGGCAAACAGGACTCGTAGCCCGGCGTCGGACTGGACGATAGCGGCCAGTTTGCGCAGGTGGCCGACTAAACGCGTCATGCGGTTGTCGATAGCCTGCAAAAAAACGTTGGCTTCGTGCTGGGGGCGACCGGTCAGCGCCTCGTATTCCTCGTGCCAGCCGGGCAGGGGATCGGGGCGGCCCATTGACCAGTGCAGGTGACCGGACACGTAGGCGAGCATCTGCAGGCAGGACTCGAGGTAGATCAGGCGATCGGCGGGGGACTTGGCGCGGCGACGCTGTGCACCCAACTGGGCCAGGCGGTCTTCTATAATACCGCGCTGCACCGCCTCGAAGTACGTAGTGCCGCGTGCCGTGCAGGCGTCTACGCGCTCTGTTTGTACGGCGTGGCGTCGCGCCAGTTCCTCCGGCTCAACGTCCGGTGCACGCGTATACATATAGCCGTTGCGCACGAAGTAGAGGTGGTTGGCCGTCATGCGCGAGCCCACCTCTTCGTAGCAGGCGCGCGCGTGGACCATGTATTCGACCATGTAGTCCTGTTCGAGACGGGTAAACGGCCCGCGGCTCTTGGTCCAGCAGTAGGCGTCGTCGACGCCGTCTTCCCAGGGTTCGTCCGGTGCGGCTAGATCGTCGAGCGTAGTAATCGGGCGGGCCTGTAGAATATGCAGGCTTCCGTCGACGGCAAATTCAATGTCCTGCGGGGCCCCAAAGAGGGTTTCAATGCGCAGGCCAAGCTCCACGAGCTCGTCCAACTGTGCCTGCGTGAGGGCGGCGTTGCCGCGCTGGGCTGGGCCCACATCCACAGTCTCGATGCCGCCGTCTGGCCGCACGGCGACGCGTCGGTCTTTGTCGGCGATGTCGACCGAACGCACCGTCCGCGCTGTGCGCTCGATGACCCAATGATCGGTAGGTGCACTGCCGGACACGACGCCTTCGCCTAGGCCCAAGGCCGCAGATACGACGCAGTGATCGGCCCCGCTCTGCGGGTCGCGGGTAAAGAGCACGCCCGCCGCGCTGGCGTCTATTTGTCGCTGCACGACCACGGCCATGGCCGCATCGGCGTCGTCTATTTGGTGGCGCTGTCGGTAGGCCTGTGCGTGCGGCGAGAAAAACGAAGCCCAAACGCGGCCTATCGCATCGACTAAAGCGTCGCGCCCGGAGACGTTGAGCACGGTCTCGTACTGCCCGGCAAAACTCGCTCCTTCTAGGTCCTCGGCCGTAGAGGAAGAGCGCGCGGAAACGGCGGAATACCCGAGAGCGTCGCAGGCGGCATCGAGGGCATCTAGCCGTGCCTTGGGCCACGCGCTCAACGCCCGATACAGGGCCTCGTCGGCTCCGGATTGGCCGGCCATGCAGTCGGCTAGCAGCGCATCGGGCAGGTCTTCCCGTGCCGCCTTGAACACCTCGGTGGAAACGATAAACGCGTCGGGCACCGGCAGGCCGGCCTGGGCCATTTGGGCTAGGCACGCCCCCTTGGCTCCGCTGAGTTCGGAGCGGCAGGCCGCCGGCTGAGCCAGGGAGAGAAAGAGGTCGCTCATGCGCTAGTCCTGCTCGGGGCGCGCGGGGTTGTCCCAGTGTCCCTCGTCGTCGCGTCCAGATACGATCACGCCCTTTAGGTGCCAACCCTGCATCGCCCGCACGTCGGCCGCGCAGTAGCGCAGCGTGAGACCGCAGCGGCGCCGGTCGGAATCGTTGGCCTCGGAGCCGTGCAGTAGCATGTCGGAGTGCATGGAAATTTCACCAGCCTTTAGTTCGACGTCGACCGGTTCGCCGTACTCTTCGGCGTTGGGCACCGTTTGAAAGAGCACGTTGTTCTCGTCCTCTTCGCTCAGGTGATAGGTCATATGCCCGTGCTGGTGCGAGCCGGGCACAAAGCGCATGCAGGCGTTTTCGGTATCCGCGTCATCGATGGCTAGCCAGACGGTCACCGTTTTGGACGGCGACATCGGCCAGTAGGAGGCGTCCTGATGCCAGGATACGCGCTTGCCGTCTTTGGGCATCTTGCAAAAAAAGTGCGAACCCCAGCCGATGACATTGGGGCCGAGAATGTCGCGCACGTGGGCGACGATGCGCTCGTTGTTGAGCAGGTCCCAGACGCGGCCATAGCTGACGTGGGCGGTAGATATCGAATACGAGTTGCCGCCCGACTCTAGAACGCGCGCTAAGAGTGCGTCAAAATAGGTGCGTATGTCGTCGATCTCATCGCGGCTAAAAATGGGAATGCCCTTGATATAGCCATCGCTATTATACTGTTCTATTTGGTCGCTTGTAAGGATTTGGGCGGCGCTTGGATCGCTGGGATGGAAGCGCAGGTCGCGCGGTATCTCATCAATCTCGACATCCTCGTAGCGGGTGATTTGGTCTTTATTCATCGCTCAGTCCATTCGCTGTGTAGGCGCTTGTTTGGGGCAGGAAAAATAAGTCGCGTGCCGTGCGCGGCCAAGTAGATTGGCCTGCGGTCTGTTGCTCCACTGGGTGGGATTTGTATTGGCCTGCGGTTCTTGTCAGATTAGACGACAAGCACAGGATGCGATCCGCCGATTACAGAGGGAGGGCACATGACCGATTACGCGCTGAGTGCGGCGCACGTCGCACAGTACTGGGAAGACGGTTTCTTAATGCTGCCGTCATTCTTTTCGCAGCCAGACATGGACCTTATGCTGGCCATTGCGCGCGCCGATCAAGCGCTGCAGGCCAACGCCAACGATCGGCTAGATAGCACGGGCAAGGTGAGTCGACTTTCACTGCGCTACGATCTGCCGGCCAGCGTCTACAGCGCCTACGCGCGCCACCGCGCGATTGTCGAGCCGATGGAGCAGCTCATCGGCGACGAGGTCTTCCACTACCACCACAAAATGATGCTCAAAGAGCCCCGCATCGGCGGCGCCTGGGAATGGCATCAGGACTACGGCTACTGGTACGCCAACTTTCTCCGCGCCGACATGGCTTCGTGTATGATCGCCGTCGATCGGGCTAGCCGCGAAAACGGCTGCCTGCAGGTGCTCAAAGGTTCGCATAAGCTCGGTCGCATAGAGCACGGCAAGACGGGAGACCAGACGGGAGCCGACTTGGAGCGCGTGCGCCACGCTGAAGAACGCCTGGAGCGCGTCTACTGCGAGATGGAGCCAGGCACGCTGCTATTCTTTCACAGCAATCTGCTGCATCGGTCGGATCCCAACGAGAGCGATCATTCGCGCTGGGCGCTCATCTGCTGCTACAGCGCAGCGTCGAATCCGACCTTTCACGTCGACGCGCGCAACGGACACTATGAAAGATTAGAGCGTTGGGAGGCCGAACAGGTGCAAACGGCCGCTCAGCAACACTGGAGCGAGGTGGGTGGCTGACATGGATATACTGCGAGAGCCGGTGGAGGGGCCCAGCGTGTGGACGGGGTCCGATTTGCAGCGCGATGCATCGTGGGTCTATGAGCTGAGCGCGGCGCAGGTAGACGATTTGGATCGCGCATTGGGCGAGAGCAAGCGGCGCGGTTTGCAGCTAGCGGAGATAACGCGCGATACCTTCTCCCTGCCTTCGCTTGCCGACGATCTATCGCGCCTACTGAACGAACTGCGCGATGGCAGAGGCTTTGCCGCCGTGCGCGGTTTTCCGGTGGACGGCTACGCGTTAGAAGACGTCGAGAAAATGTACTGGGGCCTGTGCGCGCACCTGGGTACGGGCGTGACGCAAAACAGCGAAGCGGGCCTTATTCACTGCGTCACCGACGGCAAACTGCGCCCGCAAATGGGCACGCGCGGCGTGGGCAACCCCGGCCCGGTGGGATTGCATATTGATCTGGCCGACTGCGTGGTGCTGTGCTGCGTGCGCCAGGCCCCAGACGATCCGTTTAGCACGGTGGCTTCAGCGATGCACGTATACAACGAAATACTGCGCCAGCACCCCGAATGGCTGCCTCGGCTCTACGAGGGGTTTGTTTGGACGCGGCGTTCGGAGCAAAACGACGACGAGACGCCCGTTTCCAACTACAAAGTGCCGGCCTACAGCTACGCGCAGGGCGTGCTGACCTGCCGCTTTAATGCGGGCTGGTCGCGCACGGGTATGCAGGAGCTGGGACAGGAGTTCACGGAGGAGGAGACCGAGATCTTTCGCTTTATACAGGAGGTCGCTTCCGAAAGCTGCTTGAGCTTTCCGCTGCACCGCGGCGACATCGCCTTTTGCAACAACTACACCGTGTTTCACGGACGCGCGGGGCACGATCCAGTCGAAGAAGAAGAGCGCAAACGGCTGCTGCTGCGCATTTGGATGGACTTGGAAAACGTGCGGCCCTTTAGCGATGAGGGGTTGGTGCGCTATGGAACGATTCGCTACGGCAACCTAGGCTGGACGGCGGCGGACCTGCTGTCCGGACGCTACCTGCAGGGCCATCGCCGCCGCGCCGACGGCGTGCCGGCCGCATAAACACACAACGCGGAGTCTATGCGCATATGAAAAAAAATCTGATCGGGCTGTTTATGGCGATGGTCTTAGTCGCCGTGCCGAATGCGGGTCGCGCGGATGCGCCGCCGGAAGAAGAGGCCGCCCATGCGTGGCGTAACGTGCTGTACGATCCGTCGCACTACGACGGGGAGATGCGCGCTATTGACGCGATGGTAGATCGAGGGGAAGTCGATCCGTGGGTGCATCACGTGCGCGCGCTGATATCGCGATTTGATGCGGTATCCCACTACAAGGCAGAGGACAATATGGAGCTGCTGGTGCGGGCCATCGGCGAGGAGACCTATTCCGGGTATCCAGCTGTAGACGTGCTGACGCGCAGTTGGCAGGTTGAGGAAGAGCGCCGTCGCCACTTTGCCGACTGGGCCAAAGGGCTGTCCGACTGGGCCGAAGGTGGGTCCACTGACCAAAAACTGGTGTTGAATGGGAGGACGATATCACTGGGCCAGGTGTTGGGCAAGTCGACGCCTGAGAAGGCGTGGCTGGCCGCTAGTCTGAGCAAGACGCTGCGCGCGTTTGTCGAGACTCCAGCCGAACGCGTCGATCGCCTCGAAAGTGAAACCTTTGTGCGGGCCGTTTATCGCTCGGCGCTAGGGCGCAATCCGTCTGGTGACGATCTGGCATTTCGCCTGCGCGAGCTGGAGACGGGCAAGAGCCGCGATGAGCTCATCGCCGAAGTGTACAGCTCAGAGGAAGCCGAGAGCCGCCGCATGTACCAAATTCTGGAGCGGGCTCAGGACGGCGAGTAGAAGCGCGACTAGTAGCTGACGGCTACGGCGCGCGTTAGGCTGTGCGACGCGGCATCGCCGCTGACGCGCAGGTGTAATAGATAAATGCCCGGTTCGACGCGGCGGCCGCTCTCGTTGCGCCCGTCCCACGTCAGCCGGTAGTGTCCCGCCAGGCCGTCTTCGCTGCGCAGCGAGCGGACGGGCTGGCCCTGCAGATCGCAGATGATCACCTGGATGGGGCGCGGATCAAGAATTTTCAACACGTCAAATTCAACGGCTAGCTCGTCGTTGATACCGTCGCCGTTGGGCGTGAAGATGTCGGACACGCGCAGGCTTGTCAGCACGTCATCGTCGACGGGGAGAGCGACCGCATCGCCCGATCCGGTCAATCTGGGTATGGCGTCGCCCGGATCGACCTGCTGGCGCGTTAAGTCTCCTGCCTCTTCCCGTTCGAGAAACGCCCGAAAACGGGTGTTGTTCTGAAAGACTGTTGCCTCAAAATCGATTTCTATTAGCGCGTCCGTGCGCAGCGGGCGCTGGAGGTGCAGGCGAAAGCCCTCCGGTGTTTCCACGGCTGTTGCCTCGGCCTGTGCGCCGTCGATGCGCAGCGCGGTAAAGCGCATGGGAAGAGACGATTCGACGGCGATGCGTCCAAAGCCCTGACTGGTGGACTGCATGCGCGGCTGCAGGTAGTAGGTGAAGACCGTGTGTCGGCCGGCTTCGACTTGAATTGGCTGCACCTCGCCCAGCGCCGCGTTGGCCAGCGGAGACGAGTATTCGATGCGCAGCTCGGACAGCGCGGTGTGCGCGAGCGGATCGTCGGACAGCAGCTCGAGTTCGAGCTGTAGATAGCGCCGGGGCGAAGGGGAGCGGAAAAGGCTGCCCGATTCGGTATAGGCTTCGCTCCACGGGCTCCAGCCGTCGCCCGGCTGTAGGGTCGTTTCGACGGGGCCGCGAAACGAGGCAATCAGCTTTTGGTAGCGCGACTCGGTGACTTCTTTGCCGTTTTTGTCGAAGTAGTGTTTTTCTTCAACGACCTGGCGCCCGCTGCGACTGCGCACGAGCAGTTGAGCATTTGGCAGCGAATCGGCCCGCCAGTCGAGTGCGGTTACATTCCAGTCTGCGCCTAGGTCAATAACGGGAGACTGAAGCACGACGCGCGCTGGATGGCCGTTGCCGTAGACCTGGAACTCGCTGACGAGTCCCAGCCCATCCAAGCGCACGCTGCTGGCGCTCAGGCCGCCGCCGATGATATTTCCGCTCTCGCTGGTCGGATAGAACAGGCGCACGTAGCGCGCGGCGATTGCGTCGAACTCATGGTGAAAGTTGCGATACTCCAGCAAGTTGCGGATGTCCGTGGGTGCAGCCACCAGCTCGCTCCAGGCCAGCGATCCGTCGGGTGCCAGCGATCCGTCGGAGTAGAGCACCTTGTATGACAGGAAGTTGGCGTAAAAGTGGCGCAGGCGCGGCGGCACGCCTAGGGGTTCGCCCAAGAGCCACAGAGAATCAATGCGATAGGTCGCACCCAGATCTATGCGGTAGTCGCCAAAGGTCTCGCTGCCGCCGCTCGAGCCCTTGGCCAGCGGATTGACGCGCCACATGGTCGAGAGGTCGCCGTCAAACATCACGGTGGGCGTGCCTGCTACGGCGACGATGGCAGCCTCGACGTCGACGCTGCCCCCGCGTTCGATCAGATCGAGCGCTATATTGTCGCCATATGCGCGCATCGCAACTTCGAGCAGCCGCGGTATGCCCTCGGGCGCACGGTCGGCTTCAATGCGCACTACACGCACGAGCTCGTCGGCCAAATCAACGGTCAGTTCGTGCGCCTCATTAAAGGCAAAACGCTCGCTGTGACTGTAAATCAGCGTGCCCTCGACAATGACGTTGGCGCTGTTGATAAAACGCTCGCCTTTGGATAGAGAAACCGTAAAGAACGACAGCGGTGCGCTATTGGGATCAAAGGTGAGACGCAGCTGCTGAACGGGCAGCACTTCGCCTAAGTCAATTTCCAGCCACCAAGTGCTCGGGTCGGTGGTGGTTGGGCTCCATCCGGTCGCTAGGTCGCCGTCTAGTACGGCCGTTGCCTGCGCCAGCGCTGCACCGGCACCGCGTATGGTTGCCCGAGACATCGGATCGATATGCTTGCGCAAAAAGACGGGTTGGAGCGCGCCGTTTGCTACCGTTAGCGCGCCGCGCGGATAGGACCAATGGGTCTGTATCGCCTCGGGGGTGATGGTCAATCGCTCGGCGGCCGTCGGGTGCGTTGAGAGCAAAACAAAGAGGAGCAGGCGTGCAACGTGCGTAGTCATTTGGCTAATATACGCTGGGGGCTAGGGGCTTCCAAGGATGTCTGGTTTCAATGCGTTCCTTTTGGCTGTATTTTAGTGCGCTGAACATTTTGCCTAAGGTATACTACGCATGAGAGATTTTGTCCTGCGGGCGCGCAAAGGCCCGTCAACGCCCGACTTTTCGCTGGACGACCTGCCGGCGGCTGGACATTTGGAAATCGTTTGCCACTGTATTGCCAACGCGCTGTTCTACTCGCTGCAGCTGCGCGAAGGCGTGCGTATACACGTCGCATTTGATGGACCGGCTGCCCCGCCCAAGATCGTGCGCATTGAGAGCGATGGATTGGGTTCGCTCGACGGTTTTGACGAACGGGCGCTGGCCGTCGTTATCTGTCAGGCGCTGGCCGACGGGCGTGCGCTGGGGTTAGAAGAGGAAATCGCTTCGCGCCCCGGCGTGTTTGTCGCCAAGCGCAGCTTTGAATCGCTGGTCCGCCAGCAGCGTGCATTGGGCGATGTCTACTTGCTGCAAAAGCGCGGCACCGACGTGCGCGAGACCCGCTTTTCCGAGCAGGCGACGTTTGTTTTTTCCGACCATCTGTCCATGCCCAAAAAAGCGGACAAGTTTCTCCTGCGCCTGGGTGCGCACGCGCTGAGCGTGGGGCCTAAGATGTTGTTCGCGTCTCAGTGCATCACGCTGGTCCACAACGAGTTGGATCGCCAAGGGCTCGGCTGATTGCTTGCTCGCCGGTATAGCTTGGCGTACTTTGTGCCGATCATACACACATACCTCATATGATTAGATCACTCTACACAAGCGCGACGGGTCTGCAGCATCAGCAGCGTCGTCTGCACGCATCCGCGCACAACACGGCTAACGCCACGACGCCAGCCGACGCGACCGTGCCGCTGCGCACAAGCGGAACGGAGCGCGCCGCAGGTGGCGTGGATTCCCATTCCCAGCGCGTGGCGACTACCGATGCGCTGCGCGAGTCCATCGTGCAGATCGACTCGGCACAGGCCGTTGCCGCCAACGTACGCGCCGTGCAGACGCAGGATGAAATGCTCGGTGCGCTGCTCGATATAGAAGTCTGAAGGTTCCCGTGTTTAAAAAACGTCTCACCCTATTGATCATTCCCGAAGAAGGCGAAAAGACGCACGAGTTCAAAGTGCCGCGCGTCTTGCTGTGGATGCTGGGTTTGTGCCTGTTGTGCGGCAGTGGTCTGTTCGTGGTGGGGCTCTATAGCTTTGTCCAATCGCGCGACCTCGAGTCTATGGTCGTGCGACTCGAGCGCGAAAAAGCCCTGCTCGAAGCCGAGGTAGAGCAGATTGATCAGCTGGAACAGGTGCTCATGCGACTGCAGCGCAGCAACGAACAGCTGCGCGCGATTCTGGGAGACTGGGAAGAGGGCGAAGCGCAGGGCAACGCGACGGGCGGAGCTGAGCCGCATATCCCGGCACAGCAGCGCCTAAACTGGGGCTACGTGGAGTCGGTGCCGACGGCTTGGCCGCTGGCCGGTCCGCTGCATCGCTTGTTTAGCGAAGCGTTTCCCGCCGTCGTTATCGCCGGCGTAGAGGGTAGTCCCGTCTGCGCGAGCGCGGGGGGAACGGTGGTTCGAGCAGGCTACGATGAAGAGCTGGGATTGCTGGTGGTTGTCGATCACGGAAACGGCATTGAGACCTATTACGGCTACAACAGCGCGCTGTTTGCCGCTCCGGGTGACTACGTCATTAAGGGGCAAAACATTGCTCTGTCCGGCCGCGGCGGGAGTGCGCCATATGAAGGCCTCTACTACGCGCGGAAGGAGGGGGGCGTGTTCCGCGATCCGCTGCGCTATCGACTGTGGCTGTAGGACGCAACGAGGATGCGGCCGATGCGGCCGGCACGCTCATTGGTGCGGGCGCGCTCTTTGAAGGCACCCTGGAGACCGAGCGCGATCTGAGCGTGGACGGCATGCTGCGCGGCGCGCGCGTCAAGACGCAAGGCGTGCTCGTTGTGGGTCCGGAAGGACGCGTGGAAGCGGCAGATATAGAGGTCGGCGAGGCGACGATACGCGGTCGGCTCAGCGGTCGGCTTAGCGCGCGCCGCTGCGTGCGGATAGAGGCAGGCGCGCACGTTAGTGGCGCGGTGATAGCGCCGAGACTCGTTCTGCACGAGGGGGCCATATGCCGCGCGGATAAATCAGCGTAGACTGCATCTGCGCACAAATTAAAAAAGGGCACTGCCATATGGCAGTGCCCTTTTTTGTTTGACGCGGTGTCGGAATTACATCATGCCGCCCATGCCGCCCATGCCGCCGCCGTACATGTCGCCGCCGGGAGGGCCTCCAGCCGCCGGAGCGGGCTTTTCGGGAATCTCCGCGATCAGGGCTTCGGTCGTCAGCAGCAGCGAAGCGATGCTCGCACCATTTTCCAACGCGGTGCGCGAAACCTTCGCCGGATCGACGACGCCGGCCTTGATCAGGTCTTCGTAGACTTCGGTGCGCGCGTTGAATCCCTGCGCGCCCTTGGACTCGGAGACCTTGCGCACGACGATGGCACCTTCGATGCCGGCGTTAGCCGAAATCTGGCGCAGCGGCTCTTCGAGTGCGCGGTGAATGATCTGTGCGCCAACGGCCTCATCGCCTTCGAGCTCCAGCTTGTCGAGCGCCTTCTGGCCGCGCAGGAATACGACGCCACCGCCGGGCACGACGCCCTCTTCAACGGCAGCACGCGTGGCGTGCAGCGCGTCTTCGACGCGGGCTTTCTTTTCCTTCATCTCTGCTTCGGTCGGTGCGCCGACGTTGATAACGGCAACGCCGCCTGCCAGCTTGGCCAGACGCTCCTGCAGCTTCTCGCGGTCGTAGTCAGAGGTGGTCTCTTCGATCTGGCGACGGATCTGACCAACGCGGCCTTGGATGTCGGCATTCTTGCCGGCGCCCTCGACGATGGTGGTGTTGTCCTTGTCCAACGAGATGCGCTTGGCTTGGCCCAAGTCGTCGAGCGTAACGCCTTCGAGCTTGAGGCCGGTCTCTTCGGAGATAACGCGACCGCCGGTGAGAATGGCGATGTCTTCGAGCATGGCCTTGCGGCGATCGCCAAAACCTGGCGCCTTGGCCGCAGCGACTTTGATCGTGCCGCGAATTTTGTTGACCACAAGCGTAGCGAGCGCTTCGCCTTCGATGTCTTCTGCGATAATCAGCAGCGGCTTGCTCAGCTGGGCGGTCTTTTCAAGCACGGGCACCAGGTCGCGCATGGTGGAGATTTTCTTGTCGTAAATCAGGATGTAAGACTCTTCGAGCTCGGCCGTCATCGACTCCTGGTCGGTGACGAAGTAGGGCGAGAGGTAGCCGCGGTCGAACTGCATACCTTCGACTACGTCCAAGGTCGTTTCGGTGCCTTTGGCTTCCTCGACGGTGATGACGCCGTCCTTGCCCACGCGCTCCATGGCGTCGGCGATAAGGTCGCCGATGGTGTTGTCGTTATTGGCAGAAATCGTGCCGACCTGCGCGATTTCTTCGCGCGACTTGACTTCCTTGCTCATTTTGCGAATCTCGTCGACAACCTTGGCAACGGCCTGGTCGATGCCGCGCTTGAGATCCATCGGATTGGCGCCGGCAGTGACGTTCTTGAGGCCTTCGCGGAAGATGATCTGTGCGAGCACGGTCGCCGTCGTGGTGCCGTCACCGGCTACGTCGGACGTCTTCGAAGCGACTTCTTTGACCATCTGCGCGCCCATGTTCTCGTAGGCGTCTTTTAGTTCGATTTCCTTGGCGACGGTCACGCCGTCCTTGGTCACCGTGGGCGAGCCGAACTTCTTGTCCAGCACGACATTGCGACCCTGGGGTCCCAGCGTCACTTTGACGGCATTGGCCAGCTTATCGACGCCCTGAAGCAGCGCATCGCGCGCAGCCATGTCGAATT
>JAYOKQ010000045.1:0-30647 GCA_038119905.1 Gemmatimonadota bacterium | reverse complement strand
CCCGCACTCAGACTGTCAGTCCCCACCAAGAGCGTATCGCGCAATACGAGGCCGCTCAGCAGCGGATTGATCCTAAAGGGCTGAATCCCCTCTTGGGCCGTATCCTGATCTACGATGCGAAAAAAGCTGGAATCAACGCTGGCAAAAAAGCTCAGCAGATCGACGTCGACGCCCCCGCTGTGCGGCCGCAGTGCAATCGTAGCCGTATCTGCCGGCACGCTCAGTGTGAGATCGCCGGGCACCATTTCCAGCGCTGGAGCTTCCAGTCCTACGGCCCCTGTCTCTTCCAGACCGACGATGCGCACGCGCCCCGTCGCCCGCCGCGCTAAAGCCCCATCGGGAATGGCCTCCGAATCGGCCCCCGCAATGAGCACATAGGCATAATACTCCCCGTTGCTGAGTGCGTTTTGCGCCCCGTCAAGAGCGTGAGTCAGCCGAGCGGGCCGCACGGCGAATTCGCCGACGGCATCCTCGCTTAGCGCCTCGGCACTAGCCAGACTGCCGTTGGTAGAAGTCGCCAGCCAATCGACCTGACCATCGCCGACTAGCGTCTGATAATCGGTCGAATCGCCCAGACTCAGAGCCGCTGTCGCCGAGGTAAGCACGACCCATATCCGGGCGTCCTCATCGACGTCGATGGCATCCCAAGTCACGGAAAAGCTGCGCCGACCATCGACCTCTATCGGTTCAAAGGGCGACAGGACCCGCAGGTAGGGGCTGTGGGAGAATTCGATATGGCGCGCATGGCCACGCTCGTCGTCCCACCGCACTGCACGCGCCGTTGAATCTGTGCGCACAATGCCGTAGAGCGCGTAAGGCACTCCGGCTTGAGGCACGCCTCCTGCCGCGTGTTTATAACGCCACAAGTCCCACACGTACTGATTATCCGTGCGTTCATCCGGTCCCTCGGCAATACCGTCGACAATCAAATGGGTATCGCGCGTCGAATCGGCCGCAGCTGCGCGCAATTGGTCGACGCCCCCCGGCACGGCAAAGGAATCCTCGTCGCTGTAGTAGAGGGCAATCAGCGCATCGTCGGCAATAGCCACATCTCCATCGACACCGTAGTCGCGGTTCCACGAAATAGTGTAGTAGCGCTCTGCAGACGGCCCGCCCGTTTCGATCCGGCGGTCCTCCCTGCTGTCCAATATCAGCAGCGGCGAATGGCGCACGTTGTAAGTGTAGGCGCTGCGGCGCATATCGATATGCTTGCCATCCGTTATGACCGCATAGACGTAATAGTCTCCGCGCGGAACAAAAACGGAGTCGCTGAGGGCAACCTGCCAGTGCAGCTGGGTATCGCGCCCCTCGAATAGAGCTGTTGCACTGTCAATTTGCGTGGCATGAGTCAAGCTGTCGATGCTGAGATCTGGACTGGTTCCGCTGGTAACGACAAAGGTCGTATCCAGCGTATCTGCCGTGGCAAAAAACAGCTTTACCGACGCGCTATCGTCGTGGTCAATCACCTGAAATGGAATGTCGATTCGATCTCTCGCCGCATCAAAGGACCCGACAAGACCCTTGTCGATACTGAGCAGACGCCCCGTATCGACATAGTCGGCATCGCCGCCGAAAAACGAGCCCACTTCGAGCACGACCGGCAGGTGACGCACGCGTATGCCGCGGCTGCGCATCAGCGGAAATCGGCCCGTCAGATCGGACGTGGCATACAGATAGTAGGTCGTCGTGTCCTGCAGAGACGAGACGTCAAAAGCCACCGCTACGCGCCCGCCCTCACCCGCAGTAACGGGCTGGCCGGTCAGGCGATCTACCGCGCGCACGGCAACCGTAGTATCGATTCCACTGAGCGAGTCAACCGGAGAAAACCAGAAGTGGTAGCGCGTATCGTTTGCGTCGTCCAAATCGCCGTAGGGCACTCCGGCCAGGACGAGTGCGTTGCTCGAACTACTTCCGCGCTGGTCGCTGAGTAAGTCGGGTAAAGCCGCAGTAAAGGCTGGCTGCGCTGAATCCGGATACGCGCTGCCCTGCGCATGTGTTAGGGTATCGTTGGCCGCCTGCGTAAACAGCGAACTAAATTGCCCAATGCTCAGTTCGTACGGTTCCACATACTGAATCCCAACAGCTCCGGCTGGTATCGACTGCTCTTTAGCATTTGTAAAGGTCATCTGGCCGTAAATCGCCCCCGAAAAGTCGGGACTGCTCGGGGTAACGACGGGAAATTGAACATATAGCGTGCCGGCCGTGCCACCGGCGGCACTAGTTAATACGATCTGATTTCGGGTGCTGCCCTGCGTAGAAGTGTATCCCGTGCCACCAACCGCAGCATCATCGAGCGCTATTTCATCGTCGTAGGCCCCGTCCTCGTCTAAATCGGCAATGCCCATACCTACCGGCAAACCGACGCGAATCGCGTTGCCCGCCGATGGATTTTGACTCAATTCAATGGCCAGCCGCTGCCAGTAGGGATTTGCTCGGGTTGCCCCTTTGGGTATCCGAGACAGGGCCTGCGGCGATACGACCACCGACTGAGCCCCAACGCCGGACACACAAACGGCCAGCAACCCTGCCAGTACCAATAAAAGGAAAGATCTATTCATGTTTTTTTGTTTTTAGCCGACATATAAGACAAAATCGTCTTATGTAGTATATCGCTCACTGCGACATTTCCTTTAATTGACACCTCAAATTACTCGAATAAAAACGTGCACCAACCATGAATTCCTCCCCTTTCTTCTCGCGACTATCCCCCCTGCTAGTGCTCTGTGTGGTGGTGAGTACATCGTGGGCACAAACCATTTCTACGGTAGCAGGAACAGGTAGCCAGGGGAACTCGGGCGATGGTGGGGCGCCGACTGCGGCGCAATTACACCTTCCCTCTTCCATCGGGGCCGACGAAGAGGGCAACCTATACATTGCCGATACAGGCAATAATCGGATCCGGCGCATCAATGCACAGCGCGACACGATAGAAACGGTCGCCGGCACGGGGACAGCCAACTTCAGCGGCGATGGAGGCGCGGCCCTATCAGCCGAGTTCGATGCACCAGCCGGCGTCTTTGTCGACAGCAGCGGTCTGATCTATATCGCCGACACGGGGAACAACCGCATTCGGCGCATTGACGGCAGTGGCAACATAACGACTATTGCCGGGAGCGATACCACCGCGGGACTCTTTATTGACGACACCACCGCCACCAGCGCCACGCTCAACGCCCCGACCGCCGTATTTGCCCGCGGCGAGTACATTTATATAGCCGACACCGGCAACAACCGCATTCGGCGCATCGATGGCGTTGGCAACATAACGACCATCGCCGGGAGCGATACCACCGCGGGACTCTTTATTGATGACACCACCGCCACCAGCGCCACGCTGCTGCAGCCGCGCGGTCTGTATGTCGACCGCACGCACAACGTCTACATTGCCGACACGGATCACCACCGCATTCGCAAGCTGGGCCAAGACAGCGTACTGACGACCGTAGCAGGCAGTGGGAAACCCGGATTTTCTGGAGACGGCGACCTGCCAACCAACGCTCGCTTAGCCTTTCCTACCGCCGTCGCAGTCGATACGTTTGGCACGGTATACATAGCAGATCGCTTTAACCACCGCATTCGCCGCATCAATCCAACGGGCGACATCACAACCATCGCCGGGCTCGGCCCGGCCAGCTTTAGCGGCGACGATGGGCCGGCCAACCGCGCCGAGCTGTCCAGCCCTAGCGGCCTGTTGTTGCGCAGCGACACGCTATTTATTGCCGACCAGAGTAACCACCGCATTCGCAAGATTCTCCCCGACTACAGCGTCGGACTCAGCGGGCAAACCGCGCTGGGGCCGGGCCGAGAGACCGTGCTGCTGCGGATACGACTAACGGGTGACGGACAGACTACCATTAACGGCCTGCGCTTTACGCTGTCCGACCTCTCTACGGAAACGGGACTGAGCGCGGACGACTTCAGCGCCTTCTTTCTCTATGAGAGCACGGACACCGCGTTAGGCGACGACGTGCTGCTCGGGCGGCTCGATGCTGCCGACCTAGTGATTAATAGCCAGACAACGATCCCCGCGACCACCTATTCTACGCCGCAAGCAGACGCAACCCGCTACTACCTGCTGACGGCGCGCCTGTCCAGCACGTCGACCCAGGGGCACGCCATGCGCATAGGCGTGGAAACGGGATCTCTGTTGACCAACAGCGGGGGGCGCGGTGCGCGCATTTACGCATCCGATACACACCGCCTGGAAATCGATGCCACCGCCACACAGCTGGTGCTGCGCGCACAGCCGGGTAACAGTTTGAGCGGCGCGCTATTAACGGGCCAACTGATCGTCGAAGCCATCGATGACAGCGGCTTTGTCGACTTTGACTTTCGCGACACGCTGGCGGTATCGACAGACGGCAGCGGCACGCTGCTGCACAACACGACCATTGCCGACAGCGGTCTGGCGACCTTTACCCATCTAACCTACAGCACCGGAATCGACGACGAGCCCATTATACTAACCGTGCAGAACACAGTCGATGCGGCTCATCCGACGCTGCTCAGCGCCCAGACGGAAACGATCTACATAAACGTCGAAAACGATCCCCCGGTGGTAGATTTCCCAACGCTCGTCTTTACCGAAGACGAAGCGCTAGGATTTCGCACGCTCGTTCGCTCCATCGCAACCGACGTCGACGACGCCGAATTAACGCTTACGTTTAAGAGTCATCACATGCAGGCGAGCGTAGTTGGCGACAGCGTGATCGTCGTTCCAGAGGCCAACTTCTTCGGGTTTGATACGCTGACGGTAACGGCGACCGATGCTTTTGGACTCGAACACAGCGACAGCGGAATTATCGAAGTGCGATCGGTTAACGACGCGCCCGTATTCAGCTTTCCCGAGCGCTTTACCTTTGCCGAAGACGAAACGCTGCGCGTAGATATGCGCAGCTGGTTAAGCGACGTCGATGACGCATTCGATCAGCTGCACCTTGCCTTCACCCCGTCCAGCGGTCTATCGCATCGCTACAGCGGGCAAGCCGCCGAGCTCACGCTGTGGGCCACGCCCAATGCAAACGGTGCGTTTACACTGCAGGCTAAGGCCGAAGATCCCTACGCGACGACGGCACAGGTCACCGTGCCCATTGTCATCGCAGAGCGCAACGATCCGCCGCAGCTAGCCCTGCGCGATACGACCATAATACAGGGCGCTTCGATTCAGATTGACCTAGCCAGCGCTACCGCCGATATAGACGATCCGCTCAGCGCCCTGCAGTGGACGGTTCAGCCGGATTCGCTCGTTTCCGTGGAGATCTCGGCCAACGGACAGGCTACGCTGCAGCCGCACCCCGACGTTTACGGCGTGCGCACACTGGTGTTCAGCGCACTCGACCTCCAGCAGGCCAGCGCCAGCGATACGCTTCAGCTAGAAATACTGCGCGTCAACCAACCACCGGCCTTGGAATCCCTGCCCGACCTGCAGGCTGCACCGGGCGATTCCGTGCACATCGACCTGACGGTCTATGGGTCGGATCCAGATGATGCGATAGAGCAGTTAATTTGGAGTGTCAGCAGCAGCGGCTCGATTGGCACAACGCTTGATGATGGACAGCTCCATCTGCGCATACCAGCCGATGCGAGCGAACACAGCGAGGAAATCTACGTGCGCGTCTTCGACCCTCTGGGATTTTCGGCGCAGGATACGTTTCGCATCGACGTCCGCCTGCCGGTTCCCCCCATCGCGCCGCTGCCCGACCTAGTCATCGAACCTGGACGCATTCTGTATGTCGACTTGCGGCCTTATCTCAGCGCAGAAGTGGACAGTGTGACGGCGACGCATGACTCGCTGCTGGTCGACATTGATCTGGCCAAGCGCCAGATGACAGTACGCCCGGTGGATGGATACAAGCGCACAACGCCGCTCATACTGCACGCGCGCACTGCACAGGGCCTCGTCGCGACCGACACCGTATTGGTTTCCATGGTCAATCCAGCACCGCGCCTGACGAGTTTTGATGATTTGTATCTCGACGCCGGCACGTCGATTCAGCTGGCCCTCGATCCATTTGCCTGGGACGACGAACCTGTCAGCAGGCTGCGCTGGAGTGCCCTACCTGATGCCGGACTACAGGTCAGTATTCACGGAACGCTGCACGTGGCGACGATACGCTCGAATGACGATGCGTCTGGTCTGCGACGCATTGCCTTTACGGCGACCGATGCGCAGGGCGCCAGCGCGACGGATACGCTGCACATCTATATACATGCATCCTCTTCTGAGACGGTACCCGAAAGCCCTAATAACACCGCACCGCGCCTCAGCACCATTCCCGCACAGCAGGTAGCGCCTGGAGTAGAACTTCGCATCCCGCTCGATTCCTATGTCACGGATGATGGACCGCTGGGCCAACTGACGTGGAGCGTATCGACTTCAGCAGACCAACTGCTGCGCGTCGACATCGATTCGCTGCGCACGGCACGCGTAGTCGCGCTGCAAGATTCAGGTCGCATCGTCGTAGAGCTGAGGGCAACCGACAGCGGTGGCCTGCAAAACAGCACCCAATTTGAGGTAACCATTATGCCGGCGCAGCCCGCATCGCGCGTGGGCGATTTTAACGAGAATGGGCGGGTAGACTTAGACGACTTTTTTCGCCTCGCCGAATCGATCGGCCTAACGCCGCTGCACTACGAATGGGATCCGGCGATCGATCTGGACTATGACGGGCAAATAACACTCGACGACTTTTTCATTTTTGCCGATGCGTTTGCCGCCGATCAGCATCGCTAGGGTCGGTTAGGGAATCCGCCGAACCAGGCGCAGTCCAAAGGTGCTCAGTCGGACGTCCGGTGCAAAAGACGCCCGCGACGCCGAACGCGTCATTTCCACGCTGAGCAGCGCCCCGCCGCCGCGCAGCACGCGTGCGCTCCCCGCTTCGGGTCCTAGCGGATCGACGGCATCACCGGCCCCATAGAGACCGTAGCGATCTTGCACCCACTCACTCGCACTCCCGTGCACGTCATATAGACCCCACGGGTTGGGACGCCTCGTCGCTACTGGATGGGTGATTAACTCGCTGACGACCGGCGGCACCGTGCGCGTCCAAGCATAGTCGCCTACCATCGATTCATCATCGCCAAACGACCAACGCGCATCGGTGCCCGCGCGCGCTGCGTACTCCCATTCGGCCTCGCTGGGTAAACGGTAGAGCGAATCGCCCTCCGCTTCGTTGAGTCGAGCAACAAACGCCTGCGCATCGGACCATGCAATATATACAGCCGGATGGTCACCCTCGTCCAAGACAGCCGGTTGTCCCAGCCAAGGACGTGTGCCCATAACAGCAGTCCACTGTGCTTGGGTTACTTCCGTTTCCCCTACGTATATGTCCCGCGTGAACGTCACCCTATGCTGCGGTCCCTCGTCTTCTATACGCCCCACTTCCCCGGGCGGCGATCCCATGTAAAACGAACCCGCCCGCACGAGCACAAAAGCCAATTCAACGCCGTTACCGAGTTCGTCTACGCGGCGCAGAGCCAATCCCGTATTCCCGCCGCCATCTCCCTCGCAGCGCTGGGCAAAGACTTCGCTGAGGAGAAAAAAGTCGTCGATATCAACGCGGCGGTCTTCGTTGAGGTCGAAACGACCCGGCGACACAGCGCCCATCGCATCGCTGAGGAGAAAGAGGTCGCTAAAATAAACGCGACCATCCCCGTTGAAATCTGCCCGACAAGACAGCGGTAGGGCCCGTTCAACCACGTCGAAACGCACCGGCGTCGGATCCATTCCATCCAGCACGCGGCCATCGATCCGCTGCGTGCTGATTTCGATACTCAACCCCACGCCTGCAGCCGAGTTGATAACGCCGTCCATTTCGACGACGTAGGAACCAGGTTCGGTCGCTTCGCGCGGTTCCAAAACCAGTAGACGGCGCGTTGACAGCGCGCCCAGGCGCGCCCACTCCACCGTCCCGACCGACGAACGCACGCCAAGCAACTGCACCTGACTTAGATCAAAACCTTCGGGAAATAGCATGTGCAGTTGCGTGCCTGCTTCGAGCGCCGTAGCCGTCGTAAAGGTCACGGCCAGCGCCCCCTGCGCATTGGCTTGGTCCCGTTCCAGATCAATTCCCAGCACATCGACATACCCCGTAGCCGTGTGCGAAACAGTCAACATATCGGAGGGCCGAGCAGCGACCATAATACCGCTGGCCTGTCCAACTGCACCAGACAGGGAATCGATGGTTACGTGCAGTGGATCACCCGCGCGCACCGACGGCAGCAAATCGCCCAAAACGACGTAATGAACCGGCTCTTGGCCGATATCAAACGCTCCCAAGGCCAGCGCAAAACGGCCCTGTGCACCAACGAGATCAGTCGAGCGGGCCAACAGGGAATCGCTCGCATCAAATAGTCCGTTGGCATTGCGATCCCAACCCAACGCGACCCCGCTCAGCGCTCCGGCGGCCAGCCCGGAACAGGTGAGATGAATGCGCGCATCCCGCAAGTTCATTTCCTCGCCCCGCGCCGACAGCTCGAACGCCGTCAGCGGTATTTCGCGCCCCCCCACCCCTGCGCGTCCCATCAATCCGTTGGCCCAACCCACGCCCTGGTCTACGGCTATTTGACCAGCGACGACAAAAGGCACCGATGCCTCGGCCGGACGATCTATTTCGTAGCCATCGCTGGTGCGCGAGTAGGCCAAAAGTATCCGATCGCTCCGAACGGATTCGGGCAAGCCAATACCTTCAAGCGCCAAGGCATAGACCCCTGCTTCTTCAGGAGCGGCCAATATTAAGACCACGGCGTGCGCCGCGCTGTCGATCCGCACAGTCGGCGTATTACCCGAAGGCGTAGAGGCGCGATTGATCTCGACGCCGCGCAAATCCACATCAAACGGAAAGTCCAATACGACTTCATCGCCCTCGTCCAGCGCCGTCGACGCGTGCATTTCGACGTGGAGTGCGGCGTGTGCACCAACGTGATGGGGCCATAGTTGCAGTCCCTCGACGCGCATTTCGCCCCGCCCCATCAGCGACAGCGACAGCGGCTGCGGATCGTCCGCATCGAGCAACCATCCGTTTTTGTCGCGCGACTGTACGCCCAGCAGCGAAAGAGCCGGATTCACGGTGGGCGTCTGCACGTTGTTGAGGACAATACTGAATCGCCCTTTGGTCT
This sequence comes from Gemmatimonadota bacterium, assembly GCA_038119905.1. Lineage (GTDB taxonomy): Bacteria > Latescibacterota > UBA2968 > UBA8231 > UBA8231. The sequence continues at coordinate 21,530 of JAYOKQ010000045.1, read as the reverse complement.
CGGCTGCGGCGAGTTCGAGAACAACCGTCTGTCCCTGCGATCGATCCGAGCGCAGCGGATCCATCCCGCTCGGTGTCTGCGTCGCTGCATCCACCTGGACATCCGAGACATCGTAGGTGAGTGGAAACGCCACGACAATCTCTTCGCCTGGCAACAAATTACTGACCGTATCAAAGGTGAGAGTGAGGGCCGTGCGCTGATTCGAACGCGGGTTTCCGAGGACGGCGCTGATCATATCGATATAGCCCGTAGTCACGTGCATACGGCCATCAATGCCCGCCTGCGAAAGGACCGGCGCCCCTCCTGAGACGAGCCCAAGCCCCACTTCCAATCCGACCAAATCAACGCGCAGCGAATCGCGCGCGCGCAGCGTGGGATCGATGCTGGCCACGATTAAATAGTGGCGCACCTGATTGGCCGGCAGCGTATCCGTGAGCGCTGCGCGCAGTTCAACGCCGCTGCCACTGGGTTGCAGTGGATGCACCAGCACAGAGCGTTCATCGGCATCCACCGTGCCATCGGCATCGAGATCGGCCATGATGTCTAGAGAAACGATTTCCTGGCTATCGAATCCACCCCACTGCGGCCGCAGCCTCACTTCGTGGAGGGGAACGCGCTCTCCTACGGCCTGCAGCGTCACCGCCTCCAAGACAACCGGCCTGCCTCCAACACCGGCCAACCCATCGAGCGCGTTGGCAACCACGATGCTGTCGGCCACACCGACTAATACGCGACCGGGAATGGAGACAATATCGCTCATACCAACCTGCAGCGCGGCGCTTTCCGCGCGCAAGCGGATGCGATCCGCCTGAGCAAACGACACATCCGTCCACCCTGCGCGTCCCTCGTTCGACATCAGCGAGTCGGCGGGCACGGCGACCAGGCTGTCGACCTGCAGCGCGCTGTCCAGCGCCGATACTGCACTAAGGTGAATAAAGTCGACGTAGTCCATATCGGTCACACCCAGCGCATTTTGCGCCACCACGACTACCGTATCTCGGGCGAAATTCTCTCCGGGTTCGACTAGATCCGCCGGCTGCTTGGCAAAGGCCAGTCGAGTAGCAACCACATCGGCACCGAGCGAATCGACGGCCTGAGATAGATCTACTCCACCCGACTCGTCATCGCACGAGAGAACAAATTGCTCGCCGTCGGTCACGGCGGCATAGGACACGTCGCTCCCCCCGTAATCGACCACCCCCTCTACGGCCGGCCGGGTCAGCACCCCACTCAGCGTGCCATTGCCCGCTGCTAGCGAGAGAATGACGCGCTCAATAAAATCGCGATCTACATTGCCGTAGGCATCAACGGCTGCGACCCGGGGTTGTTGGGTAAAAGGTTTCGAACTCACTACGCGGTCTGCAGAATCGACCACCGAGGAATCGGCTGACAGCTGGACAAAAATCAGCCGGTCGGCCACGACCTCAACGCGAACGAACTGCGAATCGGCGGCCACAACGGCCGCACCAAGTGCCCCCACGCTTGTAGCCATGCTGCCAGCAGCTGATTCTACTCGGAATGCGCGTCCCTCAGCCACCACGGTATCCATCAGTGCCGACACGATGTAGAAGCGCTCGCTGCCGGCTGACGGCATATCCGACGGGGCGATAGCCAAGGTCTGTTCAACGCCGAGCGGTGGCGTAGATAGCGTCGAAAGGAGGGTATCATCGCTCGAAAGCGCCGTGTCGGCGCTGGCATAGAGCCGCAGGGATCGGATGTTGGCCGATTCGATGCCGCTGGGCGCAGCCAGATCCGAAAGGGTTAGCGAAACGCTCTCAACGGTTTGCGCGCCGTCGCCCGTCAGTCCGACAGACCACAGCCGCACTTCACCGCCTGGGCTTACTTGACGTATGCCGTCCAACCCGACGGCCGGACTCGACTCGACCAGCGGCGACGTCGAGTGAATCGGCGCGATGCGACGAATGCGATGGTTGTCCGTATCGGCGACCAACAGCGCGTCGCCCGAAATAAACACCCCCGACGGCTTGTTGAGCTGAGCGCTCTCGGCCGGTCCCCCATCGCCGCTAAACCCCTTAATTCCCGTGCCGGCCACCGTGCTGATTACACCCGAAGTCTCTACTTTGCGAATGCGGTGATTGCCCGAGTCGGCGATATACAGCACGCCCGTGCTGTCGGCACATAGGGCATTGGGCGAATCGAGCTGTGCCGCAATCGCCAACTGACCGTCACCCGAAAATCCGCCGATGCCATTTCCAGCTACGGTGCTAATAAGCCCGCTGGTAGCATCGACCTTGCGCACGCGATGGTTGCCTCGATCTGCGATGTAAAGGTGGCCTGCCAAATCGACAAAGACGCCCGTGGGTGCGTCGAGTTGGGCCGAAGTTGCTGCTTCACCATCCCCGGAAAAACCGCCCACCCCCGTTCCGGCCACCGTGCTAAGACCTCCGGCCGTATCGATTTTGCGGATGCGGTGGTTGTCGCGGTCGGCTATATAAACCTGCCCTGAACCATCGACGAAGAGACCAGCAGGACCGTTTAACTGGGCCGTTGCCGCACTGCCACCGTCTCCGGAAAAGCCACCGACACCCGTCCCGGCCACCGCGCTGATATTGCCCGTCCAGTGGTCGACCTTGAGCACATAGTGATACTGTGAATCGGAGATATAGACATCGCGTGCTGTGTTGAGGGAAATGCCCAGCGGCGTGCCCAGCGACGCGTTCGTGGCCAGCCCTCCCAAGCCGCTGGCCGCCGAAGAGCCCGTGCCGGCTACCGTGCTGATAAAACTGGATACATTTATCCTGCGAACCTTATGGTTGCCCGAATCGGCGATATACCAATCGTTGGCGGTATCAACGGCAATAGATACGGGAGCATTGAGCTGTGCAGCCGTGGCCTGTTGCCCGTCGCCATCTCCTCCAGCCAAGCCCGTGCCACCCACCGTCGATATGGTCTGTGCACCGACGGCCGATGTCCATAGCAGCAGTAGCCCGACCCAATTCCACGCCGAGCGTCCCAGAAAAAACCGTTGCCTAAGACTTGTCGAATGGTGCATGCTACGCCTCATTGATTCCACTCCGTGCTGCGGACGAGTTCAATGAAAAAATAAACGGTATCGTGAAGAACTTTCATCCCACCACGCGCATCTTGAAAGTAGGCTAAAATAACGATTTACTAAGCGTGCGTAATCTTTTATAATTCGTAATTAGGCGGCCGCTTGAACCTGTTTCGACCGGGTAAAAAACGCCCGTGGCCCCGCCTATTGACCGCCGCACGCCAAGGAAGGCTCCCATGCCCATTATACGTCAAATCATTCTCTGCACACTGTGCGCGCTCGGCTACGCTCTTCCCGCGCCCGCACAGCAGCCCGCACAAACGGCTCCGCGTAAATTTGATCCTCCGCGCATACTGGCTATTTTGCGCCCCACCAATGCCCCTGCGACAAGCGGCACTGAAGTCAACGACTATTTCATCAACCGGGGACAAGAGGTCAATATCAAGCGCGGCGACAAACTCAACGTCTACCGCGAAAAGCAAGTCCATCCCTCTATAGCCCGCAGCATGCGGATCTTTATAGGCACGCTGGAAATCGTCGAATCGCAAAACGGCTCGTCAATGGGACGTTTCGAGGCAAGCGATAAAATTAACCTGCCCATCATCAAGTACAAAGTGCCGATGAAAGGCGATATCGTCGTGCCGCGACTCATCATCGACTCAAGCGTGCTATTTAACCCGGGCGATGCCTCGCTCAACCCCGGGGCTGCGGGCGAATTTGCCAAAGTGGCCGAATTCGTTCAGAACTTTTCCCCCAACAAGCTCGTTATTGAGGGCCACACCGACAGCGACGGCGACGAAGATGCCAATATGCTCCTATCCCTCAATCGAGCGGATGCGGTTGTGGACTATTTAGTGAAAACCTATGAATTCATTACTTCCAGTATGATCGAACCGCGCGGTTACGGTGAAACACAGCCGATAACGCCCAACGATACACCAGAAAACAAGAAACTCAACCGACGCATTGAAGTGGTTATATGGGAGTAGGTTCCACCTGGTCAGCGCTGCAGCCAGCGCTGCGATTTGCCCTCTCGTTTGCTTTTAGCCTGTTCGTATTTAGCCAACTATTCGGCTGGGCGCAGGACTTTTTTATAGAGGCCTATATGTATCCCGTTTCATGGGCCGCTTACTCTGTGCTCAACGCAATCGGCATACCTGTTGAGCTAAACGCATCTATGCTGCGCAACGGCTTTTGCGACCTAGTCCTCAACGGAGCCATTTATCGCGTTATTCACGAGTGCACCGGCATATTTACCCTGCTGGTATTCCTCGCGCTCGTTGCCGCGTATCCAACCTCGACGCTGGCCAAACTTCAGGGCCTGCTGATCGCCCTCCCTGCCTTTTATACCTATAGCTCCATTCGCCTAGTGCTGATCGGCCTTGTAGCTTCTATGAGTCCACAGTGGGTAGAGCTAACACACACCTATCTCATGATCTTAGTCAATCTTGGCTTCTCGCTCTTTATCTGGGTCTACTGGTTAGAAGAAGTGGTGCGCCGTGATTAATCAGGTCGCCCTCAAACCCGCCCTCCATTTTTTCTACCGCTTTTTGGCCGTTTCCCTGGCGCTGAGTATGGTCTATGGACCCTTCTATGGGAACTGGCTCTCCATGATCGTTGCATTGACCAATCAGCTGTTGTCTTGGGGTGGTGCATCCATATATATCGCGCAGCATCTTGATACATTATCCATGATACACATCGGGCTGAACGGCGAACGGCTGGCCCTGCGATTTACAGGCTACCAGATGCTCCACCTGTACACAATTGCAGCCATGTCCCTGCTGTTGGCCACTCCACACAGACAGCGTAGAAAAAAAATCATCGTATGCACGCTGACCCTATGCCTCTTTACGGCGTTTCAGGTCGTGCAGGTTTATATCGGATCTTTGATGGCGTTGGACCACTACTGGAATACGCTGAGCAGCAGCCAACAGAGCGCTCTTCAGCTGAGCGGTTGGGGCCCCGCCCCAACGTATAGTCCACTATTTAAATCGTGGTTTGCCTGGTGGAATATGTGGGGCGCTTCGGGACTGGCACTGGGTATGTGGATTTACCTGAACCACGGCAATATCGTCCCAAACCGCTCTACCGACTAGGAGAATAGAGCCTCTTCTGCGCCGTGTCGAGCAGTAGATGGTTTTGTTCAACAGACTTATCCCAAGGCGCCACCTCCATGGTGGGCTGGGTTTGTAGTATGACGAGATGCGGCGCTGCTTGCGGTGTAGAAAGTACCCGTATACTCTGGACGTGGGAAACAATTGATCGAACGCCGATGTTAGCCAGCAGAGCCCCCGAAATACATAAACAGCCGATCACAGCAATCCCCAACCCCCTAATTATTAGGCGTAAAAAGGGCTTGAGAAAGCTCGACAAAATACCATGTAAGCCCATAAAAATCAAAATTTTATGGGCCATATATCTATGGCTATGGAGACGATTGACTGGGACGGCTGACATCTTTCCTTATGGCTCAGTTAGACGTATACATATTCCTTCATCGGCAGAAGCAAGAAATTCAACAGCTATTTTTTGCAAAATTTGTGCCACATAGTTAGCTCTGCTGCCAGCGCCCCTCGCCCAATTGGTAATCCCGTGACCTTCCGCACTTGGCCATTGTCGGCATTCTGTGCAGCGCGTACTTTTGCGCCTATCGAATGTCTTTACACGGGAGCCCGCATATGCATTTCTTCGTCTGGTTAGCTCTGCTAGCAGTAACCCCCACCCTAGCCCAACAGGCGACCCCCGTTATCGTCGCCGAAGTTCGCAGCGAACCCCTGCGCGAGGAGATCTCTCTGGTCGGCCGCGTGCAGCCGCGCCGCTCGACGCAGGTGGCCAGCGAAAGCGAGGGGCTCGTGCGCTATCGCGCCAAGGAAAACGGTCAGAAAGCAGCGGCAGGCGAAGTGCTCTATCAGCTCGTCAACGAACCGCTCAGCGCTTCCCTAACTGAAGCACAGGCCGATTTCGCCCTGCGCAAAGCCAACTACGCGCGCAGCGTCGAATTATTGAAAACCGAGGCGATTTCCGAGCAGGTCGTCCACGACGACGAATACCAGTTCAACAGAGCACGGGCCAAATTGGAAGGACTTGAAGCTCAGGTGAGCGACCTGCGCATACGCGCCCCCTTCGCCGGCCATATCGTACATATGCTCACGGAGATCGGCGCCTGGGTTGGACGCGGTCAAGCCGTGGCTCACCTGGTCTCAATCGATACCGTGCGCGTCGTAGTGAACGTGCCAGAGCGCCACGTTCCCCTGCTCCAACTAGGCGCACGGGCCACCGTTGAGATAGCGGCCTTGGGGGGAACGCCTTTCACGGGCACAATCGTCGCCATCGTAGCCGAGGGGTATGCCGAATCACACACCTTTCCTGTCGCAGTCGAAATACCCAATCTCGAAGGACTGATTCGCAGCAATATGTCAGCGGAGGTGCATTTTGAAGTGCAGCGTCCTAGCCTAGCGCTACTCGTACACAAGGATGCCCTAGTCCGCAGCGCCACAGGCGAGGCCGTATTTGTCGCCGTAGACGGGAAAGCCGTTAGCGTCCCCGTGCAGAGCGGACTGGCCTACAACGGCTTCGTCGCGGTCGAGGGCGACCTAAAAGAGGGTGACTTAGCCGTCGTGCGCGGCAACGAGCGCCTGCGCGACGGTCAAGATGTGCGCGTCCTGCGCAAGCAACAATAGAGAGCAGCCCCGCAATGAAACTCGTTGATTCTGCGATACAGCGCCCCGTAAGCGTAATTGTTGGCGTTCTATTTATTGCCCTTTTTGGCCTTATTTCTCTCTTCCGCATACCAGTGCAGCTGACGCCCGACGTAGACCGCCCCATCGTCAATGTGGAAACCTTCTGGCCAGGCGCTAGCCCTGAGGAAATCGAACAGGAACTGATCCAGCGCCAGGAAGAGCAGCTCAAAAGCATAGAGGGCTTGGTCAAAATGACCAGCGAAAGCCAGGACAGCCGTGGAAATATTGCGCTCGAGTTCAACGTAGGCGTAGATCCCGACGCGATCCTCCTCAAGGTTTCCAACAAGCTCAATCAGGTAACGGGCTATCCACTGGACGCCGAACGCCCTGTGCTATCGGCCGGCGGCAATGCCAATACCCGCGCCATCACTTGGCTGATTCTCGACACGGCGCCGGGCGCAGAGGAAAAGGACGTAGAACTTTACCGAGACCTGGCCCAAGAGCTCATTGAGACGGCCATAGAGCGCGTGCCAGGCGTTTCGCAGAGCAACGTATTTGGCGGCTATGAGCGCGAATTACAGGTCATTATCGACCCGCAGGCCATGGCCACTCGCCAGCTAACCGTAGCCGACATGGCCGCCGCCATCACGCGGGAAAATGCCAATATAAGCGCCGGTGCCTTTGACGAAGGCAAACGGCGCTACATCGTGCGCACCGTCGGACAGTACAAGCAACCGTCCGACCTAGAGCACGTCGTCGTGCGCGGCGGCGACGGGTCGCGCGTGCGCATCGGTGATATTGCGCGCATCGAACTGGGCTACGCCCGAGCGGGCGCCGCCGTCCGGCAAAAAGGCAAGCCGGCTATCGCCATCAATGCAACGCGCGAAACGGGCGCCAACGTCTTAGAGGTAATGGACGGGATCCGCCAGACCATCGAACAGCTCAACGCCGGCCCCCTACACCGCGAGGGACTTTACCTGCGCCAAGTGTACGACGAAACCGATTACATAGAGAGCGCGATAGGCCTAGTGCGATCGAATATCCTCATCGGCGGCCTGCTGGCCACGGCGGTCCTGCTGATCTTTCTGCGCAGCGCCAGTAGCGTGACCATTATTATTACCGCCATTCCGATTTCCATCGTCGGCACTTTTTTGGCCATGGCGCTGTTGGGACGCAATATCAACGTTATTAGCCTAGCGGGTATGAGCTTTGCCGTAGGCATGGTCGTAGACAACGCCATCGTTGCCCTCGAAAATATTTTCCGCCATCGACAGATGGGGAAGACGCGCACACAGGCTGCTTTTGACGGCGCGCGCGAAGTGTGGGGCGCCATGCTGGCCAGCACGCTGACAACGGTTGCCATCTTTCTTCCCATCGTCTTTGTAGAGGACGAGGCCGGCCAGCTCTTTCGCGACATTGCCATCGCCGTATCCTGTTCGGTGGTGCTCAGCCTAATTGTCGCCGTCAGCGTAATACCGAGCCTGGCCAACAAGATTCTCGGCGGACAAAAGACCCAGCAAACCGGTGCGTTAGAGCGTGTGGGTGGACGCGTGCGCGATCTAATAGCCCACAGCGTATATAGCATTAGCGGCAGCACAGCTCTGCGTCTGAGCGTCGTCGTACTGCTCGTTGGCATCTCACTGGGGATTGCTTGGACCCTGTTACCCAAATCCGAATATCTCCCGACGGGGAACCGCAACTTAGTCTTTGGCATCTTGCTCCCCCCCCCCGGCTACAACCTCGATGAGTTAGTCGAAGTGGGTCAAACGATCGAAGACGTGCTGCGTCCCCGCTGGGAAGCAACCCCCAACAGCCCCGAAGCCGAGGCTTTGGACGACGTGCTTGTCGATAACATGTTTTTTGTCGCCTTTGGCCGCAGCGCTTTTATGGGTGCTCGCGCCACGGATCCAACGAAGGTCAAGCAGCTGATCCCCATTATTCAGGGGCCGGTCTTTGGCGGGGTCCCCGGTACGATCGCCATCGTGCAACAGTCGAGCCTATTTCAGGGCGGAGGCAGCCGCGCCATTGATATCGAGATTACGGGGCCGGACCTCGGCCAGCTCATTGCCTTGGGTGGACGCATCTTTGGCCAGGTGCGACAGGTCGTACCCGATGCACAGGCCCGTCCCATACCCAGCCTGGATTTGGGCAATCCCGAGGTGCGCATCACACCCGATCGCGTTAAAGCGGCTGACTTAGGACTCTCGGCGCGCGATATCGGTTTGGCCGTCAACGCGCTGATGGACGGCGCCATCGTAGACGGCTATCAGCATTTGGGAGAAGAAATCGACCTAGTGCTGCGCGGGGACGAGGACTGGTTCCGCACTCAAGACATCAGCGCGCTGCCCATTTACACGCCGCGCGGTCAGCTCGTCCCACTTTCGGCCATTGCCCGCGTAGAGATAACGACAGGACCGGAGCAAATCAACCACAGCGAGCGCAGTCGCACCATCAGCATTCAAGTCATTCCACCCGAGACCGTGCCGCTGGAAACAGCGCTCGACGACATTCAGAGCCAGATCGTCGATCCGCTCATTGCCTCGGGTGCACTGAGCCCTCCCTATGCAATCCGCCTGTCCGGATCGGCCGACGACCTCAGGCGAACGCGCGAGGCGCTGCAGTGGAACTTTTTGCTGGCGCTGATCATCACCTATCTGCTAATGGCCTCTCTCTTTGAGAGCTTTCTCTATCCACTGGTCATCATGCTCAGCGTGCCCCCGGCTTTGGCCGGCGGCATTTTAGGGCTTGAGATCGTCAATATGGCGTTAACCTACCAGCCGCTCGACATCCTAACTATGCTCGGGTTTGTCATCTTGATAGGCGTGGTAGTTAACAACGCCATCCTGATTGTGCATCAGACGCTCAACGTCCTGCGTGAGGCCCCGCAGACCCCGGTCAAGGATGCGATCCGCGACTCGGTAGCCAGCCGCGTACGCCCCATCTTTATGTCGGTTATCACCAGCGCCTTGGGCATGCTGCCGTTGGTGGTTTTTCCCGGCGCCGGCTCGGAGTTGTATAGGGGCTTGGGCAGCGTGGTCATCGGCGGGCTGCTGATGTCGACGCTCTTTACGCTCTTTCTGGTGCCGACCTTTCTCAGCCTCGCCATGGACTTGGGCGCTTGGGTCCGCGCACGCACCGGACGCCAAGAGCTCACCCTCTAGCCAAGACGCTATAAAACGCATGGGGTCCGGCCACACGTAGGTGACCGGACCCCATAATAGGCGTTACTATTTCTCGGTGTGGATTTACGACGGACGGTTGCGTCGTTCCTCTTCTCGCTGTGCCGCTTTGTCGCGCATCGCTCGTCCCTTGTCGGGGGTGGGATCTTTCACAACCCCATAAATTTGCCGGCCCTCGTGATCTTCGGGCAGATGCTCGGTTATGGGCAAACCCTCTTCCGTGACAAAGAGCAAGCAGTGGCAGTATTTGTAGATCTGCATGTCTTCACACGGACACACCCACGTGCGGTGCTTGATCTCCTCGGTCTTGTCCGGATAAAACCGGCACGGGCACAGAGGCCGTCCCAGATCGTCCAAGTGTTGAGCGAGTCCGAGCATAACGGCCTCGGTCGTCTCCGGTTCGGGATGGGTCGACGTGCCCGATTTCTCCGTAAATGAATCGACGAGCTTCTGAACTCGCTGCTGTGATTTTTCCGAGGGTTTGTTCATGGTCTATTTCCTCCCTATAGCGCAATCCCCGATCGGCGCGCAGTGCACCTTCTCATACGTTAAAATGCGGCGCGCAACCCGACAAAGGGCACGACACCATGCTCAGCAGCGAGAGCACCCGCTTCGATATCCCACGTTACGGCATGCTCATTCATCGCCTGTACTTTGTCGCGCAGGTGAAAGAGCGAAGCGGCCTTGAGCCATACCGAAAGCGGGGCCCAGCCAGCCGCGCCATCCTCACCGGTTGCCCATGCCGTAGCCGCCGCCACACCGGTTAGGCCCCACAGGGCCAACGCCTGCCGCGTCTCCCCAACGTAGAGGTACCCTCCGCCCGGCACGATCGCCTCCAATACCAACGCCCTGAACATGGATTTGTCCGAACGGTACACCGCGCGGCGCGACTGTATGCGCTCGCTGCCCAGAACGCGCACCGAGCTAAAGTCGGCCAGCGCATAGGTCGCACTGCGACGCTGCAGGGCGCCGTAAATTTCGGTCACCTGCACGCTGTCCGCGTTCATCTCCACGACTTGAAAAGAGCGCACGCGTCCATCGCTCAGCAGCCCCTCGGCCCACAGTCCATCGCTCAGCAGCCCCTCCAGTTGTGCGCGCGTATCGGCTGCTTCCTCCTGTGCGTCCCCCACGGTCGGCAGGGCAAAAAACAGGGCGCATACCACCGTCATCAATCCGCTTATACGTTTAATCATCCGCCTTCAACTTTTTCAATAAGTTAAGATTTTTCAATCTACTTTTACCCCTCTTATGTGTCAAGCAACGGCCGCTAGCAAAAGATCGGTGGAGCCTTTGATAAAACTGCCGATAATACAAAAAAAATGGATGGTGCTCCGCCTGCCTTAGGCGCACCGCGATCCAGCCGACAGGGACGTCAGCTCAACCCCCACAGGGACGTGGGGACTTTTTTTACTTCTCCCCTTACATTGCCCGCGTTCGCCGCATAGCGTATGTTCAGCCCACGAACAGAGTATAACACGGACAATGACTTTTGCTACAAAAAGACCTTGAACTAGCCATGGCGGCTGCACGCGAAGCCGGCCGCCGCACCCTCGACTTTTTTGGCGGTAACTTTGTCGTCAGCGACAAGGGCGGCGGAGATCCCCTCACCCCTGCCGATCTAGCCGCCAACGCCCTACTTAGAGAACATCTGCGCGCGGAACGTCCCGACTACGGATGGTTTTCCGAGGAGACGGTCGACGATGGCGCACGTCTTGCACACCGGCAGACGTGGATCGTCGACCCCATCGACGGCACGCGTGAATTTGTCGAGGGCATCCCCGAGTATGTTGTTTGCGTCGCACTCGTGGACGAGGGTGTCCCAACCGTTGGGGTAATTTACAACCCGGCCCGGGACGACCTCTATGCCGCCGTGCGCGGTGGTGGAACTTTTCTCAACGGAAAGCGCGTTTTTTGCACCGAGACAGCCGATTTACAGACCGCTACGGCCGTGGTGAGTCGCAGCGAGGATAAGCGCGGTGAAATCGACGCCTATCGCCCCCACATTGGTTCAATCATCCCCGTGGGTAGCGTAGCCTATAAGCTGGCGCTGGTGGCTTCCGGAACACAGGATCTCAACTTCAGCGTACAATCCAAAAACGAGTGGGATATTTGCGCCGGAGACCTGTTGATCCGCGAAGCGGGCGGCCAGCTATTCGACCTAGAGGGCCAAGTACGTAGCTACAACCAGCACGACCCGCTGATCCGCAATGGTCTGGTAGCGGGTAATGAAGAGCTATCGCACCAGATGCTGCGCCTTATCGCAGAGGAGAAACCGTGAAAAGCCCTCGCGAGATAGCCGATTTCCTAGACGAATATTGCACGCTATTAGAGCTGAGCGGCGCCGATTCGTTCCGCACCCGCGCCTACGCCAACGCCGTGCGCATCGTGGAGAACTTTTCGGGCGATTTAGCCGATGTTGTTGCCCGCCAAGCCCTCACCGAGATCAAAGGAATCGGCAAGAGCGTAGCTGCTCTTATCGGCGAATACGCCGAACACGGCACGGCACAGGCCTATGAAAAGCTGCGCGCGGAAATACCTGCAGGCGTGCTCGACATGCTGCGCGTTCCCGGTCTTGGCCCGCGCAAGATCAATGCGATCCGCAGCGCATTGGGCGTGGAGGATCTCGATGCGCTGGCAGCGGCCTGCCGTCAGGGCCAGCTCGGCGAGCTAAAGGGCTTTGGCCAGAAGACCCAAGACAATATTCTCAAGGGCATCGAGCACATACGCCTCTATCAGGATCGCTCGCGCGCCGATAGAGCGCTCGAAAGCGCCGTTCCCCTGCTCGAAGCCCTGCGCGCCCATCCGGCCACAATCCGGGTAGAGGCAGCCGGATCGCTGCGCCGCCGCCGGGAGACCGTTAAAGACATTGACTACGTGCTCAGTTCAAACGATCCGGCTGCCAGCACCGCCTGCTTTGCCGAGCACGAATCGGTGGCCGAAGTGATCCAGCGCGGACCGACCAAGAGCGCCGTGCGCCTACACGGCGGTATACAGGCCGATCTGCGGGTGGTAACGGACGAAGAATTTCCCTATGTCCTGCATCATTTTACTGGTAGCAAAGACCACAACGTAGCCCTGCGCGCCCGCGCCATTGAACTGGGCTTAAAAATCAACGAATACGGTCTATTTCGCGGAGAAGAGCGCATCGAATGCGCAGACGAAGCCGCCTTTTTTCAGGCGCTGGGGCTGGCCTATATACCACCTGAATTGCGCGAAGGACTCGGCGAAATCGAAGCAGCGGAAGCAGGACCGCTTCCCCAGTTAGTCTGCGTCGACGATATACGCGGCATGCTGCACCTGCATTCCACCTACAGCGATGGCGCCGATTCCATTGCCGCCATGGCTCAGGCGGTGCAGGATCGCGGCTATGCCTACATGGGCATGGCCGATCACAGCCAGTCGGCCGCCTATGCCGGCGGTCTCAAGGTCGACGCCGTCAAACGCCAGTGGGACGAGATTGACGCACTCAACGAGCAGTTGGCTCCCTTCCGCATTTTCAAAGGCATTGAATCGGATATTCTCGGCGATGGCTCGCTCGACTACGAGGATAGCATCCTCGAACAGTTTGACTATGTCGTCGCCTCGGTTCACTCGCAGTTCAACCTAAGCCGCGAGGCGATGACCGAGCGCTTCCTGCGCGCCATCGAACATCCGGCGACCACGATCATAGGCCATCTAACCGGCCGTCTGCTCCTCGATCGCGAAGGCTACGAGTTAGATCACGAAGCCATTTTTGCCGCCGCAGCCCAACACCGTGTCAGCATCGAAATAAACGCCCATCCGGCTCGGTTGGACATCGACTGGCGCCACGTCCGCACGGCCCATCAACTGGGGGTTTTTATCAGCGTTAACACCGATGCTCACCGCCTTTCGGGGCTCGACAACCTGACCTATGGGATTGGCTGCGCCCGCAAAGGCTGGCTGCGGAAGGAAGACGTGCTCAACACACTTGATATCGATGGATTCGCCCGCTTTCTCGACGAGCGCGGTTAGACCGTTCCCCCACCTTATCGCTATTGCAGGTCCCTCCTGTGCGGGAAAGACCTCCCTAGCACAGGGTCTGGTCTCAGCCCTGCCCAACGCCGTGCACTTCCCGCTCGACGCGTACTATTTGGATCGTTCGCACCTACCGCCTTCACAGCGGGCAGACTGCAACTTCGATGCGCCTACGGCGTTAGACTATGAGCTGCTATATGCCCATGTGCGTGCACTATCACAGGGCGATCCCGTTGACGTGCCCACCTACAACTTTCACTCGCACTGCCGCGGCAGCGTCACGCATCGCATAAATCCGCCCACATACCTCCTCGTAGAGGGCCTCTTTGCCCTCTATTTCCCCTCGCTATTACCCCTCTATAGCTGTCGAATTTACGTCGATGTCGATGCGGATATCTGCTTGCAGCGCAGAATCATACGTGATGTGGAGCAGCGGGGCCGGACCCCCGAAGACATACGCGAACAATTCACCCAACACGTCGCCCCTATGGCTCAGCGCTATCTGCATCCCACGCGACGCCGTGCCGACTGCATTGTCCAAGGCACAGATGACCTGTCCGATCTCGTGTCCCGCATCGCCAACGTCTGCAAAACGATAAAAATACGACCTTAAAACTCGGGAACAGCACACGAGAGAAAAATAGACAACTAGTGCCGGTGAGAGCCCGCTTTACTATATTCATCATTAGTAGGGTCTTACAACCACTTATCGCTCTATTTCTCTTCGCCACGACGAGTGCTGCTATGGTACAGCCGAGTAGAAGATCTCGCGGACGCCATCTCAGAGACGCGGCAAGTCTCGACGAGCGTTATCTCGAACGATCCGGCCATCAAGAGGGCAAAACCGAACTCCCTGCAGATGAACGCCAGCAGTTTGGCCAAACGGCGGCTACGTGGATGGTCGTGCAGACCGATCCGCGTGGACAACAGGCCATTCTAACCCGACTCTCCCCCGGTGGCGATACAAATCTTCAGCCAAACGACGTCATACAGGCGCTAGGCGAATACTACCATATCGAGCAGGGCATCGACGAAGAGGCCATTGCCAGCGTGCTGAGTCGAGCGATAGCCAAACCACATGCCATACTCAACTGCAACCAGGTTGTAGCGCGCGCGCGCACAGCCGTACCGGGAGACGATGGGCGCATTGAATGGGAAGGGGACCTGAACGAAGAAATCTTGGAAGAAGCCTTCCAAGTCCACGCCGCCCTGCATTTACAGCCGCTCGAAGCCGTTATGAAATGTAGCGCGCGCGGCGTTATCGTCCTGCCCGAACAGGTCCTGGCCCGCGTTTATCCAGAGACTCAAGGCACCCCCGGATGCAATATTTTTGGGGAAGAGGTGCAGATCCCCGGGCGCCCGATGCCCCTTGACTTGGGCGAGAACGTGCGCCTTGAGGAAGATAAAATAGTAGCCGAATGCTTTGGATATGTCGGATTGGAAGACAACGAGCTCAGTATTGCTCCACCGCTGTGGGTTGCCGAGGATGCCATGCGGGCCGTCTACGTCCATTTCGAGCTTTTTGCCAAACCCCCCGTTTCCACGGAAGAAGCCGTGCGCGCCACTCTAACGGCAAGAGGTATCACCTATGGCATTGACGACCGAGCGATTGCAAAATTGTGCAGCAAGCGTCTCTCGCCCAAGCGCAAGCGCTTTCTCACCTTGGCCCGCGGTGGCCAGCCCATAAACGGCGAGGATACGCGCATTGAGTATACGTTTGACCCAGAACAGCGCGCAGGCAAGATCATGGCCGACGGCAGTATCGATTTTCGAGATCGCAACCTCGTCATAGGCGTCGCAGAAGACCAGCTACTTGCCACGATCCACCCCGCGACCGAAGGGATTAAGGGATACAATATTTTCAGCGAAGAGCTCGGTGCGACCGATGGTAAAGAAATTGTGTACAAAGCTGGTGAGAACGTGCGCGCCGAAGGCGATCCCCCCGTCGAACTATACGCTGCCGTTGAGGGCAATGCCCACGTAGCGGGCGATACGGTGCACGTCAAGCCTGTATTCGTTATTAGCGGAGACGTCGACTACGAGACGGGTAATATTGACACGACGACCGACGTGCAAATTGCCGGCAATGTACGGGCTGGATTTATCGTCGAATCGGGTGGTAGCATCATGGTATCGGGTTCGGTCGAATCCGGTGCCACCGTCGTCGCACAGGGCGACGTCATCGTTTCTCAGGGTATCGTTGGCGAGCAAACCAACGTCGTTGCACGCGGTCTGCTGTCAATGGGGACCGTGCAGTGCAAGTTTATACAGACAGCCGGCGTTTTGGCCAAAGAAGCCATCGAAGTCGGCAGCTACATATTCAACGCCCAAGTGCGCTGCGGCGGCACGGTCACCGTGCACTCGGGCGGCGGCAAGCGCGGCGGTAGTATCGTCGGCGGAGAGGTATTTGCCGCCCAGTCCATCTCGGCGCGTCAGGTAGGCTCATCAACGACGGCCGGCACGGTGGTTGGCATCAATTCCGACCCCGTAACGGCGATAAAGTTAGCCAAGCTAAAGAAAGAGCTGCGCGAATTGGACCACTCCATCGAGCGCCAACTCCGCACCCTGGGCCTAGATACAATCGACAGCGAACGCATCAAACAAATTCAGCACAACGCCCCCAAGGCACGCAGAGAGCACCTAGCCGAAGTTGTCTCTAAGCTCTACGAGGCCGCCGAAGTGCGCGATAAAGTGCGCGCTGAAATCGAACCGCTAGCCGAAAAGAACGCCGAGGTGGGCGAGGAGGCCGGTATTGATATCGCCGGCACGATTTATCCCGGCGCCGAAGTCCACATAGGCCAAGCGCTGATCATCGTGCCCAAAGAAATCAGCCGATCGCGATTCTACCTTGAGGACGATGCCGTCAAGCATAAAAGCCTCTGATTCAATTCGACCTATATCATCGCCCTCCACCCTCCACTCACTGGGACCGGCCTGTTCCTGCGGCACCTATCTCCTGCGCATTGACGTAACCCGACCTGTGCGTCTGCGCTTTGGGCGCTTTGCCGGTGGTGCGCCGATTGCACTCCAAGCTGGTTGCTACGCCTATATAGGCTCGGCCATGGCACGCAAAGGATCCGCATCGCTCGTTCGACGCGCGCTGCGCCATGCGACGCGCAGTGGTCAAAAACCTCCGCACGCGCTCCGCGGCCTGCTCCTTGAGCACTTTACCCACATTGGTCTGTGTTCGAGCAACCGCCCGTTCCCCATGCCCAACAAGACCGTGCATTGGAATATAGATCACCTGCTCGATCTGGAACGAACAAACCTCCACTCGGCCTTTTTTCTGCACGGCGCCGAGTCCCTCGAAGCAGACATCGCAAAACTCGTGCTCTGCGATGTCCACGCCGTAGCGTTTACACCGGGACTAGGCGCCGGGGACGCGCCCGGTCAAACACACCTACTGCGCATCGACTCCACACCCAGCTGGTGGACGGATATCCCCCATCGGTTGTCCGCGGCCTTTTCTCTCGAGCCATTTCATTCAACGTCTGCTAGTGACGCCAAATAAAGCGCTACGACAACATTGATATTTGCAACAGAATCGATACCTTATCAGCGTAGGCTACGCTGCGACAATCGCGTTCTACTTACCCAATACCTACAGGCCTATCGATTATACAAACGAGCGCCCCGTTCAGAGCCTGAACGCGCGCTCTCGACTAAAGAGCACGCGCTATGGACACCCATTCCCCGTCATCCCATACTTCGGAGCAGCAGATCAGTCAGGCAACCGGCAGCGTGGAAAATGCTATCTATTCCACGCTCTCCAGTCTCGTCGTAACCGATGCAGCGGGTATCATACAATCGGCCAACAGGTCGGCATTAGATATACTGGGCTATGAGCGCGATGAGCTCTGCGGCAAACCGCTGTCCATTTTGGGTGCGCCCGAAAATCCCGTAGATCTTTCATCCATTGATCAATTAGCCCAAGCGACAGCGCGCCGCGAAGCGGTGTTTCTCAGCAAATTCGGATCCTCCATCCCCGTCCTATTTTCTAGCTTAGGACTGTATGACGGCGACAAACTAACGGGCATAGCCTGCGTTGCCCTCGACGTTTCCCGCTACAAGCAACTAGAGTCCCAGCTGCTTCAGTCGGAGAAGATGGCTTCTATAGGTCAGTTAGCCGCCGGCGTCGCTCACGAGATCAATAATCCGATGGGCTTTATCTACAGTAATCTGGGCACACTCAGTGAGTACATCGGCGATATCACTACCCTATTACATGCATATGCACGACTCGAGAGCGCGTTGGAGAACGGCGATACCGAAGCGGCATTGGCTCATCTCAAACAGATCTCCGCCGAGAAAGAGCGCATTGATTTATCGTACCTAATGGATGATATCGGAGATCTCATCAGCGAATCGCTCGACGGAGCCGATCGGGTGCGCAAAATCGTGCTCAACCTCAAAGAGTTTTCCCATGTCGGCCGCGAAGAAAAGATGCCGGCGGACATCAACGCCGGCGTCGAGAGCACGCTCAACATAGTGCACAACGAGCTCAAGTACAAGGCCACGATTGAGAAGGAGTACGCCGATTTACCCCCAGTTTCCTGCTTTATGCAGGAGCTCAATCAGGTTTTTATGAATCTTTTGGTCAATGCGGGACAGGCTATCGAAGATCAAGGCACAATACGCATCGCCACCTATGAAGAGCCGACCGCTGTCTGCATTGCCATCGCCGACAGCGGTCAGGGCATGTCAGCCGAAGTGCAAAAGCGGATCTTTGAGCCGTTTTTTACGACGAAGAAAGTCGGCCAAGGTACCGGCCTGGGCCTGAGCATGGCGTACCAAATTATCGTCGAAAAGCACGGGGGGCAGCTGCTTGTCGAAAGTCAGCCAGGCCAAGGCACCACCTTTACCATCAAGTTACCCAAAGATGTCTGACGTATTCATCATCCCCGTATACATCCGCTGGCACCGTCAGTCGATGCGTTCGACGTGGGATACACGCCTGTCGATGGAGCACCGTCGGCTATGAGCGAGAAGACCATTCTTTTTGTGGATGATGAGGAAAATATACTTCGCTCACTGCGACGTCTATTTCACCGCGAAGGCTATAAGGTGCTGCTAGCTCCAAGCGGTAAAAAGGGCCTCGAGCTGCTGCAAAAAAACGACGTTGACCTAGTGGTTTCCGACGTGCGCATGCCGGAAATGAACGGAGTCGAATTCCTCAACCGCGTGCGCAGGCGCCATCCCGAGATCGCCTGTATGGTGTTGAGTGGCTATGCCGAAAAGGAGGCTGTTTCCCGTATCTTCTCGGAAATCAACATACAGGAAATGGTCGCCAAACCGTGGGATGACACAGAGCTAAAACAGACCATACGCGATCTGTTAACTAAACAAGAAACGCAAGGGGATTTCAGCCCGGGTCTCTACGAACTGATTAACAGCTTTGAGGCCCTCCCTCCCCTGCCGCAAACGTATCAAGCGGTGCAACAAGCGCTGCGCGAGGCAACCGACCGTTCGGCCGATGTCGTCGCCGATGCCATCGGTCAGAACCCGCCGCTGGCCGCACGCATTTTGCAGATAGCGAATTCTACATTCTTTGGCCAACGACGCGCAGTAGAGACCGTCAGTCGCGCCATCTTTGTCCTCGGCCTGGACTTTATACAAAATCTGGTTTTGGCCGGCGGAGCGTTTCAGCAGTTGGCTCCCAGTGCATCCAAATATTTCGACAGTGACCAACTCTGGCAGCACTCACTGTCGTGCGGATTCGCCGCGCGCCATATCACACGACATCAGCGGGGCGATCGCGCCATACAAGAAATGGCTCTATTTGCCGGAACAATGCACGATCTTGGCAAACTTATTCTGGCCCGATTTGCAGCAGACCGCTACGCTACTGTGACACAAAAGATCCGTGATGACGTTGCATTAGCAATCCAGGCGGAGCGCGAAGAATTTGGCACGGACCACGCAGAAGTGGGCGCCTATGCCTGCGAGTTGTGGAACCTGCCACCGCGCATTTGCGACGCGGTACGCTACCACCATCAGCCGACTAGCGCCAACGTCGATTCACAGCTGGCCGGCTTAATCCAGCTGGCCGACGCCCTAGTCCACTACGCCACGCGCGATAGCGATTCGATCGAAGCATTGATCGCACGCACGGAGGCAGCGCGCGCCATATTGGACCTAACGCCGCGCGAAGTGGAGCATTTTTCCAACGAACTCGAATCGTTAAGCACCTGATCCAACCACCAGGCAAACACGGTATATGGAAATGGAACACACCATCTTATTGGTCGACGACGAAGCGAACATTACCCGTTCTCTGTCTCGCCTATTCCACCGCGAAAGGTATCGCATCGTCACCGCTGCGAGCGGAGCAGAAGGCCTTGATATCCTTCAGCAACAGCCAATCTCTCTCATCATATCAGACCACCGCATGCCAGAAATGCTGGGGTCGGAATTCCTGTCTCGATCCCGCGAAATCGCCCCCGATGCCGTGCGCATCCTCCTCACAGGCTATGCAGACATAGACGCTGTAACCGAGGCCGTCAACCAGGGTGCTATTGCTCGCTACATCAACAAACCTTGGAACGACGACGAGATCAAACAAACGGTGCGCGACCTACTCAAGCAGGTTGAACTCGAGCGCGAAAACAGTCGACTCACGGCCGAACTAATAGAAAAAAATCGCGCACTCGAGGACTTTAACGCACGGCTTGAGCAAGCAGTCGACCAGCGAACGCACGAACTTCAGCTAAAGATAAAAGAGCTTTCGGGACGCGACCAAATAGCCCATTTCATGCTCGGCATCCACACGCTTGAGGAAACGCTGCAATTCCTGCTGCAGATAGCCGGACAAATCATTCCCGTAGAAGCGGCCGTCATTTATTTGACTTCCGAAGGCACAATACGTCCGGTGGCAGCACTAGATGCTTCCGGCTATACCACCGTTGCCCCCGACGAACTACATAAAGTGCAACCGAGTCCACTGCACGCGGAGGCCTTTAAACGCGTTTCCGACACGATGGAATCGACCTATGTCGCACAGACCGAATCGCCGACAGTTTCTCCTTTTGTCTTAGCCCCTATGGTGCGCCAAGAGGAGTTGTTGGGTTTCATAGAGATATCGGCCCCGACAAAAGGTGCTATTTCCGACGACGAACTCAGCGTGGTAACGCGCTTTGCCGTCCAAGCGGCCATGGCCATTAACGACGCTCAGGCCCATAGCGATATGAACACGTGGAAGGGCGAGTTGGCTGCCGTTCTCAAAGATTGGGATCTCTAAACCTACGGACCCTATGGCAGACGAGACTCCACAGGACGAGAACGCAGCGGACGACGCTGGCGCACAAACGGATGACGAACAAAGTCCCCCCCCAGAGCGACAGACCTTTGGCAACGAGCCGACGACCTGGATGGTCGTCAATATTTCCAACGACGGACTCCAAGCCATTCTTAAGCAGATCTGTTTTGGTGGGGACGATAGCCTAACCAACCAAGATATCGCCAAGGCCCTCACGGAGCAGTACGACATCAAGCACGGACTGCAGGGTGAGGTCATTGCCGAGATTGCAGAGAAAGCTAAAGAAGATGTAGAAGCGACCGTGCAAGGCAACTACATCGTCGCTCAAGGCGATGCACCCGAAGCTGGAGTAGATGGCCGCATCGAGTATGATTTTCTCGGTGAAGAAACCGGCACCATACTGC
>JAYOKQ010000044.1:0-31230 GCA_038119905.1 Gemmatimonadota bacterium | reverse complement strand
GTTCAAGAACATTCAAAGAATAGATGAAATCAAAATGGTTATTAGGCACTAGGTTTTGGTCGGTAAAAACATGATACCCTTTATTTTTAAGCATCTGGACCAGACTTGGGTCAACTTCAAAACAATCTGGTTGCCAGTTGTCTTCTTTTAAGCGATCAGTAAAAGTGCCTATTCCCGATCCAAAGTCGAGCGCCTTACAGTCTTTATTCTTTGGCAGGTACTTTTTTACAAGATCTGTGAGGAAGCTGTTATAGTTTGTCGCAAGCTGCAGAACGCGCAATTCTTCTGTTCCGGTGTAGTCGAGTGCAACTGTATTTTCAGCGGATTCTTTCAACGCTTTTCTCTTTTATAGGGCGCTTTGTCACGTATTTTTTCGGTTCAAACTGAAGTTAGTAAAAGTTGGAAAGAAACTGAAGAGCTGATTCGTATGTAGCGCCCGCGGGAAAGCCGTCGCACTTTTTCTAAATTTTGTAAGAATACTATTAAAGCCGGAAGCGCTTTCGTAGCGTGGGGGGCCATTCCTCTTCCCACAGTCCCACCAGCCGCTCGAGCGTCGCGTCGTCCATTGCCACGTGTCGCCGCTCTGGATCCATAACCTCCCGCAGCTTGGCGCTTCGCTCGCGCACGCCGTCGATGCGCCCGCTCTGATCGTTAAAGCGCATGCCCCCAATGCTCACTCCATCGGCGACCCACGAGATGTGGAAACCCTTGCGCGGTTCGACATCGTCTGAATGCCAGCCGGCGTGGAGCAGAGACTGCGAAAACACCTGGGCGTATCCGCGAGGAGCGGCCATTGCGGTGGGCTCCAATCCTGCAAACAGGCGGGCGTCGGGCTCGCCTTCGGCCTCCCAACGCGGTCCGTGCTGCAGCGGTAGGGACGCGTTGGGGTTTTCTTTCCACTGCTGCTGCATCTCTTGCCAGTGCGCCCCCAACGGTTTATGGCTGCCCTTGAGCACGCGCATTGCAGCGCGTTCGGCCGGCACATCGTTGAGCCAGAACCAAATGGCCAGATGCTCCCGCCGCGGCGTCGCCGCAAAGTCCTCGGTCGTCACCTGGACGTCTATGTGCATGGAATTGGCCCACTCCGATCGCACGCCGTGTTTCTCTGGCCAGTCGTTGCGATGAGCCCTGTCGTTGGCGTCTGCGCGTTCCAGACCCGTCCCTGCACGTCCCGTTTCGAGGATAAACACCCGGTCACTGCGCAGCACCTGCTGAGCAATCTGCTCAAACACTGGGGACGAAATCAGCTCTACGTAATCTGGGTCATCGAAGATGCTGAGCGGTGTAGGGTCCGCTGCGCTATCAAAGCGATCCCACGCCGCCTCTGCCCTGTCTAGCAAGTCGAGGTCTAGGCGCAGGTCGACTAGCACAGCGCCGTCATCCTCAAATGTCTGCATCTGCGCCGCGTCGAGCGGGGCGCTCTGTTCGCGCGCATTCGGGGATTTTTTTTCCATGACGTATGGCCTTTCTGATCTGTTGGACACTCTGCTGTATCTATTCCCGCTGCAGCTACAGGCCACTCCTTAGTCGCGTGGGTGGGTCTTTATCTGGCCCCACGACTGGGTTTGTACGGAAGTGTTGAAGGGGCCGTTGGGTGTACGCTGCGTCAGCTCACGGGTTGTGGTCTCGTCGTCGTCGCCCCGGGCGCGATGCGTGCGGATCCGTTCGGCTAGCGCGTCGGCATCCCATCCCGCTCGGGCAATGGCGTCGAGCAAATCTTGGTTCCACTGGTCGGGGTCTTCGGCTAGGGCGCGCTCGATAACGCTGCGGCGCAATGCGTCGAGGCGGTCGTCGCGGTCGCCCATTTGCTCGTGCGCTTCTTGAAGTCTCTGTCGGGCCTCTTCCGGCGTCATCTCACCCGCTTTGACGGCGTCGCGCAGTTGCTCGCGCAGCTCCATATGCTGCTGCCGCTGGCGAACGCCTTCGGCGATTTCTTCAATCGTGCTGTTGGGCTTGAGCTCGAGTAGGGCCGCTTTGAGTCTGTCCGACCACTCGCTGGGATCCTGCGCCATGGCAGCGGCCCAGATGCGTTGTTCTCGATCGCGCTCGGCGGTCTTTTGCTGTTGCTCGCGCGCCCATTGGGCAAATTGCTCGATGGTGGCGCCGGGTCGCAGTTCGAGTATGAGCGCTTGCAGCGGCTCAGGCCACTGGTCTGGATCCATGCTTAAGGCCGCTTTCCAAATGAGGTCGGCGCGGGCTTGGCGCAGCTTTTCTTCGCCCTCTTCCCGCGTCAGACGACCGTTTGCAACGGCCGTCTCGATTCGCATCGAGACAATCGCTAGCGCGGCCTCAACGCGTTCGACGACGGTCTTTTCATCGACCGGGCGCGTTTGGGCTGATATCGCGGCCGGCAGCGCGGTTAGCGCGATGCCCACGAGGAAGATCCAAGGTCGGATGCGTGCTCTGTTCATAGCGGATTGTCTCCTATGGGACGGGTTGCCGGAGATAGGACAACGCTAGGTGCGCCAGTAGGTCGAAAGCGGATTGGGCTGGTAGCTTATATCCAGATGCGGTGTTTCTATGCGGGTCTGCCCTTCGTGCAGACTGTCGACGCCGGCGATGGTCAGGCCCGTTGTCAGCAGCGTGCGTTCGATCGGGTAGGAGGCCTTTCGCGTCAAAAACATCTGTTCGACGTTGTTGACCTGCGGCGAGAAGAAGTTGGCCAGCGTAGCCGGGTTGGGCGGCATGGGCAAATGCATGTAGGTCGACAGGGGATCCTCGCGTCCGTCGACGTCGGCGGCAAAGGCCCAGCTGCCGCCGAAGAGGCCGTTCATGGCGATCATCGTGCAGACGAGCCCGTCGCGGTGTTTATACTGGTAGGCCCACGGATCCTTGACCAGCGATTTCATCTCGTCAACCGTCGGGAACGTGTTGTTGAACCCGGGGCGCGCCGGCGTCAGCTGGTGGCCCCGGCACAGGCAGGCGTCGAATAGGGTGCGCGACCAGCGCCCCTCGTGCAGCGCATTCCAAAACTTCTCGCCGCGAAAGGCCTCGATCCACTCGATGCCCGACTCGCCTCCGCGCCGGCGTTCGACCATACCTTGAATGACCTCAAAGCCGTGAAAGTCACCGCCGTCGATCCAGCCACAGCCCACGCACATGGCTTCCTTTACATCGGCGCCTAGCGGCATCTCAAGGTCGGGCGTGCGCCAAGTAACGGGCAGCGAGGAACCGGCCATAAAGGGGAAGTCGAGCTCGACGGACGCGTCGTACATTTCCTTGGCCCAATCCCAGCGCCATGATAGGTGCTTGTCATTGAAGACGGGCACGCTGCGTCCGCTAGCGCGGAAAACGGCCAGCATTTGCTTGAAAAATTCGTAGCGCGGCCACACGGTCTGGCCCTTTTCATTGTCTGGATAATCGCCGTGCTCGGCGACGATGAGCACGGCGTCAACGTCGAGCGAGTCCGTGCCGCGCATCAGGGCGTCGGCGATGGTCGGATAGCACTCCAACTGAGGGAAGCGCTCGGCCCGCTCGCGGCTCAGATCGTAGCGGACGCCCTCTTCCGGTTCGGCGGGCGCTTCGTTGACTTGGTCCACGTAGAGCGAGACGACGTCCATTTCGGGTCGGTGATGGCGTCCGTTCCATCCGTAGCCTTCCAAAAAGCGGTCGACGATATGCTGGGCATGGGCGTAGCGATGATATATGGATACGAGGGCGGCGATGCGGGGTCGATGACTCATGGCGATCTCTGCTCGGTAATCGGTTGATAAGCTGCGAAAAAAAAGGCCTATAATGGCGCTCTGGGCAAGGGCTGTTGCAGATGTTGGGGTGGGAAGCGAGATTTCCCGCTGCGAATTTATGTTCAACGCAGAGGCGAGCAAAATGAAAAAGAAAAGAGTGGGTGTTATAGGCGTAGGGTTGATTTGGCAGAGGGTGCATCAGCCCATTTTGCGCGATATGCAGTCGGCATTTGAACCGGTCGCTTTTTGCGACGCGAGTCCGGAGCGGCGCGCGCACATAGCCGCTGAATATCCCGGTCGGCCGGTGGTGGCCGACTACGAGGAGCTGCTGGCTCTCGACGAGGTGGAGGTTGTGCTCTCTCTTATGCCGATTCCGCTGACCCCGGTCGTAGTCGAAGCGGCGCTAAAGGCGGGCAAAGACGTCGTGACGGAAAAGCCGCTGGCTCGATCGGTGCCCGAGGGGCGTCGGCTGATCGAACGGGCTCATGCCGCAGGCAAAAAGCTCTTTGTTGCCGAGCAGCTGGCCTATCGACGTGGTAATCAAATCATGCGCGAAATTCTCGACAGCGGCGAGATTGGCCAGGTCGTGATGTGGCAGCGCGTTGCGCACCACCGCGAGGTGCCGCTTGATGGCAACTATGCGACGACGCCGTGGCGGCAGCGCCCCGACTATCCGTTGGGGCCGTTGTTCGACGGCGGCATACACGTTATTGCCGACCTCGACCGCGTCTTTGGCTCACCCGTTTCGGTAGATGCACACGGGCAGCAGCTGCGCCCGGAGTTTGGCGACTACGACCACGTGGCCGCGCTCTTTCATTACGACAACGGCTTGGTGGGCCAGCTCAGCTTTGGCAGCTACCTGCCGAGCCTGCAGCGCCATTATACGGTCTATGGCAGCGAGGGGTGTCTCACCGCCGAGGCGAGTCTGGGCCCGGGTCAGCGCTCGCTGCGCATTGAGCGCGAGGACGGAACCGTACGCGAGGTCGCGCTCGAGGAAGAGAATAGCTACGCGGCGATGTGGCAGGCCTTTGCCGCGTCATTTTCCGATGAGACAGCACCATATTACACGCCCGAAAAAGCGCTGTTCGACGTCGCGCTGTTGGTTGGCATTGAGCGCTCCATAAAGAGCGGTCTGCGCCAGGATATTGCCGTAGACTGACGAACTCATGCGCGATCGTGCTTTTCGCCTCGGCGTGCTCAACGGCGCGCTCTTCGAGGTAGTCGTTACCGTCATGCAGCCGAGCTTGGTGCTCTCGGCGTTCTTTTTAAAACTGACTGACTCGACGTTTCTGGCTGCGTTGCCTTCGGCGTTGATGCACATAGGGATGCTGTGGCCGCAGCTGTTTGTGGCGCACATAGCCGAGGGCATGCCGCGTAAAAAGCCCATTTATGTGTGGGCCGGTTTGGCGCGCATTGTGTCGCTGGCCATCATGGCGCTGGTCGCCATGCAGATGACGGATGCGGATGCAAACGGACTGGTGCTGTTTTTCGCTCTTACATATTTTATATATGTATCGGCCAACGGCGCCGGCGGGATTGGCTTCATGGACATGGTGGCCAAGACCATTCCCAAGACGCGCCGCGGCAGTTTCATGGCGATGCGCGGTTTTTTTGGCGGTCTCGTAGGCGGGGCCACCGGTTTGTACGTGCGCCATATGCTGGGAGACGGCGGTCCCGTCTTTCCCGATAATTACGCACTGCTCTTTGCCACGGCTTCGCTCTTTTTGGTCTTGGCCGTCTCCGCCTTTGCTGCGGTAGACGAGCCGGCCGGCCAAATTGTTCGCGAGCGCGCTCCCCTGCGCATGCAGCTAAGCCGCGGCTGGTCCATCGTGCGAGAAGATCGCAACTATCGCCTGCTCGTTTGGGTGCGCGTGCTGCTTTCCTCGACGATGATAGGCCAGGTGGTATTTGTTCCGTATGCGCTCAAAGCGCTCGAACTCCCCGAGTCCATTATTGGCGTTCTGATGATCGCGGCGACCTGTTTTTCGCTGCCGTCGAACTTTGTCTGGGGTCATCTGGGAGATCGCTACGGCAACCGGCTGCTCTTGCTCGTGGGATCGCTCATCTTTATGCTAGCGCCGCTGTGTGCACTGGTCTCCTGGTATGTGCCCTCCGTGCAGTTAATGGCTTTTTTGCCCGAGTCATACGATGCGCGCGCACTGCTCTTTATTGCCGCATTTGTACTGGCCGGGATCGGAACGCGCGGGGCGTTTATGGGCAGCACAAACTACTTTTTAGAGATTGCACCCGAAGATCGGCGGCCTTCCTATCAGGCATTTATGCGCCTGCTACAGGCGCCGGCGGCGCTCATGCCGCTTTTGGGTGGTCGAATAGCTGAGCAGTTTTCTTTCCAAGCGACGTTTTTCATAGCCTGTATGGGTGGGCTGGCGACGTGCGCGCTTGCGTGGTGCTTGGGCGAACCGCGAAGGGATAGCCAGGTTGATTGATTGGATACTAATGATGGCTAGCTTGGCGCTGATCATCATTACGGCCCAACTATCGATTATGTATCAGAAGCGATCGGGTCAGCTGCGCATGCGCCAGGAACCCCTGCGTAAACGCATCCAGTCTATCCGCAACAAAGCCAATCACAGCGCGGAACACGTAACGCAAAACGCCGAGAAAGCGCTGTCGGAAATTCAGTTCTCCATCGATTCGCTGAGTCAGTTCGATCAGGCTATTGAAAAAGCTATCGTTCAGTTAGAGGCCAATGTGCAGGCGATGTTTCCCGAGGACGAGGAAGACGAATCGGACCACTCGGCCCAGCTGATGTTACAGGGCTACGATCCGCGCGTCGTGCTGCGCAACGTGCTGAGTCGGCGCGAAGACGTGGAGAACCACATCGTCATGCTGCGCACCGACGCTGAGAATATAAAACGCAACATGCAGCGTTTAAGCGCTGTGACGACGCGCGGCGAGACGAGGAGCGACGACTAGTGACGGGTTTATTGCTTACGCTGGTAATCATATTCGCTATCGCCTGTCTAGTGGTCCGCGAGCAAACGGAGTTTCGGCTTAGTAAGATGCGGGCCGATCTGCTGGGACTGCGCACGGAAGAAAAGCGCATGGAAGATACCCGGACTGAGGTCGAGCAGATGGTGCGCTGGTTTGGTGAGACGCTCAATCGCGCCACGTCGCGTCAGCGCACGGCCGAGCAGTACTGCCGCGATCTAGAAGAGATGCTAGCGGAGACGGGTATTGAAGTGCCAACGGCCGCGCGTGAATCGGTCGGTAAAGAAAGTTAATCACTCCTCGGCTTTCCTCGGTACACGCGTTTATCAAGCGCCTGCCGCAGCCTCCTGGCGCGCGGCATAATACACCTTCATATAGTGTTTTTTGCACAGGCCGCGCGCGGCATGTCGTCCGTTGCAGCCCGAGATTTGGCAGTCCGTGCGGCCGTAGGATCGTTCGCGTTCGGGCGTTAAGCGGCCGTAGCGACGGACCTGTTGGTAGTGGCGAAAGCAGTAGCTGCGCGCTACTTCTGCGTGCTGGCAGCCGCCCACGCAGCAGGTACCGCTGCGGTGGCCGTATTCTCGTTCGGGTGTCAGCCGTCCGTGTCGGCGCATCTGCTGGTAATGACGCGGGCAGTATCCCATGGAGCGCGCGTTCGCTGTACATCCCTCGGCTCGGCATTCGTCGCCCTTTTTGTCGGCGTCGAGCATTGCTATCGTCCTTTCCGGCGCCCGTAGCAGGCGCCTGCATACCGTTCGTTAGCAAGGATCGTACCCACAGCTGGCCTGTCGAAAGGCCGCACTTTTTTGCTCGCTTCTTAGTGATAATAGGGTAACGCGCCTCAGAAAACTGAAAAAGATCAGTTTTCTGAGGCGCGTTTTTGGCGGCAGGCTGTGTGCGTTTCTACGCAGCCTGTGAAAGATTGGGCGTCAGACGGGTCGCGTTGCTAGGTCGTTTAGCAGACGAGTTACTACGCGCTTTTGCGCGCCGCGCACGGCCGGGAGCTCGAGTTCGTAGAGTTCATCCGATATGCGGTGTCGGTGCGATTCGATGGGCAACGCTCCGTGCGTGCCTTCGTCGATATAGCGGGTGAATACGGTGTAGCGCGGCGTGTCCAGCGTCCAGCGGCGCGCTCCGTGCCACAGCGCCTCAGTAAAGATCACGGCATCGCCTGCGCTCACCGGCACGTTGATGATGGTAGGTGGTCCGTCGTAAATGGAAAGGTCCGGCGGCTCGAAGTTGCGCTTGTGGCTACCGGGCAGACAGACAAAGCCGGTCCCTTCCGGCACATCGACCAGCGAAACACCGGCGTTTAAAAATCCTGCGCGCGGCGCGCCATCTACGACGCTATAGTCCTTTCCCGCCGCGTGCAGGCCGATGTCGTCTGATGTGCTATAGTTTTTTGTCAGCGCACAGTCGACTAGGCAGGGCGTCCCGCCCGTCAGAGCGATAATGACCCGCATGATGTCCGCATTGAGCGCGAGCCGTTCAAATATGGGATCGCCGTATTGGACGTGGTTGATCCAGTGGGCGATGGTGGGCGCGTGCTGCCCGCTGCGCGAAGTAGAGGCAAGGGGCGGCGGTAGTTCTTGCAGCGACATCCCGTGCCAGATGTCGGCCAGTTCGATCATGCGCGCTAGGTCATCTGGCGGCACGACCCCGCGCAGATGAAGAAATCCGTGGTGGTCGAAAAACCACTTTTCTCTTTCGCTTAGCATATTGTTTCACACCTTCTGCGGAGAAATGCCGCGATAGGGCCGGTCGTATACCCCGGCCGTTTTGACGCTCGAAAAAAAAAAGAGTAACCTATGGCGATTTTCTTATCTAACAGAGGAGCCCATTCTATGAGCGCAACGGCTAGCGCGTTAAAAGAGCAGTACGATCGCGATGGCTACGCCATCTATGAAAATGTCATCGATGCAGATCTCGTGCGCGAGGCCAGCGACCACGTCGATTGGCTTTTGCAGAAAAACCCGGAACTTCGTCCCGAACAGCTGCACAATAACCTGATGACCGACGATCCGTTTTGGGTGCGCTTGGTCAGCGATGAGCGCCTGCTTGATATTGCCGAGCAGTATATTGGTCCGAATATCGCGCTCTTTGCTTCGCACTATATATCTAAGCCGCCCGGCGACGGCCAGCCGGTGCTCTGGCATCAGGACGGTTCCTACTGGCCGCTCGAGCCCATGGAGGTCGTGACGCTGTGGCTGGCAGTGGACGACTCGCTGCCCGAAAACGGCTGTATGCGCGTGGTTCCCGGCACGCAGGACATGCAGCTTCACGAAATGAAGCGGCATACAGAAGAGGCCAACGTGCTTTCCTCGCGTATCGATCCGGAGCTAGTAGAGGAGGACCGGGCCGTCGATATTGTGGTGCCGGCCGGCGGCGTGTCTGTGCACCATCCCAATATCGTGCACGGCTCGAACGCCAATACGTCAGACCGTCGTCGCTGTGGCCTAACAATTCGCTACATACCTACGACGACGCGGATTACGCCGGAAGGCCAGTGGCCGAGCGCTTTTCTACTGCGCGGTCAGGCGGTAGAAGGGATTAACAATTATCTGCCGCGCCCGGTGTATAAAGAGGGTGAACACATGGCCTTTAAGGGCTGCGAGCAATGGTCGTAAACAGCCATTTGATCATGTCCGTGCTCCCGATGCTCCCGCGGCCTGTTCAGGCTAGCGTTTGCCAGGAACCCGTCTCTAGCCCGAGGTCGCTACCGGCGCGCTGAATGCGTTCCCAGGTGGTGTCATCAATGGGAATACCTGCCTGGGAGCGCTCTTCGGCCGAACGGTATTCTGGGTCGCCGGGCAGCAAGATTTCGCCTAGTGCAGGGTCGATGCGGCTGCTGCGCACGTGCGATATGAGCGTTTCCAGATCGTCAAAATAGTCCGCCCGCTCGGCGAAGTGATCAATGCTGTAGGCCGTAATGCACAGGCCGTTGCTCTGCATCACGCGCTCGCCCGATGCGCAGCCCTGCCCGCTGAGCGCGCCCCCCAGAATTTCCACGATAAAACTAAGGCAGTAGCCCTTGTAGGCGACGGGGCCGCCCAGCGGTAGAATGGCGCCGGGTGGATCGCCTAAATAGGCCTGTGGATCGGTCGACGGATTGCCTTTAGCGTCGATAATGCAGCCGGCGGGCAGGGCTACGCCCCGATTGGAAGCCACGCGTATTTTGCCTTCGGCGCAGACGGACGTAGTCATGTCGACGAGAATGGGATCGGCTGCTTGCCGCGGAGCGGCAAAGGCGATGGGATTGGTGCTGAGCTTGCCGTCGAGCCCCCCGTAGGGAGCGATCTGTCGCCCTAGGTGACCGGCGTTACAAAAGACCAGTCCGATGAGCCCAGCCCGAGCGATTTGCAAGGGGTAGGCCCCGACGCGCCCTACGTGGCTCGTGTTGCGCAGGGTCACGGTTGCCACGCCATGCTCGCGAGCCTTGTCGATGGCCAATTGGGTGGCAAAGGCACCACCGATTTGGCCTAGCGCGCCGCCGCCGTCTACGACGGCGGCGCAGGGCCGGTCGCTCTCTACGCGCGGTCGGCCTTTGGGGTCGAAGATGCCGTCGCGAATTTGGCCGATGTACTCGTATATGCGGATCTGGCCGTGCGAATCGTGGCCGTAGAGCGACGAGTCGACCAGGTGATCGACCACGGTGCGTGCGTCGACCGGCGAACAGCCTACCCGTTCAAACAACAGGTAGCCAATGCGACGGAGTTCGTCGGCGTGTATTCGGGGCATAGGGGCTCCTATCTGAGCGAGATAAACCGCTTGGAAGTTAGGACGCAGCCAAGGCGTGATGGACTTGGTCGTCCCACGCACCGTCCACTCGCACACCGTACTCGCGCTGTCCGCCCGTTGCTTGGGGGCCGGAAATCAGCGGCTTCTCGTTGGCCATGCGTGCATCCGGCACGTAGTCGCAGTGCAAAAAGTGGAAGGCCATGCCGGCGCGCTCGCCGTCGGTTTGGTTCGCCCTTGTGCAGTGGGCGGTGCCATAGCAGAAGAAGGCGACGCCGCCGGCTGCTAATTCGATGGGCACGGCGCGTTCTTCGGGGACCTGGCAGTGGATGTGGTGATCTGAGTTGGGATCACGGCTGTGCTCGTATGTCTCGCGATGAGATCCCGGTACGACGTGCAGGGTGCCGTTGGCGATGGTCGCGTCGTGAATGGCGATCCACATGGCGGTGCCGCGCAGTGGGTCGGCGACCTTGAAATAGGCGTTGTCCTGATGCCAGTCTGTGCCGGCCCCGTGCCGGCCTGGTTTGAGAAACATTTGGTCTAAGTGCAGAATCGCCGGCGCGCCGATCAGTTGGGTGATAGCCTCAGTGACCTGCGGTGTGAACGGCAGTGCACGCACGAGCTCGCTCTTATCGAAGAGGGGGATTAGCTGCAGGTTGGCCTTGCTCTGCGAAGGGGTTTGACCGTCGCCGTCCGTGGCGACATTGCGCACCAACCCTTCGCGCTTAAAGCGCTCCACCTCAGCCTGTAGTGCCTGCACTTCGCGGGCGCTGAAAAAATGGGGAACAGACGTGTAGCCATCCTGCTGAAACTGGGAGATCTGCTGTGGTGTTAGTGCCATGCCGCTCAAAAGCTCCGAAAGGGTGGACGATGTCGAGTGGGTGGGTTCGGTCGGCGCCTCTTAAGACAGTCGGCCCAGCTCGTGTAAGAGCGCGGCCGAGGTGCGCATGCCGCGGTGAAAGTCGCGCAGGCAGAAGCGCTCGTTGGGGCCGTGCCAGTTATCGGTGATCTGTCCCAGACCGACTAACAGCACGGGGGCTTCTGTTTTAGCCGCGATATCGACAACGATGGGGATGGAGCCTCCTTCGCGCGTGATCAGTGCGTCGCAGTCAAAGCCTTGGCGGATCGCGCTCAGGGTGGGCGCTACGAGCGGATGGTCGATATCTAGGTAGTAAGCCGGCGAACTGTGCGGGTGCGCAAATTCGACGCGGGCCCCCTGCGGGATGCGCTCGCGGATGCGCGCTTGGAGCAGCGCTTCGATCTGTGCAGGGTCTTGGCCGGGGACCAAGCGAGCGGAAAGGGCCGCCCGCGCGACGGCGGGTATGACGGTGCGCGGACTGCCGCCGCTTAGATGGTTGATCTCTAGCGTCGGCCGCGTCCAGCGCTGCTCGAGCAGCGAATAGCCCTCTTCGCTGCGCAGTGCGCTCACGCCCAGCTCGCGCACATAGTCTTCTTCGCGCGCATCTAGTGCGTCGTAGAGCTGCTTTTCGCGGTCCGACAGGGGCTCTATGCCCTCGTAGAAACCCGGCACGTCGATATTTCCGCCGGCGTCGTAGAGTCCGGCCAGCGCCTGCACGAGTACGGCGTTGGGATTGTGCACAATGCCGCCGAAGAGCCCCGAATGCACGTCTTGTTTGGGACCGTGTACGCTCATTTCGAAGTAGGAAATGCCGCGCAATCCCAGAGTGAGCGAGGGGCGGTCGGGGCCGTACATGCTGGTGTCGGAGATGACGGTGCAGAGAAAGGGCGCATACTCGTCCAATCCGCCCGATTCGATAAAGGTCCCCAGCGCGCGGCTGCCGCACTCTTCTTCTCCCTCAATGACAAAGAGTAGGTCAACCGGTAGGGTTTCATCTGCCTGCAGCATGGTCTCGGCAGCCTTGATATGAGCGAACGTCGGTCCCTTGTTGTCGCTGGCGCCGCGCGCGATTAGATAGCCGTCGCGCTGTTCGGCAGCAAAGGGGTCGACGTCCCAGGCCGAGCGCGGGTTATCGACGCCCTGCACGTCGTAGTGTCCATAGACCATGACGGTGGGGCGATCGTTCGAAAAGCCCGGGCTGCGCGCTAGGACCAGCGGATTGGTGTCGGCGCTGACCTGCACTTTTTGCGCGGTAAAATGCATGCGCGCGAAGTGCTCTACCAAGAAATCAGCAGCTTGCTGTATGGCTGGTGCGCTGTCGCCGTCGGCTCCTGCGCTTACGCTGGGAATGCGGACGAACTGGGCGAGCTGTTCGATGCATTCATCAACTCGATCGTCTATGCGCTTGAGTAGGTCTTGCATGGGGTATTCCGTGGAAAAATGTGTGCGTTACAACTTGTAAAAGAAACAGTTACGACAATTGTCACACGCGGTTAACGGGTGGGTAAGCTCTTGCTATTTGCCCATATTTTGACTAATATATCTTAATTGTAGTCGTACCGGAATGTCTGCCCGCTCGCTTCGCACCCCCGTTCGTCACAGAGCAATATAGGACATCGCAGCGGGCTGTAAAGCTTCGAATATACGCCCCTGTATGGGCTTCTTTTTTTATTCACCACATTGTTTTAGAGAGGATAGGATAGGTAAATGGGAGATCTACCTGTTGGTATAAATGGGTTCGGTCGCATTGGTCGCTTGGTTTTCCGCGCAGCGGTTGCTCAGGGCGGCATTGACATTAAGGCAATCAACGACCTGACGGATGCCAAAACGCTGGCCCACTTGCTTAAGTATGACTCGACGCACGGTCGCTTCGACGGCGAAGTCGCCGTGGACGGCGACAACTTGGTCGTCAACGGAAAGAGCATTCGCATCATAGCCGAACGCGATCCGGCTAAGCTACCCTGGGGCGATATCGGTGCCGATGTCGTGCTCGAATCGACCGGCCTATTCTCTGAGCGCGCTCAGGCCGAAGCCCACATTCAGGCCGGTGCCAAAAAAGTCGTTATCTCGCAGCCAGCCAAAGGCGAAGATTTGACGGTGGTATTGGGCGTCAACGACGACCAGCTCAAGCCCGAGCACACGGTCCTGTCCAACGCTTCTTGCACGACCAACTGTCTGGCGCCGATGGCCAAGGTGTTGCAGGAGAACTTTGGCATCGTCAAGGGCATGATGAATACGATTCACTCTTATACCAACGACCAGCGCATTCTCGATCTTCCGCACAGCGATCTGCGCCGCGCTCGTTCGGCCGCCGTCTCTATGATTCCGACCACGACGGGTGCTGCCGTGGCCGTAGGTAAGGTGCTGCCCGAACTGGCCGGCAAGCTCGACGGTCTGTCTATTCGCGTGCCGACGCCCGATGGCTCGCTGACGGATTTTACCGCTGTGCTCGAAAAGGATGCCACCGCCGAGGAGATCAACGCCGCGTTTAAGGCCGCCGCGGAAGATTCGCTCAAGGGCATCCTCGAATACTCGGAGGATCCGCTGGTGTTGGCCGATATTATCGGCAACGCGCACTCCTGCATTTTCGACGCGCTTTCGACCAATGTAGTCGAAGGCAATATGGTCAAGATATTGGGCTGGTACGACAACGAGTGGGGCTATTCCAACCGCTGCGTCGACCTGCTCAAGCGCTTGGGCTAACTGCACTACGAGTTTCTGGTCGCCCTAGAGTGGGCGGCCAGAAACGACTCCTCTCATACAGAGCAAAGGAGTTATGTCGATGGACGGAATGGACGGATGGTGGTGGTGGCTGCTGACCTGCGGTTTTGGTCTGTATTTCGTGATTCTACTGCTGGAGTTCAATCGACCTGCTCAGAAGCTACAGGAGCAAATCGACAACCAGGAAATGCGCCGAATTGACATGGCGCGCCGGCTCGATAGTGCACAGAAGCAAATGGTGGAAATGCAGGACCGCCAGGACGAGCTCGACCGAGAGATGCAGACCTTGGAGGAGCAGCGACAGAAGGCGTTACCCGGAGCCAACAAGCGTCTCATGGTCCACGTTCCAAGCGGTCCTTTCACCATGGGTGGACGCGACGAAGAAAGTCCGCGCGCCGAGCGTCCGGCGCATACCGTCTTTTTAAACGACTACTACATAGCGCGTTTCCCCACCACGAACCAAGAGTACAGAGAATTCGTCCAGTGCACTGGACACCGCATACCCATCCACTGGCAGCGCGGTACCTTTCCCACCGGCACGGGTAAGCATCCCGTAGTCAACGTTTCTTGGACAGATGCTGCGGCCTTTGCCAAGTGGCGCGGTGCACGTCTGCCGACCGAGGCCGAGTGGGAAAAGGCAGCGCGCGGTGACGACGAACGCCCCTACCCGTGGGGTCCGCGCTTTACCGAGGGCGAGCGCTGCAACGGCAATAATCAGGTCGGCATGACCACGCCCGTGGACGAGTTTCCAGAGGGGCGCAGCGAGTGTGGGGTGTGGGATTTGTGCGGTAACGCCTACGAGTGGTGCCACGATTTTTACGACGAGGAATACTACAAGAACAGTCCTACGACAAACCCTAAGGGACCCGAAGGCGGTCAGGAGCGCGTAGTGCGCGGCGGGTGCTATATGGAAAGTCGCGCCGGCCTGCGCGCGACCCATCGCGAAGGGGTGGTCGAAGTGACGACGCGGGATACCATCGGTTTCCGCATTGCCATGAACGCCGAAGCAACAGTCGAAAACTGAGCTGCGGCTAAGGGCACGTTTCGCAAAGAGGTGAACGATGTTTGAAGAAGTTTGGAGAGCATACGAAGAGAACGAGCTGAGTCACAGCGCGGCGCACCACCTGCTGTCGATTCACGAGCTGCGGCGCGAGAGCGGATACGCGCGCGTTTCCGATATTGCTAAACACCTCAGTATTACCAAAGGCAGCGTCTCTACGGCTATGAAGCTGCTCAAGGAACGCGGTTATGTGCAGGAAGACCACAACAAATTTCTCGAACTCACCGAAAAAGGCCTCAAAGTAGTGCAGGAAACGGAGGCCACGCGCCTCGTCGTGCAAAAATTTCTCTCTGATGCGCTGGGGATGGACGAAGACGACGCCATGATCGACGCCTGTAAGGTAGAACACCTCATTAGCTCGGAGGCCCGCGCACGGCTAGTGTGCTTTTTGCGCATTCTCTTTTCCGATAAGCCGCAGGCGCGCGAATTCATGGGTATGTTCAACGCGAGCACCTTCTCCTGCCGCGATGGCAACGTAGAAGACTGCCACCTATGCGATGACGTGTGTTTTGGCAATCCCAGTTCACTGGTGTTGGGCGAGAATTAAACAGCCGCCGCGCCGATAACTCACCGGGTCAGATTTTTCTGGCCCGGTTTTTTTTGTAGCTTTGCACCCATGCTAACATTTCTACAAAAGCAGTTTCTGCCGGTCGGTCTAGTCTGCGTGGCCCTCGTCGGTCTATCCACGCCAGGTCCGGGGATCTATATGGCGACCCTGCCGACTCAATACGTAGCGGTGAGCATCATATTTTTTATTTCGGGTCTGCTGTTGCGCACCGACGAGATTCTGGCAGCTATATCGGCCTGGCCGGCAACGCTGTGGGGCTGTGTATCCATCCTAGCGATCACCCCCGTTATCGGTGCAATGATGGCCGTACGCCTGCCGATGGAGCCGGCCTTCCAGATCGGTTTGGCCCTCTTTTGCTGTATGCCGACGACGCTCTCTTCGGGTATTGCCCTGACGACGCAGGCGCGTGGAAACGTGGCGTTGGCTCTCTTGCTAACGGTGCTAACCAATATTGGTGGCATCTTCACCGTGCCCTTTGCGCTGGCCCTTTTGCTCAATCCCGTGCTGCAGACCGTCGGTCCGGTCGAGCTATCGGCGGCGGATCTATTGGCCAAGCTCTGCGTGTCCATCTTGATTCCGCTGGCGTTAGGTAAGTACGTGCGTCGTTTCTTAGAGGGCTGGGTAACGGCGCGTCGTTCGCAGCTTAGCTTGGCCAGCAACGTCGCTCTAATTTGCGTGCCGTGGATGAAATTTAGCCAGTCGTCTGAGCGCCTGATGCAGGTAGCGCCGTCCGAACTCCTCCTCCTAGTGACCGCGGGCTTGGCTATTCACATCCTCTATCTGCTGCTCAATATGGGTGCGGTCAAGCTCTTGCCTATTGGCGTGGCTGAAGGCAAGGCCGTGGTGCTACTGGCCAGTCAGAAAACGCTGCCAGTGGCCGTGACTGTGCTGGCCTTTTTACCGGTTCCCGATGAGACCAAAGGCCTGATTGCCATTCCCTGTATCACCTTCCATCTGGGCCAGATTTTTCTCGACGCATTCGTGGCCACGCACTGGGGTAATCGCGCCGATAGCTGAGTGCGGCGCGCCCGCCCGATCCGTTTGACCCGCTCTGCGCCCCATTCTACTTTGCCAGTATCGTCGTTATCCGCTAGCCCTACCGGAGACTGCTCATGCCGCAAAAACGCCCTAACCTTTTGCTCATTACTACCGACCAGCAGCGCGGAGACTGTCTAGGCTGCGCCGGTCATCCTGTCTTAGAAACGCCCTACTTGGACGAGCTGGCCGAAGCCGGCGCTTATCTGCCGCACGCCTATACTTCTGTGCCTTCGTGCACGCCGGCGCGCGCGGGCATCATTACCGGCATGGATCAGTGGAACCACGGCCGGCTGACGATGGCCGGCAACGACGCACTGGAATATCCGGCGACCTTGCCCGGTGAACTGGCCAAGGTCGGTTACCACACCCAGCTGATCGGCAAGGCGCACCACGCGCCCCAGCGCCGCCTCTACGGTTTTCACCACATGGTGCTCGACGAGAGCGGCCGCCGCGATCCGGGATTTTACAGCGACTACCATCGCTACTTTGATCGCCACAAGGAGGGGGCCTACGGCTATCGCGACCACAGCATCGATTGGAACAGCTGGATGGCGCGTCCTTCGCACTTGCCCGAGCACCTGCATCCCACGCACTGGACGGCGAGCGAAGGCATCGAGTTTATTGAACGGCGCGATCCTACAAAGCCGTTTTTTCTTTGGCTCTCTTTTGCTCGCCCGCACTCGCCCTATGACCCGCCGCAGACCTACTGGGATATGTACAACGAACATCCAGATATTCCCGAGCCTCATGTCGGAGAATGGGCTGCTCCATTCGATCGACAGGTGGCCGACACCAACGCGCCGCGCACGCGGCGCAGCGCTAGAGAGACGCGGCGTGGACGGGCCGGATACTATGGCAATATCACCTTTATCGATCACCAGATTGGCCGGTTGCTCTACGAGTTTAACAAGCGCGATCCACAGGCGCTGCGCGATACGCTAATCGTCTTTACTTCCGATCACGGCGACATGATGGGCGACCACCACCACTGGCGTAAGACCTATGCCTATGAAGGCTCCGCGCGCATTCCCTTTATCGTGCGCTACCCGCTGTCTTGGGATATGCCGCGCGGTCAGACCATCGAGGCGCCCGTCGAGCTGCGCGACATTATGCCGACTATGCTCGAGGCGGCCGGCGCGGAGATTCCTCCTTCGGTCGATGGTCAGAGCCTGCTCCCGCTAGGCCGTGGTCAGCGGGACGGGTGGCGCGACTTTGTTCAGGGCGAACACACCTCGTGCTACACGCGCGAGCACGGTATGCAGTATGTGACCGATGGCAAGGAGAAGTACATCTGGTTTCACCACACCGGTGAGGAGCAGTTTTTCGATTTGGTTGATGATCCGGGCGAATGTCGGGATCTAGCCGCCGATCCGGATCAGCAGGACCGCATCGACGTGTGGCGTCAGCGCCTGGCAGAGGTCAATGAACGGCGCGGCGATCCGCGCGGTCAGGGCGGTCAGCTCGTGCCGCAGCCCGACGGAGCGCTAGCTCTCTCTCCCAACTACGATCGGTGGAAGGCATGCGCTCAAGAGCTGGAGGGCGCTTGGCGTGGATAGGGCGCGCGCTGGCGCGGCTGCAAGATCGCATGGCCAATAAGATACCGGTCTACAAAGGTGAGGTCATTTATTCAGGCCGCGACGAATACGGCGATATTGCTGTGGTGCAGGAGGCGACGTCGCGCACGCTGCACTTCGGCTCAACGGCGCGTCAAAGCACGATGCTCATGGCTCATCCAACGCGTTTGGCGCTGTCCTATACCCGCTGTATGCTGGGCGGCCTGTTCTTTGCGCCCCCTCCGCGCTCGGCGCTAATGCTGGGCTTGGGTGGGGGGTCGCTGCCCAAGTTTCTCTTGCATCAGTTTGAAGACTGCCGGGTCGAGGCGGTGGAGATGCGCGCACGCGTTGTCGACGTGGCACGCCGCTACTTTGCTTTGCCGGAGGATCCGCGTCTGGTGCTGCACGTGCAGCCGGCCGAAGAGTTTTTGTGGCGCGAGGATGCTGGCCCCTACGATTGGCTGCTGATTGATCTGCACAACCGCGACGGCATAGCGCCGGTGCTCGATCACCCCGATCTATTCGTGCGCGCGCGCCGCCTGCTGGGCCAACGCGGCGTGCTGGCGGCCAATCTGTGGACCGGCAAAGAGGAGGCCTTTCTAGAACGGATTCGCGTGCGCTTAGACCAAGCTTTTGAGCGTCAGGTGCTGTTTCTACCCGTAGCGGGTAAGCGCAATGTGGTCGCCTTGGCCTTCGCCTCTGATTTGCCCGACCTCACTGAGCGCAGTGCGCGCGCGCTGGCCGGTCAACTGCAGGCCCAGTACGACGTCGAATTCGTCGATTTTCTAGGTGACATACTGCGCTATAACGGCCTGACGGTTCGATGACGGCCGCCCTCGAACAGCAGCTGGCAGCGTGGGACATCGCCTATCAAAAGGTGGAGCACCCCGCCGTTTTTACCTACGCTGAAGCCGAGGCCAAGGTGCCCCCGATGCCGGGTGCGCATACCAAAAACTTGTTCCTGCGCGATCGCAAGGGGCGGCGGCACGTTCTCGTGGTCGTGAGTGGAGACAAGCGCGTCGATCTCGGCGCTTTGGCGCGCCAGCTGGCGGTAGACAAGTTGAGTCTAGCTTCGCGCGATCGCCTGTGGAAATATCTGGGCGTTGAGCCAGGAGCCGTGACGCTATTAGCGCTGATCAACGATTGCGAGAGGGTGGTAGAGGTTGTTATCGATCGGAGTGTTTGGGCCGCTTCAGCTCTGCAGTGCCATCCATTGGTCAACACGGCAACGCTAGTTATTGAACGCGCCGACGTCGAGCGCTTTTTGGAAAAAACGGGGCAGGTCTGGCGCGTCGTCGACGTGCCAGCGCGGGCCGAGGATGTGTAGAGGGTTTCCTGCCTTAGGGGCTGGATGCTGGAGGCGGTTGCCAGGGCTGGCTCGGTCCGTCCACAGCGAGCCGAGGGAAGATCGTTAGGGTGTCAAAAGCGGGATGCTGCGTGGCGATCCACGCCGGCAGCTGCAGCGCGTTCCACAGGGCGAACGGATTGCACCCCGTGCGCCGACTGGCCCACAGCGACATGACGGTTCCGTGACATACGATGGCGATGTGCGCGTGGCGGTGATCGGCACAGTGCCGTTCGACGGCTGTGGCAAAGCGCGCGTGTGCGGCGTCGGCCGTTTCGCTCCCGAAAACGAGCTGGTGGGGCTGGCGAAAGAACAGGGCGACCGATTCCCGAAAGGCCTCCTTGCTGAGAAAGCCCGTCTCGCTGCGATCGTGCTCGCATAGGTCTGGGTCGGGTGCCAGCAGGAACGCTTGTGCAGCTTCGGCAATCCGCTGGCTCGTTTCGATGGCTTTGGGTTCGGTGCTGCTGACGACGATCTCGGGCTGTGGGTCGAGCGACTTGGCTAGTAGTTGAGCCTGGCGCTGGCCCTCGTCTCCCAGCAGCCATTCCCTGGCCGGCACGGATGGGTCGATGGCGGGCAGGGCGTGTTTTATCAGAAACAGAGCGGGCATGCGGCTGGCGGGCTACTGTTCCTGTAATCGGTTGTTCTCGATGGTCTCTACGTCCCACAGCTTGGAAAATTTTAGCGCGCGCGGGCAGTGGCCATAGGCCTCGTCGACGTCGATCAGCAGCCCCTGTAGCAGCCGGGTGTTGTCGTCGTGCCAATAGACCGATAGTTCGGCCTGTAGCGCCTCGACCTCGGACTCGGTGATGGGCCGGGCTCGCCCGTTGATGCGCACGGTGCGCTCGTTGCCGGGGATGAAGAACAGCAGGCCGACGTGGCCGTTGTCGTCGACGTTGCCGTAGGTTTGAAAAAGGCGGTTGCCGGCTACGTCGGGCAGCAGCAGGCGCCGCTCGTCGAGCACGCGCACAAAGCCGGGTGTGCCGCCGCGCGGCGAGGCATCGCAGTGTCCCTGCGCATCGCTGGTGGCCAGCACGGCAAAGGGCGAGCGGCGGATAAAGTCCACGACGTGTTCCTCCATGAAGGTGCGCACTTTGGTGCGCGCGCCTTCGACCGGCAGGCCAAAGGTTTCCTGAAAGCGATTGGCCGGTTTCAACTCTTCTGTCATATCGCCCATCCTTATAGCTGTGACTGATAGATGGCGTCGACGAGCTGCATGGTCTTCAGCGCGTCGTCAAAGTGGGTTTCGGGCTGTTTCCCCTTCAGCATGCAGTCGACAAAGTGCCGGTTCATTTCATAGGGACCAAAGGCGCGGTACGCCTCTTGGCTATCGGCCATGGCAAAGGGATCGAGCGCCTCTATGGGATCGAGCTTGTTGTCTGCATAGAGCCGGCCGCCCTCTTCCGGATCGCCGAAAAAGGAAATGCCGGGTGCGTGAATCTCTACGGAAAAAATGCGTCGCCCCGCCATGAAGTTATTGAGGAGTAGACCAGTGGCACCCGAGCTGAACTTGATGAGGGCCAGATGAAGATTCCAGTGGCCGGCATCGAGCCGGCGCGAGTCGGCGGCTACGCTTTCTACTTCGCCACCGCATAAATAGCGTAGCGTATCGACGGCGTGGATTCCATCGGCCGTCAGCATATCCATACCGCCTCTGTAGTAGGGGTCGGCACCTACCCAGTTTTTGTAAAAACTAGCGTGTGCTGTGTGCACGCTGCCGCGTTTTTCACACTGTGCTTTGCCGCGGCGAATCAGCGGCGAGAAGCGGCGCTGAAAGGTGACGCCGGTGAGCACCTTGTGCTTTTGGGCCAGCAGAGCCAGTTGGCGCGTTTGTTCGGTGGTGACGGCCGGCGGTTTTTCGACAAACAGGTGGCAGCCGCGTTCAATGATCTCGGCCGATACATCATAGAGGTGATGCGGCGGCATGATGGCGTAGACGGCGTCGGGTTTCTCGCGCTCTATCATTTGGCGATAGTCGCTGTAGCGGCCGCCAATGCCAAAGCGATCACATGCGGTATGTAGGCGCTTCTCATCTAGGTCGCAGGCAGCTACGACATCGGCCTCGGGTATGTCGTGTAGCGCCGGATAGTGCGTGCTTGTGGAGCGCCCACCAGCGCCAATCAGCGCAATGCGCACCTTTTTTCGTGCGGTCCTGCGCGCGGTAGATAACTTTTTTTTGGGCGCGGCTTTCTTGGCCATGTGTCGCTCTCCGTTGCCGTGGGTTGAAGTTGGCGGGAAGATAGTGCAAGCCGCCGACAGCGACAAGCAACCGTTGCGCCTCTGCGCGCAAACGGGCACGTTCTTACGTATGTGAAAGACAGGCGATCTATATCGCCCATTTGCAGTGGAGATATACTATATGCATTTTGCGGCTTTACTCGCGGCGTGGGCTCTGACCGCTGTCGCCTGCGGTGACGATGACAAAACAGCGGGTCAGAATCCGCTCTCGGAGGCCGAAGAGCAGGAGCAATTAGCGGCTCTGCGGGCCGAAATCGAATC
Source organism: Gemmatimonadota bacterium (assembly GCA_038119905.1). Classification (GTDB taxonomy): domain Bacteria; phylum Latescibacterota; class UBA2968; order UBA8231; family UBA8231. The sequence goes on along the minus strand of JAYOKQ010000044.1, from coordinate 9,217 downwards.
GATGATCGGCCTCGATGGACCGGTAGCTACCTGCCGCGCATTGGGCTTGGGCGCCAAGCCCTGCGGAGGTCCCTGGCGGTATGTGATTTATTCTACGGCGAAGACGGATTCGGCGATACTCGTCGAGAAGGTCGAGCGGTATAACGCTTGGGAGGCCGACATGAATACGCGCTACGGTCGCATATCCGACTGTGCGCTGGTCGTCGAGCCGGCGCTGGGCACGCGCGACGGTCAGTGCGTGGCGGTTGATCCCAGCATGCCGCAAATGCTCGTGCCTGCCTCCGACATGGCCACTGGTACCAAGAGCGATCCGTTTACTGTAGGTGCGGTGCGCATAGAGGGCGATCTGCTCACTGTAGAGGTGCGCTTTAGCGGCGGCTGCACCGATCACGACTTTACGCTGCTGGACACGGGCGTTGCTACGCGCTCTATTCCGCCGCAGCATCGACTGCGGATTGTCCACGACGCGCACGGTGACAGCTGCGAAGCATACCTGTCGCGCACACTTACTTTTGACATAAGTCCACTGCGCAAGGTATATTCTTCTCTGGATCGAGTTGCGGTCCAGATCGAGGGCATAGAAGGCACTACTCTCTACACCTTCTAGGCGTTCGAAAACACTAATAGGCGAAGGGGCCCGCTTACCGTATGGTGGAGCGGGCCTCTTTGTGTTTAGGGGGCGCGTTCGACAAACTGGCCCGCCTCGCGCAGGGCCTCCACGCCAGAGGTTTTCAGTCCTACGGGGAAGGTGACAGGCCGGTTTTCCGACAGCTGCGACTGGTAGACGGCGTGCACCATTTCTAGCGAGCGGCGTCCGACGTGGCCGTCGCTGCGCAGCGTGGCCGTGCCCTCTAATGCGCCGACTAACTCGTCGAGTGCAGCGACGTAGGTTGAGGCGGCCGGCGGATGGTCGACCGGTACCTCACCGAGTCGGCTCCACTCAAAGCCGCTGTCGGGTTCGGCCAGCGCTAGCTGGGACTGCAGCAGCTGCACTTTTTCACCGCTGATGCGAATCAGGCCCTTTTCGCCGCGCAGTTCAAACGCGTGGTCGGTATACTCGGTTAGCTCGGCGGCGTGCAGTAGGGCGCTGACGCCGCTTTTAAATTTCATAAAAGCGATGGAAAAATCTTCGACGGCCCAGGGGCGACGGCGCTGTTCGGCCATGCCACACAGCCAGTCTACGGGGCCGGCAAAGTAGTCGAGTAGATCCATATAGTGGGTGCTGTCGTGCAGCAGGGGGCCTTCGTACTGACTGGTCCACCAGGGAGCTGGCTTGACCCCGTCCATATAGCAGTAGATGTGGTTGAGCTGTCCGATGGCGCCCTCGTTGAGCAATTGCTTGGCTAGGTTCCACTCGGGATGCCAGCGCCGGTTGTGGTTGATCTGCAGCAGCACGTCTGCGCGCTGGCAGGCCTCGATCATCGCGTCGCATTCCTCTACGCTCAGCGCCATCGGCTTTTCGCAGATAATGGCTTTGGTCGACGGCTCGGCCGCGCAGGCGGCGACCATTTCGGCGTGGTGCTGTGGGTGCGTAGTAATAATGCAGATGTCGGGGGCGACCTCGCGCAGCATCTGGCGATAGTCGTGGTAGAGGGCTTCTACGCCAAAGCGCTGTCCAAAGTCCACTAGTTTTTCGCGGCCGCGATTAACGCCGGCAACGAGGGCACAGCGGGGATGGGCCTGTATGGCTTCGGCGTGGTTGTCGGGCAGATCGGAAAAGTTAAACTGGTAGCCGACTCGGCCCGTTCCTATGAGTGCAACGCGATAGGGTGTCATATCAGAACAGGGAGAGTTGTTGCGCGCGTTGGGGGACGGGCACGCCCTCTAACGCGAGCAGGAATTCTTTAATGGGTAGTCCGCCGCCGTAGCCGGTCATCGAACCGTCGCTGCCGATGACGCGATGACAGGGAATAACGATGGGCAGCGGATTTTTGCCGTTGGCCAGGCCAACGGCGCGCACGGCGTCGGGGTTACCAACGCGACGGGCTAGCTCCATATAGGAGATGGTTTCGCCGTAGGGAATTTCTTCGAGGGCAGCCCACACTTCGAGCTGGAAGGTGGTTCCGTCTGGGCTGAGCGGTAGATCGAAGTCCTGCCGCGCGCCAGCAAAATAGGCCGCTAGCTGCTCGGCGACCGGGTAGGGCAGTGCATCGACCTGCTGCCACAGCGGCGACGGCCGCACCGAGTTGGTTTCAAAGGCGAGCTGCCGCAGGTAGCGATCGTCACCGACGAGCAGCAGTTGCCCTATGGGCGAGGGTGTATAAGTGTACAGCAAAGGCTCGGCAGACGCGTTGCTCATGTAATCTCCATAGGTGCGTTCGCCGGCGCGCTAGGATCGCCTCAGCGGGTGAAAGTCCGCTCCAGTCGGCTCCTGAAAAACGCGCAGATCGAACTCCGGCACGATCGCCAGTATATGGTCGAAAATATCGGCCTGAATCGCCTCGTAATTGGCCCAGACAACGTCCTTGCAGAACACGTAGATTTCGATCGCTACGCCTTTTTCGCAGGGCGCTAGCTGTCGGACTAAGAAGGTCATGTCCAGATTAATCTGCGGATGGTTTCGCAGGTAGGCCGTCACGTAGGCGCGGAAGGTGCCTAGGTTGGTCATGCGCCGCCCGTTGACCAGATGCGATAGGTCGACCTGCTGCCGGCTGAGCTCCTCATTGTAGCGAGCGATCTCTTCTTTGCGGTGCTCTATGTGCTCGGTGATGTGCTGGATGCGCGCAAAGCGTTGCAGCATCTCCTCGTCGCAGAATTTGACCGTATTTAGGTCGAGGTAAACGGCTCGCTTGATGCGCCGTCCGCCCGACTCCTGCATGCCGCGCCAGTTTTTAAAGGACTCGCTGATCAGCGCGTAGGTGGGAATAGTCGTGATCGTCTTGTCCCAGTTTTGCACTTTGACCGTGGTGAGCGACACGTCGATCACGTCACCATCGGCGCCGTATTTGGGCATCTCGATCCAGTCGCCGCGTGCCACCATGCGGTTAACCGTTAGCTGGATACCGGCCACTAGCCCCAAAATGGCGTCGCGGAAAATGAGCAGGAGCACCGCGGTGATGGCGGTGAGTCCACCCATCAACACCGTGGGTGATTTGCCCAGCAGTATAGAGAGGGCAAACAGGCCGACGACAAAGTAGAGAATGACCTTTACAAACTGCACGAGGCTCTTGATGGAGATCTCGCGCGAGGTATCGGTGCGGCGATAGATGGAAAGCAGGGCACTGAGTAGCGCGTCGATGACGAGGGCGCCGACGAGCAGGAGGTAAATCGTCGCGCCCGTGTTGGCCAATGACGCCAGGCGCGCGTTGTCGCTCAGAACGATAGGCGCGAGGCGGTATATCACTAGGCCGGGCACTAGGTGGGCCAACCGGTGTAGGACGCGCTCCTCGATGAGTGCGTCGTCCCACGCGGTGTCCGTGCGGCGTATAACGGCGACGAGGGCCTTGAGCAGCGGGCCGCGTGCCAGTGCGTGCGCGGCCAGTGCGATAAGTGCGACCAGCGTGATAGCCAGTATGTGCACCAGCAGATGGGCCACTTCAGAGGGTGCGCCCCAAGCGACGAGCGCGCTGCGTATGATAGTCAGTAGTTCCAGCATAATGAGAGCAAATCTGTGGAGAAACGTCTAGTGTGGATATGCGCTGACCAGCTGCAGCAGTTGGTCACCGACGAGCGCTTTGCGCCAGCCGCGTAGGATGCGAAACGCGTCTCCGCTGCTCTGTGCGCCTTCGCTGACCAAGGCGCGCACTTCGGCTCGCGGGGCAACAAAGGGCGCGTCGATGGCGTTTTCCTCGCTGACTTTGCGCAGGTGGTCCATGGTCTTTGCCAGCAACTCCTCGAGTGCATCGTCGTCCATGCGCCGCCGCCTGCGCTGTCGCTGCGGGCATTCGCTGTCGGGCAGGTTTAACCCGACGAGAATCTGCTCTAAAATGCGATCGATATCGCGCCGCGGTAGGCCCCGTATGTCTTTTACGTCGTTCGGCGACCGCGGTTTGCGCCGCGCTAGCTGAGCGATGACCTCGTCGCTTAGCACGTGGCTGCGCGGACGGTCGCGCCTGCGTGCTTCGCCTTCGCGCCAGGCGGCCAACTCGCGGACAATCGCCCGCTCGCGCGGCGTGAAGCGGCCGGTTCCTTTGACTCGTTCGTATTGTTCGCGCTCGTCGCGCTCGTCGTAGAGCGCGGAATCTTCGTACGACGCCAGCTCTTCGAACAGCCACTCCGTTCGGCCCATTGCCTCAATGCGGGCTATAAGCTTTTCGCGCGTCTCGTGCAGATAGCAGATGTCCTCGATGGCATAGGCGATCTGCTGATCGGACAGCGGTCGCTGCAGCCAGTCGGTGCGCGTCTCGCTCTTGTCGAGCGAAACGCCGACCGTGTGCTCTAGCAGTTCGGCCAGCGAAGAGGTAGAGCTCATACCGGCTAGGCCTGCGGCACAGCGCGTGTCGAATACGTTGTGCGGGTAGGCTCCGGTCGCCCGCTTGAGAATGGTGAGATCCTGCTGGGCATCGTGTAGGATTTTGACGATGTCGGGGTTGGATATGACCTGGCCGAGCGGCGATAGGTCGCCAATGGCCGGTGCGTCTATTAGGTGACAGTCGTCGGCCGACAGGCCGACCTGTATTAGGCCTAGTTTGGGATAGTAGGTGCGGTTCCAGACAAATTCAGTATCTAGGGCTAGGCATGCCGCCTTTTGGGCGCGTCGGCAAAATTCGATCAACGCTGAATACGTATCAATCATACGGGCAATATCTGCGGGTCAGAAGTGTGTAGCGGGGATGCGAGGGCAAAAGCTAAGCTAGCCCTACCGCTGCGGCAAGCGCCGGGTGGGAGATCATGGGCGCGTGCGGCGCAGCAGGTGGCGTACCGGCGTCTGTTGCTCGTAGCCGGCCAGGCGTTTGCGCAGCAGCCAGGGAACAATCAGTGCCGCCTGTGCCGCGGCTAAATAGTAGCGTTCCCAGCCGGGCCCTTGCATCCATTCGAAGAGGGCACCGCCCAGTGCCCCACCCAACACGCCGCCGATGGCCGATGCGTAGATGGCCAGCGCAAATCCCTCGCCCTGGTAGTCCGGGTCGACGCTGTCGAGCATGGCGCGCGACTGGCCCATTTGCTGGCCGCCCTCTAATGCGCCCCAGACAAAATGCACGGCAGCGGACCACAGTGCGAGCGACAGCTCTGCGGAAGGGAAGAAAAACCACGCTAATGCCATCACCGGCTGCAGCGTCAGCGTGATACCGAGCAGGGCCCGCGGACCGTGAGCGTCTACTAGTCGCCCCCATGCGTGCAGGCCTGCCATATACCCCAGTGCCGTCACGGGGGTCATCCATACGAAATAGCTGACGGGCAGGCCGCCGTCTGTTAGCACGACCACCCACAGCGGCTGCGTCGCCGCGATAAGAGCCATCCGGCTCATGACGAACAGGCAGTAGCTGCGCATGGCCGGCGTGTGAAGAACCTGGCGCAGGCGGTGTAGTAGCCCCTCCTGCGGCGTGCTCTGGCGTCGTTCCGTCATGCCGCGCACCAGCATCGCGCCGACTACCGTAGACAGCAGCGCGAGGGCAAAGGGTAGGGCGAAATCGCGACTAGCGGGCTGACTGCCCAAATACCATCCTACGCCGACGGGTAGAACGAGCTCTAGCAGGCGCTGTCGCAGGCGCATATGGGCTAGGTAGGATCCGATGGAACCGCCCTGAGTATGGTCCTGTACAAGCGGCCACCAGGCCGTATTACCGACCTGCTGCAGCGCGCCGCGCATGCTGAATAAGAGCAGACCGACGACAGCCGCCCACGCGGTGCGGTCGCTCCAGTAGGCCAGTGCGGCTAGGCCGAGGCCGAACGGCGCTGAACCCAAACGGCCCCACATGAAAATGCCCGCTTTGCCCAGCCGGTGCATGTAGTGTAGACCGGCGACGCGGCCCACCTTCTGTATGTGCGTGCTGGTGGCTACCAGTCCAATCATAAAGGGCGAGGCCCCCAGTGAAAGCAGGAAGAGCGGTATGATAGACGTCAGCAGTGCGTTGTTGGTCGATCCGCTAACGGCAATCCAGACTAGGCGGGCCCTGCTCTTTTCGTGCTGTGCGTTGGCGGGATGTTCATCGGTGGAACTGGCGCGTTCGTTTGCAGGCATGGGGATAGAACATGGCGCGCATACCCAGCGAGCGCAAAACCGGTCCGACGGGATTGGTCCACGTTTGAGAGCCGTCGACTAGGGCGTATATTAGCGAAGTTATTCGATGCAAACGATGGGCCGTCTACAGGGAGAACAATATGAACGCGGGTGATATAGCGTATCGCGCCGAGGGTGCGTCGCGGGTCGAGCGAATCCAGCTTTACGATCAGTTGATACGCGACGGCTACTGCCGGATCGCCGGCGTGTTAGAACCCGAGATGCTCGACCGTCTGCGCGCGGTGACGGACCGTTTGCTCGACGATCAAGGTGAAGAGCACCAGGCCGCCCAGCGCTCGACGGGGAGCATGATCAGCGTCACGGACGACGCACTCTTTGCCGAATTGGTGGCCTATCCGCGCGCGCTAGATGCGCTGGCTCAACTCGGCGTCGTGCACCCGCGCTGGTCTTCGGGTTTTGTAATATCCAAGCCGCCGCAGAGCCCGGCGCTATTCTGGCATCAGGACTGGTGGGGGTGGAACGATGCGTGTAGCTACACGCCGATTCCACAGCAGCTTTTTTTAATGTACTATCTGGTCGACACCTCGCCGCACAACGGCTGCCTGCGGCTGCTGCGCGGCTCGCACTTGAGGCGTCACGCTATGCACGATACGGTCCCCGATGCGCATACGGACGAACTGCGCCGCATGGTCGATCCGGACCATCCAGCCTACCAATCCATAGCGGAAGAAGTCGATGTGCCGGTGCGTGCGGGTGATGTGGTGATAGGTGACTCGCGCCTGCTGCATTCGGCCCATGCCAACAAGTCCGATGCCCGGCGCACGGTGATTACGCTGTGGTATCACCCCTTTTATGACCTGCTGCCCGAGGGATTGCAGGCCGCTATTGGCCGGCCGCGCGCGCCGGGCCATTGGTCGGAGGCCGACTGGCAACGCGTGGGCGATGCGGGCCTGACCGCCCACTACGAGGGTACTTGTGCGCCGACGGAGTGGAATCGAGTGCCGGGCGCCCAGCTCGTCTGAGCTCGCTAGCCGTGTGCGCGGAACGCCGGCTTTTCGCCCGGGGTCGGCGAGTGATCAAACGCCCCTTTAGCGCGCACGGTCTCCTCGCCGCCGTTTAGCTCAACCATGGCCTGTTGGTCGGCGCGCGCCTGCGCGTCCACTGCTTCTGGATCGAGCAGGCCCCGCAGCTCGCGTTCAAAGTCGAGCAGCAGCGCGCCGTGTTCGGGTTTGTTCGACAGGTCGTCCACTTCGTTTGGATCTTCCCACATATCAAAGAGCTGCGGCGGTGCGCCTACGTAGTAGATGTACTTGTAGCGCCGTCGGCGCAGCATAAAGCAGGCGTGCTGTGCGCCGAGTGCGTGATACTCGCTAAGCACCGTGCGTTCGGCGTCGCCCTCGTTGGCCGTTTGCCACAGCGAGCGTCCCGGCAGGTCGTCTTCTTGCCCTTCGGCGCCGACGCACTCGAGCGCGGTGGGGAAGAGATCTACTAGCGAGACGGGGGTCTCGACGACCTTGCCGGTCGGCACGTCGGGACCGGCGATAATCAGCGGCACGGCGGCCGCCTCGTCATACAGCGTAAATTTGCCAAACAGACCGCGCGCACCGAGGCACTCGCCGTGATCAGACGAGTAGACCACGCGCGTATCGTCGCTCAGTCCGAGCGTCTCTAGCGCGTTGAGCACGGCACCGACCTGCTGGTCTAAATACGTCGTCGTGCCCATATAGGCGGCGGTTACGCGGCGCACGGTCTCTTCGTCGTGGCCGTCTTCCATGCTAAAAAACTGGCGAAAGTAATCTATGACCGGATGGGTTGGCCACGTCTCAGGCGTCCACTGTGGCGGCAGAGAAATATCGCGCTGATCGTAGCGGGCATAGAGTTCGGGTGGAGCGATATAGGGTGGGTGGGGACAGACGAAGTTGAGAAAAACGGCCCACGGTTTGTCGTCGTCGCGGTGCTCCGCTAGCCAGCGCAGGGCATGTTCGGTGCAGCGGGCATCGTACTGCAAGTAGGTCGAATCGCCGCCGCCGGCTCGGCCCAACTCGCCTACCTTGTCGCGAAAGGGCGGGTTGTCGCGGATGCAGCCAAGCACGTCTCCACTGCCGTCTACCACGTGCAGCGGTTCCACTTCGCGGCTAAATCCATGATCGGTCCCTTGACCCTTAAAATGCAGTTTGCCGATCGACTCGCAGGCGTATCCCTGCGCGCGCAAACGGTGGTGCCACGAGGGCACAGAGCCGTCGTAGGGGTGGCCGTTGTCCCAGAATCTTATTTGATGCACGTAGCGACCGGTGGCCAACGAGGCGCGCTCGGGCACGCAGATGGGACAGTTTGTATAGGCGTTTTGAAAGCGCGTGCCGCGCGCGGCTAGCGCGTCGAGGTGGGGCGTGTGCACCAGCGGGTGGCCGTAGGCACCGCTAAAGAGGCGGTGATGCTGGTCGGAAAATATGAAGAGAAAGTTCTTGGCTTGCATCGTCGTCGCTCTCGCTGTTGGCCGCGCTGCTGCGTGCGGTAGGCTTCTCGCCCGTTTGCAGCAGCGCGTTGCAGTGGTCTCTAGTCGTCGCTAGGGCGTCCCGACGACCTGGCCCGAGTCGTCGAGCGGCGGTGCGGGAAAGTGCAGCCCGCGCACGCCGGACAGGCCCTTGTTGGGACCGGGCGTATAGGGACGATCGGGCAGGCCGACGAGCCGTCCATTCTCGACCCACTCCAGGTCGCTTCCGTACAGTTCGGCGATGAGCCTGTCCGTCAGGTCGGCGCGAATAGCAGCGTGTTCCTGCGAGTCCGCTAGGTCAATGCGCTCGTCGGGATCTTCCTGCATGTCGAACAGCTGCGTGCGGTTGCCGACCGGGTAGTAAATGAGCTTGTAGCGCTCGTCCCGCAGCATGCGGGTGGCGCCGGCGTTCTCGCCGCATTCGCCGTATAGGGTTTTGCGGTGCGCATCACCGACCATCGACAGCCCCTCGACGCTTTCCGGCACATCGACGCCGGCCAGATCGAGCAGCGTCGGCATGACGTCCTGCCAGCCAACGAGTCGGTCGTCCACGGCGTGGTGCGGCACGCGCCCGTCGCGCCCGCCGACCAAGATCATCGGCACGT
>JAYOKQ010000043.1:28030-31322 GCA_038119905.1 Gemmatimonadota bacterium | reverse complement strand
GAGAGCGGCGACGTGCTGACACCTGCTCCGGACAATCCCGAAGGCCTGCAAACGCGACGCTTGAGCGAAGCAAAAATCGGTGATCCAGTTGTCATTGGAGGAAGCGGAGCCTACTGTGCGGGCATGGCCGCGAAAAACTACAATTCGTTTCCCGAAGCTTCCGAAGTGATCCTGTCAGCAGACGGGAACTTCCACCTAACCCGCAGGCGCCAAACGCTCGATCAGGTCTTAGCTAACGAACAGCTTCCGGCTTTTTTAGCGTGAGCCCCGCAGTTTGGGATCGAGCGCATCGCGCAGTCCATCCCCGAGCAGGTTGTAAAGCGTTACTGTCACGAAGATCGCTAGACCGGGCATTAGCACGAGCCACCAGGCCGCGGCATTGCTGCGCGCCCCCGCCAACAGCGATCCCCAGGTAATCACTTCGGCCGGCACACCTATGCCCAGAAAACTCAGCCCCGACTCAGCCAGTATCGCTCCAGCCACGCCAAAAGCCGCCGGAATAAGTATGGGGCCAATCGCATTAGGTAGAATGTGTCGGAACATAATGCGACTGTTGGAGTAGCCCAGACTGCGAGCAGCAGACACGTAATCGTTGCTGCGCACCTGCAGGAACTGCGAACGCGTCAACCGCGCAATCCCCACCCACCCCGTCATGCCAATAATGATCATAATAAAGAACAGACTGGGTGGAAAAAAAGCAGCCGCTGTAAGAATGAGAAAAAAACCGGGAATAGCCGCCCACAGCTCAAAAAAGCGCGACAGGACCAGATCCGCCCAACCACCAAAATAGCCGGCAAACGCACCCAGTATCAGCCCAATGAACATGGAAATCCCCACCGAGACCAAACCAATCGTGAGCGCATAGCGCGAACCATGTATCAGACCCGATAATACATCGCGCCCTAGCCGATCGGTGCCCAACAAATGGTCGCGACTCGGAGGCGCATATTTTTCTGCCAACCGAATTTCACCCGGCCCGTATGGAATCGGAGGGAACACGACCGCTTCGGTCTTTATCTTCTTAAAATTGCGCCGACGCTTGAGTTCTGTGGGCCAATCCATCACGCCCAGATAGACTCCATACTGTCGAAATGCGGGATAGTAACTCTCTCCCTTGTACACCATATAGTAGGGTTTGTCACCGGCAATCAAATCAGCCGTCAGTGCGACAAAAGCGAGCAGGCCGATGCCCCATAGGCTGGCAAACGCCGGCCTGTTTTTCTTGAACTGGCGCCAGACGATTTGGCCGTAGGACTGCCCCATATCAACGGCACCGTCGTCGCTGACGTGCGTCTCTTCTTCGGTGTGCTTCATGTCTGCGCTCGAGAAAAATCAATGCGCGGATCGACTGCTCTGAGGAGTATATCGGCGACTAAGATCCCCATCAGCGATAGCACGGCGCTAATGGTAAACAGGGCCATGGCAACCGGATAATCGCGCACGATAACGGATTGAAGAGACAGGAGTCCTAGTCCGGGGATCGTAAATATTGTTTCTATAAAAACCGATCCGGCTATCATGCCGGGCAACAGACCGGCCATGAGCGTAACAATGGGGATAAGCGAGTTGCGCAGCACGTGGCGCACGACAACCATTTGGAAGCGGAGTCCCTTGGCCTGAGCTGTGCGCACGTAGTCGAGGCGAAGGTTTTCCAACATGCTCGTGCGCATATAGCGCGATATGCCGGCAAAGCTCGAGTAGGTAGACGCCAGCACCGGTAACACCATATGATGGGCGTGGTCGGTAAGAACTTGCCAAGCACCCCACGTCTCGTCGGCCTGCAGCGATTGGATACCAGATGCGGGAAACCAGTATAGAAACTCTTTGTTGCAGAAAAACAGGATCAGCAGCATGCCAACCCAAAAAGACGGCATCGACCACAGCATGAACGTAGCGCTAGTCGCGGCTCTATCCACCAGAGAGTTTTGGCGCACGGCCAACAGAATACCCAGCGGCACGCCAACCAAATAAGCTATAAACAAACTGATTACATTGATCTCGACTGTGATCGGAAGACGCTCCAGAATCCGATCGATTACCGGCTGTTGGTCCTTAAACGACCGACCAAAGTTGAGGGTCACCAGACGCCAGGTGTCGCTGCGCAACAACTCAATGCCAGCCCCATCATAGTCGTAATTCTTAACCGGGGAAAACACCGTACTCTGCCAAAAGTCGCTCGCAGTGAATTCTCCAACCCGTTCTGGGTAGCGCTGCTCGAATTCACCGATAAAAGCCGCCCGAGATGCGTCTCGTTCCATGTCGATCAGTTCGGCCCTGCGTGCGGGAGTAAGGTCATCGAGCACAGCATCCGCCATTAGTGCACCGCGCTCAAAACCATCGAGCTCTTCTACGCGCAGCACGATATTGGATAGCCAGCTGAGATATTGCATATGCAGCGGCTTATCCAGCCCCAGCTGACGACGCAGTTCTTCGCGCGTCTTCTCCACGTCCGCCCGGCGATCCGTTGAAATGCCTTCGCCGCCTGCACCGCCTGCACCGCCGCCCAAAAACAGATCGACCGGATCACCAGGAGCCAAATGCATAATTAGAAACGAAATAATCGATATGCCCAGCAGCGTAGGAATCGCCAGCAGAATGCGCTGTAGCGTGTATTGTAGCATAAACCAGAGGAGACTACTGCTCCGTCAACTCCTGTTCGCGAGCATACGCGTTTTCGCTCTGCTTGATTTGACCGTTAATTGCGTAGATTCGACCCAGTTCACGCCAGACCGACGCATTATCGGGCATGCGAACGGACAGCTCTTCGAGTAAAGGCAACGCCGCTTCGGAATCGTTTAGCGCTAGGTGCGTTATCGCAAGATTATACAGGGCATCGTTGTCACTAGGATCGAGTTCAGATGCCTTGGCATAGGCCTGCAACGCGTCTTCGTAGCGATCTTGCTGCCAATATAAATTACCCAAGTTATAGTGAGGGTTCGCCGCATCCGGTGAGATCTCAATAGCCCGCTTGTAGCTGCGCTCAGCTCCTTCGACGTCTTCGGTATTAACCTGCGCGACGGCCAAGTTGATGTGTCCTTCCAAGTGGTTGGGATCTATCTGCGCCAAATCGTTTAGGACATCAACTGCCTCTGCGTAACGCCCCTCGTTGAGCAATAATACGCCCAAGCTGTAGAAAGAATCCGTATCGTCGTTGGCTCGTTTAATTATGTATTCATAGGTTGTGATCGCATCTTCAGTCTGTTCAGATTGATAGTAGACATAGGCTAGGTTGCGCCAAGATTCCAAACGCTGCTCATCAATACGCGTTGCGTTAATAAACGCCACCTTAGAG
>JAYOKQ010000043.1:0-27930 GCA_038119905.1 Gemmatimonadota bacterium | reverse complement strand
AACTGAGCAACCATTTCTTCATATGCACCTTCGGCACCGTAGAGCTTACCCAGCAAAAAATGGGCTTCTGCATTTTGTGGCTCTGCCTCAATCGTCAGCAGCAGTTGCTCTTTGGCCTTCAGCAGCTCATCCTGCTTTAGATACAGCTTTGCAGCCGTCATCGTCGAACTTTGGCAGCCTACCATCAGCGCAGACAGCGCGATTAAAACTGGATACAGAACGCTCATTCTACATCTCCTCTCGGGGGCGGAATACGATCAACGCAGGTAGCGGTACAACCAACCGATAAAAAAGTATTTAGAGCATCATAAAAGTCAACAGGCCAGCAGTCGGCCAACGTGCAAAACAAAACGCCGCGCACCCTTAAAGTGCGCGGCGTTTTACAAGCATTGCTAAATGGGCGTTGCGTTAGAAGTCGAGCTTAAACGCAAACGTATTCAGCGCATCGAAATATTCTGCACCGGTGTATGCGTAATCAAGCTGCACATCGCGACCGGCGATGCCCAACTTGAGTCCGATACCAAAGCTCGTGCCGAATATATACGTGTCGTCTTCCGCGCTGGCCGGTAGATCAAAGCCAGCACGCAGCGACACCATGTCGTTGTACGTGTACTCAGCACCCAGACGATACTCATCATAGTTATAGTTCTGGTGCTGAAACAGCGTGTTGATACTCAGCGCACTGTCGCCCATCGGCATGTTGTAGCTAACGCCGATTTCAAACAGCGACGGCAGGTCAGCCGAGCTGGCTTCTACCCGGTAAAACGATCCGGGGCGACGCAGTCCGTTGACCTGTCCGGAGTAGAGCAGGCCCGGCCCACCGTAGGTCATACGCGTGCCGATGTGCTTGATGCTGATACCCAGATCGAGTCCCTGAACAGAGCCGAGGTTCTCGTACTGAGCACCGGCACTGAACGACACGCCGCTAGCGTTACTACGTCCCATGCTCTCCGAGACGAAGTGAACCGTGGCCCCCATGCGGATGCGGTCAGTTAGACTGTTCGCATAGGTCGTTCCCAGCACGAAAAACGTCGGCGAAAACGTACCGCCTGTTCCATCCGGAGCAGACGTTGTCGTCACGGCGATATCGCCGACCGACAGCGCTTTCATGCTGACGGCCAGATGGCCAAATGAACCCAAGTTGGCACCGACGGCAGCGTAGTTCAGCTGCATGTCGGCTAGGTAGCTGGTCGTTTGCGCCAAAATAGTGGCAGACGATGTCGAGCTGGCCAAACCAGCCGGGTTCCAGTGCAACGCCTCGATACCAGACGAGGCCGCAGCAGATGACCCACCGAGCGCCATATCGCGCGCACCGACGGGAATAAGCAGCTGAGACGCTGCACTAGTGCCGACGCGGTTGCGTCCTTCGGCTTCCACTTGAGACGAGCTCCAGAGGAGGCCGACCAGCGCTAGTGCCAGCGCAAATTTGTCAGTAATACGCATTGTATTGATCTCCTATCCGATTTCCACGTCTCTATTAATAGCTTTCCAGGAACTGCTGTTCCTGGACGATGGCTAGCTTCAACACCTTCTTCATCCCAGCATCTGGCATGTCGACGTGAGCGATGTACAAGCCGCTCGCAACCGGCAGATTGTTGTCGTTCGACAGATTCCAGGTGAAGAACTGATCCGCGTTATCCTTCTCTAACGTGCGAACCATGTTGCCCGCGACGTCAAAAATGCGAATCGTCGCTTTCTGCGGCAGATGGCTAAAGGTAACAAAGTGCTCGTAGCGAGAAGTTTCCATCGAATTGAGGCCGTAGTAGGGATTCGGGAAGACGTTTACCTTCTCCAAATCAGCCTTTAACAGCGCATCGTCCGACGTGGTGCCGGGCACCGTGAACGAGAATACATCGTCTGCGGTGTTGACGTGGTTAGCTGCTAGGTAAAACGTATCTCCATCCTGCGGAAAGCGATCTGCAATTCTGCGGTTGGCAAATACGATATACATGACGGGCAACGGTGGACCACCATCGTTGACCGACAGCAAGCCGTGATCCGTCAACAGCGGATTGTTGCCGTTGGCATCGTAGTTATCGTCGAAGATGAACAGCCATTCGCGCGGGCCACCGCCAGCAATGTTGCTGGCCGTTCCGTACCACGCGGGGCCATAAGCTCCGTTGACCAAACCACCCGGCTGGTTGTTTTCGAGGAAACCAACCGACAGACGACGCGGCGGATCACTCTCGATGTCCCAGGCCGAAAGCGCGATAGGCACGCGATCCTGGTATACGTAAATACCGGGACCGGCGTTGTTGACGATATACTTGCTCCAATCATACGGATTGGACGTAGTCGTCATCGCATCTAGTGCCGGAACGTCTGCCCCAGCTCCGCGCAAATAGCGATAGGCCATCGACACGTTTTCGTTGTTCGGATCAATCGGCTTATACTGATCTTCGCCGTCTTCTTCGTTCACGCTAGTGAAGCGAACCTCCACAGTGCGCAAGTCCGCCGGAGAAACGGTCGTCGGCTCAAACCACTGGTGATTGATATCGCCCGTCATGGCACCGCTAAAACCCTCGGCACCCCAGTTGGCCTCGGCCCACGTCCACCAGCGCGACGCGCTGCTGTGCGAAGTAGCCGCGACGAAGTCGGCGACAGATCCACCGTTTTCCGCCTTCCAAGCCGGATATGTGACGCCTGGCGCGCCCCAATCCTTCATACCGTTGGGCGGACCGCTGACCATAACTTCAAAACCTTCGGCACCCACGTAAAAGGCCTGACCAGACTGGTCGGCATTCGTCAGCAGGTTCTTGCCATCGGTTTTGTTGCGCAGCGTCCACTGGACGCCACCTTCGCCGTCATCGGCATAGGTCAACTCGTACGAATCACCGGTCGTGCGCGTCGGATCGACGACATGAACCGAAACCGTACCGTCGCTGGCTCCCTTGGGATGATCCGCATCAATCATCGCATCGGCTGTCGTGCCATAGCGCACGCCAGGTGCGGGTTGCTGCGGAACCACCGACATGATCTGCGGCGGGCTTTCCAGGGTCGTCGTCGCTGCATTTTCGTCTTTGTTGTGGCTATAGGCCGTCACGGCAAAGTAGTAACGCTGACCGTTCACCAATGGACCGCCGCGCACTGCATCCTGAGTAATCTTCAGGTTGCGACGCACACCAAAGTCGGTGCCGATCT
The DNA here is from genome assembly GCA_038119905.1 of Gemmatimonadota bacterium. Classification (GTDB taxonomy): domain Bacteria; phylum Latescibacterota; class UBA2968; order UBA8231; family UBA8231. Next base: position 24,789 of record JAYOKQ010000043.1, on the reverse strand, counting down.
GCAGCGGCACGTCGAGAATAACACCCGACGCATCATCCAAATCAATGCCGAGAATGGTGGTTACACCGTTTTCCAGGTCAAAGGAACCCAGTTTGACGCCCTGATCCAGCGTGGCTTCAGCCGAGGGCAACTGGTAGACATTGTAGCCCTCGAATTCCAGCGTGCCGTTTACGCCTTGCTCGGTGGCGGCAACCGCGTTGGCATCAAATCCCCAGTCCAACACGATCGCCTTGTCCAGCTGAGCGGCACGCACCTGAGGTGCGGTCGGCGGCGGCGGAACTTGGAAAAAGCTGTTGTAGGCGTCCTGCACGAACAGGTCGTTAAACTTCAGCTTGGAAATACTGCGGAAGCGATCGCTGCCCAATCCACCGATGAGCGCAACCACAACTTCCTGCACGTCGCCGAGCTTCATGGTGAAAGGACCCGTATTCAACACGATGCGGCGGTCACCCGGAGGCAGCGGCACACCGTCGTTCCATCCCGTCGCACGCGTTGGATCACCGTCCAACGTGAACTTTGTGTCCTCACCCGTGATGGGGTTGGTATAGGGCACGGGGTTATCGACGTCCGGCTGAGGCTGATAGCCCTGCAGCAGGTTATACCATTCCAACGTGCCGTCGTATTCGCCCAAGCTCGGATCACTGATCGAGCTACCGGCGGCGAAGTAAACGAACGACGTCATCGGCAGGTTTTTGTAACCGCTGATCGTATTGAAGTCGAAAATGGCGTGAGCATTCGGATCGGGTTCCTGCGTTACGTTGCCATCGTCGTCGGTCACTTCGACCGTAACGGGGACAATCGGTCCCTGCAGGAAGTCATAGCCAGAAGCCGGCGGTGCTAAGCCAAACGAAGTGAAGTGCGAGTCATCGTCCTGGCCGTTGTACACATAACCGAGGCTCAGACCAACATCACTACCGGCAAAGTCATCACCGTAATCACCCAAATCCGGGTCCGACCACTGGGCCACATACATGTCTTCGATCACCGCATCGTCGGGGGTCGTTTCCGTGCCCTCGTACGAGAAGCGAAACTTCTTGAAGATCACATCGCCCAGCGCGTCCGTGCGAGCATAGGCCCACATGGTAACCTGAATTTCCAGACCAATCGGCGGCGCACCGTAGAGTGACGTGGTTGCACCTGCGTCCAGATCGTTGATAACAAACCAAGCAATCTGATCGGCGTTGTTGGCACAAACGTCCGGCGTCTCTACGCAGTTCGCATTGCGGAACGACGGCTGGTCGACATTCGGATCGTAGGAACCGTTGCCGTCCATGTCATAGTAGGGAGCGCCCCAAGCGGCCGGCCAGTTCATCCAGTCGTACTCATACTGCGTGCGTAGATCAGCGACATCAGCATCTGTTACATCGGAAATGCCTTTAACGAGCATTTCTGCTGCATCCTGACGCAGATCACCCGTGGCCCAATCCATGCGCACGCGGTAGATCCGCGCACCCGTGTCGTCGGCAACGCCCTTGCTGACGATTCGGCCGGGCACAGTACCTATCTCGTAGGTCTGTCCACCGACGCGTAGCGCCGGCTCAACGCCGTCGCGCACGTAGCCGCCGAAGATCAAACCATCGGCAAAAATGGTGTAGTCGGTGCCCCGTGGAAAGCTGACACCGGAATTGCCCGTAAGTGGATCGCGTCCCGACCAACCGTCGCTGCGAAACCACATGGACATATTGTTGATGTTCATCAGCGCCGTTTCGCCGTTGAACTGTTCGCTCTGAGCGACCTTTGCAGCGCCGCGCGGTGATAGCGGCGCGCGCGCTTCGGCGATGGCGATGAAAGCGACCACCGACATCAGAGCGGTAAGCTGAATTATACGATTCATCGCGCTCGTCCTCATATTGGTTTCTATTGATTTCAACGTAGTATTCTTCATGCTTAGAAGTCCAAGCTGAATCCGAGGTGAACCTGACGCGGCTGTGAAAAGAGGTCGCCGCCCTGATTCGCCCAGTAGTGTTCGCGATTCTGCAAGTTAATCTTCTCGAACATGTCGACAAAAGCTTCGCCGCGAGCGGCGACGATCTGCTCACTCAACTCAGGCGTAGTCAAGAAGCCGTCGTCGGTAGCCGTTCCCGTGCGTCGATACACGTTAATCACGTTTTTGCGATTAAACAGGTTGTTAGCACGCAGGAACACGTTCACGCTGCGCTCAGCACCAATGCTGAACGCTTTCGAAACACGCAGATCCGTCTCAAATATCCACGGCGTGGTCGACGAGTTAATCGCTTCGAGCGGTTTGCGCGAACGCGGATCGAAGTCGTCCATGATCGCACCGTCCTGCGGACCGCGCTGACCGAGCGAACCACCCACCAGCGTGTAGTTGTGACCGCTGGAGAAGGTGAAGAGTAGGCTGCTGTTGAGTCGATCGAGCAAGCTACCCTGACGCTCGACGCGATAGTCCAGCAACAGGCTACCGCTGTGGCGCTGGTTAAAGTCGAGTGGCATCACCAACGTCGGCAGGTTCGTCTTGTTTTCAACACCCGACACGGCCGTCAACGTCGACGAACCCGTACCGCGTGCATCCTGCAGCGTGTAGTTAAACTCGGAGAGCAACCCGCGCGTGCGACGCACCTTCAACACGAACTCAATACCGCGCGTCGTGGCAAAGTCGCCGTTCTGCAGGAAGTTATATCCACCCGATGCACCCAATGAAAGGGGCGAGACAGCTTGGTTGCGCAACTGAATCTGCCCTTTGACGTCGCGATAGAAACCCGTGACGTCAAAAGACGCGCGATCGGTGAACTGCTGCTCAAAGCCGATTTCGTACTGCGTCGTGTGCATCGGCTCCAAGTTGAACGCGGTCGGCGCATTGATAAAGTTCTGACCACCCGTTTCGAGCGCCAAACGCGCACCGCCCGTCAGTGCCTGACGCAGGGCCGGCATCTGAGCAAACTTGCCGTACTGGACGTGCATGACCGTGCGGTCGGAAACCGGGAAAGAAAAGCCGAGACGCGGGCTGATCTTCGTGTGCGTCTCGCTCGGCGTCATGTAGGTCTTGCCGTCTTCCGAGATTTTCAACGTGTAGTTGTTCTCGTCGCGATTAATCGTCGCGAGACCGTTTTCGTCTTTGACGATATCCCATGAATCAATGTCAAAGTAGTCGACGCGAATACCGGCATTTACGATCAAGTCGCGATACTCGATCTTGTCCTGCAAATAGGCAGAGGCCATAACCGGCTTGCGCGGCGCTTCCAAATCGCCGCCCAGCGAATTACCGCCGTCCTGCTCGCGACCAAACTCGTCGTAACCAAAGAAGTCACCGCGGCTGTTCTGACGAATTAAACGCTGCAGATCCTCGAGTTTACCCGACGCTTCAGCAGCCTTGATCATCTCATTGAGCAGATTGTCGGCGCTGATGTCGCCCTTGTAATAGCTCTCGTAGACTTTCTCGAGTTCGGGGTGCGACAGGTTGATCTGGTTGCGAATCGAGCCTAGGCCGCCAATACCGTAACGGCGCGCTTCCCACGCCTGATAGTCAAAGCCAGCCTTCAGCTGATGCACATCGCCCTGATTGGTAATGCTACCCGACAGGCCGATATAACCATCCGTGCTCTTACCGTATCCCGTCATGGTTGCGCCGGGACGCGTGAAAGGAAAACCGTTGAAGTCGTAGTCGCGCGGGCCCGAACCGGCGCGCGTGAAAGCTACGAAGTCGGGGTTGATGCCTGCGACGGCCGTGCTATCGCTATAGAGCAGGAAGTTGTCCTTAAAGTACGGGTCGTAGCTCTCCGACTGATTTTTCAGATAGGAAAGCGTCACGTCGTAGACCGTGCTGGCCGACAGCAAATGCGTAGCCTTCAAGCTCAGCATGTTTTGCGTGCTCTCGGACTGGCCCAGACGCTCCGTATTGAAAATGTTGCGGATCGGCAGGCCACTGCTTTCGCCCTCGCTCTGCGCGTATACGTGCGTCAGTTTGAGTTGGATTGGGCTCAGATCCATCAACAGCGTCGTATTGGCACGGCGAACCTGGCTCGCGCTATTGGCGATATTACCAGGCTGCACGTTCAGCGTATCAACGCGATCCGGCGTTTCCTGATCGGCCCAGTGCACGCGACCACCGCGGTCACCCGTATCCTGCAGGTTATTCAGCGTGAATCCATCCCAGAAGATCGGGGGCGAATCAATCGCTTCCTGCTGAACGGCGGTGAAAAAGCGCAGTTTGTTGGCTACGGGTCCACCTGCGGTAAACACTAAATTCTGGTAGCCGTAGTTATAAGCGCCGAGGCGCTGCTCGTAATCGGCGGCACCGTTATCGAGTTCACTCTGCAAGCTAAACTCCCACTCGGAACCACCGGTGCGCAGCTGACGCGTAACAACACCTGCTGTAGCGCCACCGTATTCGGCGTTAAAACCACCGGCCTGCACCTGAATTTCTTCGATCGCCTCGTTAATCAACTCAGCGGCACTGCCACCCGTCACCGGGTTGCGCGTGCTGGTGCCCTCGATGTAATAAGCAATTTCGTCTGAGCGCGAGCCGCGGACGTGTAGCGAACCGTCCTGCAGGATAACGCCCGGCTGCAGCGCGACGACTTCCGTCGTGCTGCGCGTCGGCAGTGCTTCCAAATCTTCAGAGCCGATGATGCGCACCGCGTTGGTCGCATTCTTATCGATGATGGGACGCTCAGCCTTGATGATCACCTCTTCCACCTGAATATCAGAGGTGGACAGAGCGACTTCGACTTCCGAAGTCAGGCCGGTAGCAACCCGCAGCTCTTGAATCTGCAGTGCGGTGTAGCCGATGTAGGTTGCACGCAGTGTATAAGTGCCAGCGGGTACATTGATGATGACAAAGCGTCCCTCTTCGTCAGCAACTGTTCCCATCTCTGCGCCAACTAACTGCACGTTGGCATTCGGGAGTGGATCTCCCGTATTCGCATCAGTGACAACGCCCACGATCTTACCCGCACTGGCCGCATCGGCGGTGGGCACCGCAGATAACGCCAGTAGCACGCAAAGCGAGGCCACGACGCGTAAAACTCCTTGGAGCTTAATCATGCAAATCTCCTTTCTGACAGGAGTAAGTGTAATATGTACATAGAAACTGTGTTCGTGTGATCCCAATCTGAGGGCCCAACTATGCCATTATCCGCAGTCCCCAGACGGAGTACGGCACCAGTAGCATGGTCCGTATCCAATAGAACATGGTGAAAATTTTTAAAAATTCAAACAGAAAAAGTGCTTTGAGCGCGATTCAACCGGGTTAACCACGTTCAAGGACAGGAGCTCAATTGGCTGTTTACCAACGAGTTACATAATACCAAGCCAGTCGTTTAACAAAAAATTCACCCGACCGATCAGCAGGGACAGTCGAGCCATGATAGTATAGCCAAATGAAGCACCGAACGAGATCATAAGAAACCAGATACCAACGCGCGACACTTTTCCAACGACCCCCGTATGCTCTACGGAAAAGAAAAAATACACGAGGACTGCCACTACGCCGACGAGAATAATTAGCAGGTTGAGACCATCCACGGTCCAACTCAGCGGCTGCAGCGTCGGTTCTACTTGGGCGAGTATAAACGAAGAGATGGTTCGGGGAATGGTCAGCCCCGCCCCTAGCCCGACGAAGAAGGCAAAAGAAAGCCGGCTCAACCAACCAAAGCGACGTGAAAAACGGGTGAGCATAAGGAGACCTAGCAGCGTGGGGGCCAAGAGCCACCAATCGCCGCTGACGCTGTCTTCGCCGCCCAGTGCCTTTAGCCGGACGAAAATTTCTCCGTAAATCGTCTGATACCAGTACTGACCAAATACATAAGCCGCCGCAACGCCGACAAAGATATTTTCAGCAAACTTGAACAGCGGGTTGTCCTTGTAGAGGAAACTGTATAGAGCAAGCGTCAGCCCAGCGGCGACGATGATACCGAAGCCATTCCAATCGGCCTTGAGCGTACCACTGGCCAACAGCACGCCGTTTATCGCGGCGAAAAGCAGCACCAACCCTATGAAAACGTATGTATCACGCGTCAAGTTAGAATCTCCCGAATACCGACATCAGCGACGGCGAGAGAGGAAAAAGGCCATATTGCCAAAGACGATGAATACGACGATGATCAAGTGCGCCATCGACTGCGCACTCATACCCGCCGTCGCTTTATCCTGTCGTCCCACCAACGTTTCGTACTCAGCTGCTCCGGCCAGTCCACCTAGCAGGCCCAACATCTGCCCAGATTGCAAAAAGGGAAACAAGTCGGGTGCCATAACCGCCGTGCAACCTCCGGCAAAAGGAAAACCGTATTTTTCCTGGCCGTAGGGAATCCACCAAAACTCGATTGAATCTCCAGCCGCCAGATCAAACACAAAGTCAAAATCCTCCAGCGTCCGCAGATCTTGCGTCAGCTGTAAGTCTTCGAGCGGGGTCCCCCAGTTGTCCTGGGGAAAAGCGTCGCGAATATCCTGTCCCATATTGAGTACGACGCTAAAGTTTCCCGGTTTATACCCCAAAAATGCGTAATCTACTCCGTAGGTCTTGCCGAATTCGTTGCCAATTTCCTCGAGTGCCTGCTGCGCTAGGCCGGGCGCCTCTGGCCAAAGACAAATAGCTACGATCTTTATGTTGCGGCTAAAGCAGTGACGCAGCAGCGCGCGCGCCATCGGCTGCATTTCTGGGGCGGTACTCGCGCCATACGAAAAGCTGAGCAGTACTACACCGTCTTCCTCGGCGACCTTTTCCAACTGATCGTACACGGCAATCACATCTCGGGTCGGCTTGATCGGCAGATACACGTTGGCTAGTAGCGGCAATGCTACCCCCAGAAAAACAAATACGAAGATGATCCGTCGATCAATATTCATCAGCCACTGTATCATTCTTCACCGCCTCCCAGATACGAGCGCTCAATGCCAAAAATGATGCGCAGCGATGTTGCAATGGCTCCTAGGGAAACCCCGAGTAAGATGCCTCTTTTAGCCGCGAGATTCGGTACATTGAGCAGCCAGTCGGCCGCTGCGGGCACGTAGTCGGAGATGTAGGCACCGATGGGCACCCGCCCCAGCATCACCACAATGGCGGCAACCAGCAACAGGGCCGCTTCGGGCGTGCGAGCACGGAAAGTGCGATAGGCTGCCGATGCAATAAAAAAAGCTAGAATGGAAAACATTGTAGACGAGCAGGCAACCTGCACATATTCGAACAACCACTGATAGCCGTTCTCAGCAGCCGTTCCTTCTGCCTGTGGCGCAAAAGGGCCCTGACCATCGTTGTAAATAACAAATAGCATCATCAGGCCAAATCCCACGTACACAATAGCGCTATATCCCCATCCCTCTCCGCGCTGCCGGATCCGCTGCCAGTGCAAATTGAGCAAACTGTACAAGCCCAGCAGGTAGGAAAAAGCAAAGACGATGCGCAGCCACAGAGCCAGTTCGCGCTCCAGGTTTTGAGCGGCAGCGTGCGGAACGTAATAGATGCCGATGCCTAACAGGCCAAAACACAGGGCAACGATAACGGGCAGCACACGGCTAAGAAAGATCATCGCGCGCTCCTCAGTGTGGTGTGAATAAGTGGGTGAGAATCGGAATATCTAGCGTGGCAAGTGCAGCCCCTAACACGATAGCAGCAATCAAGATCGCTTTCCCAGCGTCCTGCCCCTTTAAGCTGCCCAACAGCTTTGGTTCGCGCGACAGGTAGGCGCTAGCCGCATACAACTCTTCACCCAGCAGGGTATAGTCGCAGGTCGTAACAAAAAACGGCAGCTGCGTAAAGGCATCGGTACCAGCGATCTGAATTGCGCCGGTTGTCGATCCCGTTTCGGCCAAGAGCAGGGACTCGGCGTAGAAGTAGCCCATCATAATGTGAGCCGCCGGACGCTCGCGTACCATAATACCTTCGGTAGCCGCCGCATAGCTGAACTGTTCGGTGCCGGCGACAAAAACGTGATCCGGGTTGAACGCATCCGGTCGCCCGGCTTCAAAGTACGAGGCCTGGACCGTCTCTTGGCTAACCGACATAACGACGGGATCCGGGGCCACCACGCGCAGGGCCGTATCGTATTCGGCCGTGCGGCGAGCCACGCGCCCCAAGATATTCACCGCTGCGATCGTCGATATCTGGCTCATATCGCGCAGACCGTGTATAAACAGCACAGGCTTGCCCATTTCCGTCGCTCGACCGAGTGCCTCATCCAGCGCTTCTAAACCGCCGATGCGTCGGATATACAGCGCGCGACGCCGCGCCAGACCTATGTAGCCAAGGATGAGCATCGACAGCAGGATGCCCAGGATGATATTATTCAGCTTCGACCAGTTAAAGTAATTGCCCTCGGCTGAAGCCATCAGCACGGCCGTGCGCGTAGAAACGGGACCGTTGTGTAGTTCCAAGCGCACGTAGTAGGGCTTGCCGTTTTCTAACGCCACCACACCTTCTTCGCCTGTATACTCTGATATATGGACAAAGTGAGCGTCCTTTGTCGCTGCTCCATAGCCAAATGTCTTGGGCTCTTCCGACTGCAGATTGCCATCGCTGGCAAAGGTTGCCGCTAGTTGATAGGGTCCCTCGCGCATATCAGCTATATGTACCTGATACGTCGATCCAACTGGCAGCGAATCCAGGCGTGGCCAGGTCAGCGTTATACTGCCTCCTGCATCGCTAGGCGTGTCAAAGACCTCAACGCCTTTGAGAAGGGGCAGGGTGGCCTCTGCGGCACCTTCGCTCTCTGCAGCCGCGGCGAAAATACACGCGGCGAACCACAGCAGTGCCCTGTTTACCATTGAATACCTCATTCCTCAATCATCTCGATATTCGCACGCGGCACGACGGCTCGTTCGCCATTTTCAAATTCGACTTCCAACACGCGCACGCGCGCGCCCGACTCGACCTCTTGTAGTTCGGTAGGCAGTGCGCTTACGCGGCCAATGCGTCCGAAATACGGCACGCGGATAACGCGCAACAGGTCGCCTATGTCCATGCCATGTTCACCCTCGCCGCGTGCTTCGGAACGATTGGATACATCGGCTTTCTCGGGAACAATAATTTCCGGCCGTAAGACACCTGCTCTGATCTGGGTGGCGCCCGATATGGACGTTTCCTTGCCTTCGCTGTCTTTTAGAATATCAAACGTCTTGCGCGCAATGGCGATCTCGCCAAATCCTTCCGTGACGATCACCGTCAGACCGATATCTTCGTCTCCGGTTATAGCCACGCCCAAGTCATAGCCCAACAGATCGCGCAAATCTTGGTCGCGCAATCCTCCACCGACCAACCCAATCGCGCCTACCTGACGCGCTCTGTCGATAATGGCCTGTGTAATCAGACTACCGACTATGACAATCTTACCGGCGCACTCCTCGCCCAGCGACGTGAGCAATTGGTCGGGGGCATCCACAGCCACATGTAGCGGCCCCCAACACTCACCACCGACGCCGAATATGCCCTGTATGTAGGCACCTCGCGTCTCGACGGAAACGCCTTCACCCTCAAAAACTTCGACGATCTGTCCATCGACGTACGCCAGCACCTCTACGGGACGTGGCTCTTTGCGCAATATGACCTGCCCCGTCACAGAAGAGATGCTCTCTACGACCCCCGTAGCCGGAGCGTTGACCGTGCTTTTGAACCACTTTATGAACGGCTGCGTCTCGGCGAGCGGTGTTCCCTCCTGCACGACATCGCCCTCCTTGTGCAGCATGTATCTGGGCACTTCTGCCGGCGAACAGCCGAGCCGGTTGACCAGATTGAGTGCGACGACATCACCTGGTAAGTCCGTGCGCGCCACCACCTGATCGCGACCAACGATATCTCCTACGGCCGCTACGACATTTCCCTGCAAGGGGAGCCTTCTGTCTTTGCGCACCACGGCATAGGGTGTGACGCGCAGGCCGGGCGTATATGCGTGGGCCATTATCGATCTCCGCCGTAGAGGTTCATCGTGCGCTGCCAGGCGGTAATTTGCTCCAAGCGTTCGTCTTGCTCCTCTGCAATCTGGATGGGACGCCCACGACCGTCAATAACGAGACCGACCACCCCTCCGCGCACCGTGCTCGTTACCTGCTGTCCAGGCCCCCCTCCAACATCCCAACCGCGCATCGGTGCCATCTCAATCTCGGCTTCCTCGTCAATGTCCAGCGAGAACAGATTTAACTCGCCAACGTGGAGGACCCCTTCTTGACGCCCGCTGGGTAAGTCCAGCGCATAGTTCATACAGGGTTCACCGAGACGGCCTGTTCCCTTGGGCGCGACGCAGGTGCCGAGATAGATAAGACAGTCGCGCTCAAACACTTCCGTAGCCGCGCGCTCGTTGACAGTCGATAGCACGCCCAAATGTGGCATCATAAAAATGCTATCCACTGCGAGTCGCGTTATGCCCTCAGGCTGAAAAGCGTCGATTAACATGGCCGCCGATTGGGCGCGACCCGGCGCATGAGACAGCACACCACCACTGCCTACGAGCAAATCTAGATCCATCATCTGGACCAAGCTGTCGCTCTCTTCGTTCTGATCAAATACATCCGACAGCGTGCGCTCCGTCTGCACGCCTTTGAGACCCACAGCCAGTTCGCGATGCTGCACAAAGGCCAGTCGCAGCGCTTCGCGCGCAATAGCCTGTTCCACCTGAAGCTCCTCTAGTAGCTGAGGAATTGTCGTGGGGCGGATCATTTTATTTTTTATTCGGTCACGCAAATCTGCTTCTTCTATTTCGAATGGCACCCAGCGCAGAATATTGTCCAAACCTGCCTCGGCCAAGACATTGGATATGCTGTACGACATTCCTAAATTGGCACTCACCGTGCGGTTAAACACCTCGGAGAATACGCTAAACATATCCGTTGTCGCACCGCCAATATCCACGCCGACCACATTGATATCCAACTGACGTGCGATCGTCTGCATGATCTGCCCAACGGCCCCAGGCGTGGGCATGATCGGCGCACCGGTCCATTCCATCAGTTTGCGATAGCCGGGGGCTTGGGCCATTACGTGTTCGAGAAACAGATCGTGAATAACCTGGCGCGCAGGCCCCAAGTTTTCACTCTCTAAAATTGGACGGATATTTTCTGTAAGCGTAAGCGCCGTCTTTTCTCCGAGTACGGCTTCGACCTCGCCACGCGCTTGGACATTGCCGCCGTAAATAACTGGCAGCTTAAAACCGCTGCCAAAGCGCGGTTTAGGATCTGCCGCACTTATGTATTCGGCCAACTCGACAACGTGGCTGACAGTGCCGCCATCTGTCCCTCCAGCCAGTAGCACCATATCGGGACGTAGTTGGCGTATGCGCTCAATTTTTTCATGCGGCAAACGACCATCGTTCGACGCCAAGATATCCATCACAATGGCACCGGCACCCAGCGCGCAGCGCTGCGCGCTCTCACCCGTCATCGATTTGACCACGCCCGAGACAACCATTTGCAGCCCACCCCCGGCACTGCTAGTGGATATGTATATATCCACACCGCGCTGGCCGTCGGCTGGCGTAATGATGTGCTCACCGTCGAGAATCTGTCGACCGGATAGCTCTTCTACTTCCTGTATGGCATTGAGCACCCCACGGGTTACGTCTTCAAAGGGCGCCTCGACCGTCGTGGGCGCCTCGCCGCGAAAGGTCTGACGATAGCCGTTCTCGCTCTTTTCTATGAGAATGGCTTTTGTCGTCGTACTTCCGCAGTCTGTTGCGATGACTACGTCAATTTTACCCATGCTCGTCCGTTCCACTTTCCAATTTAGCTACGGCATCCATAAGTCGATCAATGCATTCTCGCCGCTCTAACAACCGTACAAAGCGTTCATATTCACTGCGCGAAAATACGAGCGTGGCAAATGGTTCGAGGAATGCGAGGATCTGACTACCGATGAAATTGATCGGCCGACTCGACTCGAGCACCATCATAGCGGGGGCGCTTAAGCCGCGCCGCACGATATATGCAGCAAGTTTGTCGACGAGTGCTCGATCAGCCGCGTCCCACGTTGCACCGGTGTTCGGCATGGCAAAAGCATGGCGCCAATGTCCTTTAATCTGCTCTAAGATCGACATATTGTTGGACGTAATATACTACCTGCTCGCCGTTTTTGTGAAACGGTAGGAATATACCGCGAAAAGAGTCGAGTCGAGTCGGCTTGGAAAATGGACTTAGAAAAAGGCCGTTTCCACGGGCATCGACTCGACGAAAGTCAGACCATGGACGCGTCAACTCACGCGCCAGCAGCGTGCGCGAGATACCGAGTGGATCGATTTTGTAGCGAGCGGGAAAGAAGTAATGCGCAAGCGAAAAGACGAGTATACACAGAGACAATAGACCATAGCCTGCGTGGCCGAAACTAAGCGCAACAGAATAGCTAACGCCTCCGACGATGGCGACTAGGAGCAACGACTTACTCAGTCTTTCTTGGCGCAGCGGATGCACGGTCCAACAAACGGCAGCATCCGCTGCGCCAGCGTTTTTCGCCATCGCGCGATTAGCGATAGACTTGATCGTCCTGATCGACCCACCATTCGGTTATATCCGCTCCAACCGGGTACCAGTTGACTCCGGCAAAACGGCGGCTATAGGCCCGAGCTACGCGCGACTTCCACAGAAAGGTGTAGGGCTGCTCTTCGTAGACTATTTCTTGAAAGCGCTTGTATAGCGCAATGCGTTTTTCCATATCAAACTCGCGCCGGTATGCCTCCAGCAAACTGTCCGCCTCGGCGTGTATAAAGCTAATGGCGTTTGAACCCTGTGCCTCGGCCTGCGATGAGTGCCAAATCTGATAGTTATCGGGAGCGAATTTAACCCCGCTACTCCATCCTAAGATCATCGCAGCAAAGTCTTTGCTCTTAACGCGCTGTAAAAAGATGGACCAGTCGAGTTCGCGCACCTGGCAGTCTATACCGATATCAGCTAATTCGCTCTGCAGCGTAAGTGCGATGTCCTTGCGAATCTGATTACCTGAATTAATAAGCAGTTCGAAGCGAAAGTCTACTATTTCGCCATCGATTTCCTTATCGAGGATACCGTCGTCATCGGCATCACCCCATCCCGCTTCGTCCAGCAGATCGAGTGCGCGCTCGTAGTCGTAACCGTAGGGCTCGAGGTCGTGGTTGTATTCGGGACGAAACTTGCTGATAGGCCCCTCAACGGTTTCGGCCAGGCCGAAAAGCAAGTTCTCCACCATGCTCTGGCGATCGGTCAAATGCGTCATAGCCTGACGCACGCGACGATCCGCAAAAATGGGATGCGCGTTATTCCAGCCAATGTAGGTGTAGCCACCCGAATATTCGACACCCTTGAGAAAACGCTCATTGAAGTCGTCTGACCAGCTTTTCTCTTTGAACTCGAGCGGACGCAGCGAGTGATAATCGAGATTGCCGTTGGTCAGTTCAATAAACGCCGCATCGGTATTGTTGATGATTTTGAAAACCATCTTGTCGACGTAGCCCGATGCCGGTAGATCATCATAACCCGCTCCCCAATAGTCGGCATTGCGCGTGAGCACGACCTTTTGCTGCGTCACAACATCTCGTTCGACGTCGTCAACTCTATACGGCCCCGACCCCATTACATTGCGGTTAAAATCTTGGTTGAATTGGTCGGCAAAACGTTCAATGCGCTCTTTGTATGGCCCCGTTTCCCACGAACCGTCGATGAGCGAGGCGATGGGGACGGGATCGAGCAGCCCTTCCGGATCATAGAAATGCTTGGGCAAGATTTCAAAAAAACCCAGCGACACGTCGTTGCGAAAATAGGGCTCCGCGCAGACGAACGTGACTTTTTGCCCCTCCTCCACAACGACCTCTCTAACAGCCGAGTAGTAGTTGCGTAAATGCGGAGCCAATACGCGCGGATTCTGTATGACTTTCATGCTAAACAGCACGTCTTCAGCCGTCAGCGGTCGACCATCGGAAAAAGATATGCCGTCGCGGAGTTCGAAGGTGTAGGACAGCTTGTCCTCAGAAATGAGTGGATAACTCTTTGCCACCTTGCCCTTGAGTTGATACGGCGGCTCGTTATCAGAGTAGAGCAGCGAATCGAAGATATGGGTCAACACGGCAGATGCCCCCGCATCACTAGAGGTATACGGGTTTAGGCTCTGCGGATCAGCAAGCATATGCTGCACCATCCAGTCACCGTACTGCTGATTGTCTTCGCCAGCATAGCGCAACGGAGCCTTTTTCGTCCCATCGAGCACGACGATGTCCTGCGTACTCATGAGTATATTCTGCACCGCTTCCCAAGCAGAATCCTCTGCAGCATGGGCCTGTGTAACGGCCAAAGCGAGTATCACCCACATATTTCTGGCGAAGTGCATATCAATCCTCCTCGGTATAGCGATTAGACAAAGCTCAACCAGTTATGACGATCTTCGACTTTGGCGTGCAAGATGTCAAAAAACAGCCCCTGGAGTTTTTCCGTCACGGGACCTCGTTCACCCGCGCCAATCTGAATCTTATCGATTTGGCGAATCGGCGTTATTTCCGCAGCGGTCCCAGTGAAAAATACCTCGTCGGCGATGTAGAGCAGTTCGCGCGGTATTCCACGCTCTTCCACGCGTATGCCGGCATCGCGCGCCAGCGCAATCGCCGTGTCGCGGGTAATGCCGGACAGAATCGCATAGTGTGAAGAGGGCGTATAGACGACGTCGCCGCGCACTACGAAAATATTCTCCCCGCTACCCTCGCTGACCAACCCATCGGTACCCAACACAATACCTTCGTCATAGCCGTTCGCGTTGGCCTCCATGCGCACGAGCTGCGAGTTGAGATAATTTCCGCCGGCTTTGGCTAAGAAGGGCAGCGTATTCGGAGCGACGCGATTCCACGAAGAGGTGCAAACCGATACGCCTTTTTTCAAGGCCTCTTCACCCAGATATTGCCCCCACTCCCAAACCGCAATTACCGTTTCGACCGGACAGGTCGTCGGATCGACGCCGAGCGAGCCATAGCCGCGAAATACAACGGGGCGGATATAGCACGCGTTCAACTTGTTGACGCGTATCGTTTCGAGGATCGCCTCACAGACTTCCTCGCGGCTGTAGGGAATCTCCATCCGGTATATCTTAGCCGAATCAAAGAGCCGATCTACGTGCTCCTGCAGGCGGAACACAGCGGGGCCTTTTTCCGTATTGTAGCAGCGAATACCTTCAAAAACGCTCGAACCATAATGAACGACATGAGAAAGCACATGCACATGGGCCGCATCCCAGTCGAGCAACTCTCCGTTATACCAAATTTTCTCAGATTTAGGCATGGGGGGCATAGATAAATGTCTCCTTTACAGGCGTGCTCATCACGCCATACGAGCGGTATAATGTACTATAAAGTCCGTGAATAAGTAACGTTAAACGTATCGAATGTACCGCTGCGCTGGCGCGAACGACTGGCCCGCATTGTCAGCTGGTTTGGATTGTCTTTAGGCGTGTAGTTGACGCTCAAACTGAGAGATCGATTGCGGTTACGCCGCTTCAAATCCTGCACGCGCAGCTCTTCATTACCTACGTATTCGTGGTCCCAGCGACGATCAAACAAGAAGTTGAAGTTTGTCGTTACCGAAAGCGCCTGAATCGGCGAATAGGACAGACCGAGTCCCACGCTATGACGGTTGTTGTCTTCCTCGACAATTTGCGCTCCATTCTCTACGACGAGCGTGCCGAAATCGTCGGCCGAGTAAGAGTAGCGACCGTTTAGACGCAGATGATCCAACAGCTTGCGGTTGGCCGTATGATTCATGCTCCAACCGCGCCTGATATTGCTCTTACGCGATATCGTGCTACGGTTGAGCTGGCGGTCAAAATCGAAAATGGTGCGCTTGGCCGATATGCTAAAATTGTGAGAAACGCTTATGCCCAAACGCTGGTAGCTGCTACCGACATCCAACACGATATCGCGGTTGCGCGAGTTATCCCCAGAACGGGTCGCAGCCATGTTGATTCGATGTAAAAAAGAGTTCCTCACCTCTATGTTGATGCGCGCATCATCGGCCAGCGAACCATCGTAGCGCATGGTAAAGCTATTACTATAGGTATCGCGATTCTGCTCCGGTGCACCCGGATTTTCCGCGCGTTTTATATCCGACCACGTGGACAGCTTTATGGAGTGTTTTTCCGTCAGCGTCCACGTGAGCGACGTATTGAGAAAGAGACGGCCGTTTTGCAAGTCAGAGCTAGGGTCGCGACACGTGCCGTCAGGCGTAGTAACAAAATGGCTCGCACAGCGGCTCACATCCATAACGCGCACAGCGATGTTCTGCTGGTCGCTCGATTCAAAACGGACTTTTGAACTAAGCAGCAGGGATTCGACTAACTTCCCCGAGACTTCCGACTGCCAGTTCCAATTTTGACTCTGCCGATCCGTGCCGAAATAGCGATTGCCCGGATCTTGATCTGCGCTGGCTGTATTCGTGCGCCGATTCTGCCCATAGGACGCATTACTTCTCAGCTTAAAGCGGCCCACATCAAAGTCGATATTCGATGAAAAGCTAGAGTTGCGGCTTTGCGAAATCTCTGCGGCGATACTCGTATCGCGCTGCACGACACCGTCCAGTTCGTTTTCATCTACGACCGATCGCGTGATACCAACTTCCGAGCGAGATTCGGAAAAAGAGAGGCTCGTGCGCACACCACCTGGCAGCGTATAGCTCATATTGCTACTGAAGCTCTCACTGCGATCTTTGTTGTTCTTAAGCGTGTTGTCTCGCTTGCTGAACGAGAGCGAGTTGCCCAGCTTCTTACCGGCTATTTTTATGTCTGGGGATACGCGCAGCGAGGCATTGTACTGCACGCCCGTTTCTTCAATCGTACTGTCCAAATTAGCGCGACTATCGCGTGTTTTCGTAATGAGACCCGGCGTTACGTTAACGGTTAGATCGTCAAATCGTCCCTCATCAATAGGTTTGTACTGAAAGCGAAAATTGAAGGTTTGATCGCGGAGTTTCTGCTTTTGTAGCGTGGAACTACGCAGCGACATATTGGCACCAATACCAATAGTCGCTTTGGGGCCTAAAATTGGATAGTTCACCGTAGATCCAAGCGAAGCATTATCTTGCCACGTTTTGCGATCGTTGCGGTTATCCAACGTAAAACGCAAACTAGCCGAAGTCGAGATACTGAGCTGAGACGTTGAATCACCGGTGGCTGCTAAGCGGACGGGCACTCGATACTGCCAGCTAGGTAACCGGTGACTCCACTGGGTCCGCGTGCTCGACCGACTGAAGTTCAAACTGTATTTTTGCTGCGCCTCGCCCAGTGTGACTAGAGCAAAAAGCATCAGGAACAGAGCCGGACACCGCATTATGCAGATTCACTTCGCAGCGCGGAAAGGACGTCACTCAGACGGGCAAATTCCTCGACTTCTAAATCCTCTGGTCGGCGCGCCAAGTCGATGCCAGACTCAATCTCTAGATCGGGCAAAACGTCGCGCCCATCGGCCGCGGCCAGACCGCGCAATGAGTTCCTCAGCATTTTTCTGCGCTGGCTAAACGCAGTGCGCACGAGCGTGGCAAAACGCCTTTCATCCGCTACCGCAAAACGAGGGGTCTCAGAGAAATCTATTTGGATTACGGAGGAATCCACGCCGGGAACTGGGCGAAAGGATCGTCTATTTACGTCTAGTAGCAGGGAGATTTCAGCGCGCATGGCCAACAGCACCGTAATCTGCCCATACTCTTTGCTGCCGGGACGCGCCACCAACCTCCGAGCCACCTCGCGCTGCAACATGAGAACGGCAGTGCGCAGGTGCTCTATTTGATCGAGCGCCTTAAAGAGAAACGGAGCCGTTATGTTATAGGGCAAATTGCCGATAACAAAGAGCTTTTGCCCTCTCTCTTCAAGCAGCGATTCTCCCCAATTAACCCGCAAGATATCTGCTTCGATCAGTTCCAACGCATCGGCGGCAAACTCTTCGCGCAGCATCGCCGCCAAATCGCGATCGATCTCCACGGCGACGAGTTTTCCCAGCCTGGCGACCAGCCCACGCGTAAGTGCACCTCGACCCGGACCGACTTCAATCGCCACATCGCCCGGTCGCGGTTGGACAAACGAAACGATTTGGTCAATCGCGCCACGATCAACCAAAAAGTGCTGTCCGAAGCGCTTGCGCGCTCGATGTGTGCTCTTGGGATCTATCATATCACGCCGCGCGTCCGGCATGGCGCAGGCAGCGCCATACATCGCTCAAAATCAATTGAAAGCTCGCGTTGCGGCTCAATGCTTCGGAAGCACGATCGACTTCCAACATAGCTCGTTCAATATGAGATTCATCTAAACAACCTGCGAATTGTTCAAAATAGGCTCGTCGGTCAACCATCGTTTCACAGCGATCCAACTCGTGATGAAGAAGGAAGAAATCGCGTAAATAGAGCGCACTGACGAGCAAAAACTGCTCCTGTGCAGCGCGATCACCTGACAGTTCTTCGACGATATCCCAATACACTTCATCGCGGCGACCTAAGCCAGCCGAAATAAAATTTTCAACCTGGTCTCGCAGTTCATCCCACTCCCCCATAGCGACCTGGCGCGCACGCTCGATGCTTCCACCTCCTAACCGCACGCCCAATTCCAGTGCTGGACCCGCGATATTCATCGCCTGCAGCTGAGCACGTAGCGTCTGTGCGCTTAGTGGCTGCATCACCAAACGCTGGCAGCGCGAGAGAACGGTAGGCAGTATGCGCTCGGGAACCGAGGAAACGAGAATAAAGAGCGTTTCAGGAGACGGTTCTTCCAAGATTTTTAGCAGCGAATTTGCACCAGCTGGATGCATCCGATCAGCGGCACATATCACGGCGATCTTGCGCCCCCCCTCGCTCGACGCATAACTCATATCTCGTTGCATCTGACGAAGCTGTTCTATGGGAATATTGTTTTGACCACCCAGCGTGCCCCCGTCCAGATAGTCGCGTACTGCAGAGCGCACTGCTTCAGGGTCAGAGCTCTTGCGACCGCGCTTGGATTCTAGGGGGAGCAAAAAATGGAGATCGGGATGAATATGGCCGTCGACTCTGCGGCACGACGAGCACGAACCGCAAGCTGCATCGGCTGATTCGCGACAGAGCGCTGCCCGTGCAAAGGCGAGAGCAAAGCGGCGCTTACCCGTGCCTTCTGGCCCACACAGCAGAATGGCGTGGGGAATGCGCCCAGATCGCAACCATGCCTCAGCAATCGTCTGGGCACGTTCTTGACCGACGACTGATTCAAACGCCAAAGAGCTCGCCCTTTCCAGTTTGTAGTGCTGCCCCTTGGCAGGTTGGAACCGCTTAAATCAGACTGTTCTCGTTGGTTATATCGAAGAAGTGCGCCTTATCGACTTCTAAAGCCAGCTTGACGTTCTGTCCGACCTCGGGCATGTGGCGCGGATCGATACGAGCAACAAAACTAGATGCACCGGTTGTCAGATTGAGGAACACCTCGTTGCCCATCGGTTCGACGACCTCTACATTGGCCTCGATATCAACGGTTTGCACATCCCGGGCCATCGTTTCAGGATCGTGAATATCTTCGGGGCGAATTCCCATAACAACTTCTTGTCCCTTATGCCCATTCAATGCGTCGTTATAGCTGGCCGGAAGGGCGATCTTCAGATTTCCCTCGTCAAATACGAGTCCGTCACCCTCAGCAACCAACTGGCCGTTGATGAAGTTCATCGAAGGACTACCGATAAAACCAGCGACAAACTGATTGACAGGGTTGTTATATAGACTGAGCGGCGCATCGGTCTGCTGAATTCTTCCGTCCTTCATAACGACGATGCGATCTCCCATAGTCATAGCCTCGGTCTGATCGTGCGTAACATAGATCATCGTCGCCTCAAGGCGCGTATGCAGTTTGCTAATCTCTGCTCGCATCTGAACGCGTAGTTTTGCATCTAGGTTAGAAAGTGGCTCATCAAAGAGGAAGACCTTAGGCTTGCGGACTATCGCACGCCCGACGGCCACGCGCTGGCGCTGTCCACCAGAAAGTGCCTTGGGTTTGCGCTCGAGTAGATCCTGAATGCCGAGGATATCTGCCGCCTCTTGAACGCGTGCATCAATCTCGTCTTTGGGATACTTTCTCAGCTTAAGCCCAAAGGCCATGTTTTGATACACGGTCATATGCGGGTAGAGCGCATAGTTCTGAAACACCATCGCAATATCGCGATCTTTCGGTGGTATGTCGTTGACTAACGTGCCGTCGATATATATTTCACCGCCGCTAATTTCTTCTAGACCGGCGATCATACGCAGCGTAGTAGACTTACCGCAGCCCGAAGGTCCTACGAGGACGACGAATTCTTTGTCTTTGATCTCGATATTCGCGTCATCTACCGCTACGACATCTTTATCGTACACTTTGCGCACGTTTTTGAGAATGACCTCGGCCATTGCGCCTCTCCCGCTTCCGTTAGTATTTGATACGCGTCTAATTCGCCCCGAAGAGCATAATAAATTAAGACAATGTTGACAATAATTCTACGCCAGATCCAGTTCCATTTCAAGGCCGTCCTCACGCGGTCCCTCGTAATAGTTGGCCATCGAGTTCCGCTGGACGAACCCGATTTTCTGGTATAGCGACTGAGCCGCAACATTCCCCTCCCGCACTTCGAGACGAGACCGCACACAGCCGCGCTGAAATGCTTGGTTTAATACGTATCGCAGCAATTTTTCCCCCATACCGTGACGGCGATGAGGCGGTGCTACCGCCATGCTGGACAAATGGAAACACGCCCCCTCAATAAAACCCAGTGCATAGGCCACCAGCTGTTCTTGAACGACAATCCCCATGCACAATACGCGATTATCGGCCAGCGCATCGCGAAAATACTCTACCGGCCAAGGTGAGGGAAACGTAGCACTATCTATACGACATACAGCTTCCAAGTCACCAGGACGGATGTGCACGAATTCAATTCTGATATCGGATACCTGCAACGCCGTTTAAACACCCAGGTTTTTTGTGCTAACTTTGGCGTCTGGAGCACGCAAATAATCCGGTTCAACCGTAGCTAAATCCGCGCATTCGCCCCGATCGAACTTATTCCATGCCAGTGCACCTGCCGCCGCCGCATGCGGACGAGCGACGTGAAACGGGGCACGACGAGCACCCGGAGACGCATCAATCAACTCGCTATATGCATCGGCTCCATCACCGATATAAATGGTGTCCTGTCCCGCGCGCTCTGCGATTAACGCATCAGGCTCAATCGCACGCACCGCTTCGAGTTCAACGGGCCATCCCGTCTGCATACCGTATAACCCCGCATATACCTGCTCTTTGCGTGCATCAATCAGTGCGCAAACGGGATCAGCCGCATAGGGCAAACGCATCGCCAGTGTTTCTAATGTCGACAACACCACCAGCGGCTTATCATCAACGAGGCACAGCCCCTTAGCCGCAGCTAGCCCAATACGCACGCCGGTAAAAGACCCCGGTCCCACTGTAACCGCCACAGCAGTTAGATTTACGATGGGACAGTTAGCCAACTGACATATCTGCTCAATCTCTACAAACAACCGCTGGGTGTGCTGTAGACCAAGGTCAAAGTAGCGACTAACAATAACCTGCGAACGATCTACTAACGCCACACTGCCAACCGATGTAGCAGTATCTATTGTTAATATCATAGCAGACCTAGCTGAGAATTTTCCGCCGGCGTAGGCATTTGCAAACCAAGGTGTTCATATGCACGCGGCATCACGACACGGCCTCGTGGGGTTCGCTTTACAAAACCCTCTTTTATGAGATATGGCTCAACGACTTCTTCCAGCGTTTCTTCCTCTTCGCCAACAACGGCTGATAGATTACTCAACCCCACGGGCCCTCCGTTGAATTTCTCAATAATTGCCCGTAAAAGGTTCAAGTCCATTTCATCGAGTCCAGCCTCATCGACGTTGTGCACGCTCAACGCATCTTCGACCACGGTCGCGTCGACAATACCCGTACCCTCTACCTGTGCATAGTCACGCGCGCGACGCAGCCAGCGCTTGGCAATACGCGCAGTTCCTCGCGAACGGCGAGCTACTTCTAATGCACCTTCTTCTTCGAGGGCAAATCCCAGCAGTCTAGCATCGCGACTAACAATCTGTGCCAACTCTTCCACTGCGTAATAATCCAAATGAGCCGATATCCCAAAACGCGCACGCATAGGAGAGGTAAGCAGGCCCTGTCGCGTAGTCGCACCAATAAGTGTGAACGGCTCGAGCGGCACGCTAACCGAGCGTGCGGCCGGTCCCTGATCGATCATGATATCGATCTTGAAGTCCTCCATAGCCGAATACAGGTATTCTTCAACGATGCGATTTACGCGGT
Organism: Gemmatimonadota bacterium; assembly: GCA_038119905.1. Lineage (GTDB taxonomy): Bacteria > Latescibacterota > UBA2968 > UBA8231 > UBA8231. The sequence continues at coordinate 2,594 of JAYOKQ010000043.1, read as the reverse complement.
GAACCTCATCGATAAACAGTACATCTCTGGGACCGAGCGCAGTCAGAATACCCGCCAAGTCGGTCGGACGGTCCAGTAGCGGCCCCGACGTCTCGTGGATATCTACATCGAGTTCACGCGCCACAACATGGGCAAGCGTTGTTTTGCCAAGACCCGGTGGACCGTGCAGCAACACGTGATCCATAGCCTCGTCGCGCTGCTTGGCTGCCTCAATCGCTATGCGCAGCTGCTTTTTGGTCTTTTCCTGTCCCAACATCTCCTTTAGAGAAGTTGGCCGCAGAGTTGTGTCAAAATCCCGGTCGTCGTCGTCTGCTCCGGGATCTATGGATCGTTCCACCATATCTTATATACGCGCGCTACTAGCGCTCCTTGAGAGCAAATTTAATCAGCTGTTGCACCGTCAAATCGGCGCCGTTTCTTTCCACCGCTTTGCGCACGGCCTGACGCGCTTCAGACGGCGACATGCCAAGAGCCATTAGCGCCATAGCAGCCTCTTCGCTATTTACAGATCCTGAAGCGTCTGCAGGTTTATCTCCATCTGCAGTGGATGCCCCGACAACGACTTTGTCGCGGAGATCGAGAACCAAACGTTCGGCCGTGCGTTTACCGATTCCCTTTATGCTAGTCAATTCGCTTACTCGCTCATGAGCGATGGCCTCTTGCAGGTCACGCAGCGACATACCCGACAAGATCGTCAGGGCAAGGCTCGGCCCAATCCCAGACACACCGATTAACATCTCAAACACCTCGCGCTCGTTCTCTTCGCTAAAGGCGAATAACTCCATGCGGTCTTCTCGCACATGCATATGCGTAAAGAGACGCACATCTTCTCCGAGCGCAGGCAATTGATCGTAGGTGACTAACGAGATTGAAACACCATACCCCACACCAGCTACATCGACCACAGCCTGCATTGGTACTTTATAAGCTAATTTTCCACGCACATAAGAAATCATATTCATGGCCAACCTATAGTGGTTTAGCGACGGACTACCCGCTTAAGCAGCGCCTCAATTTCCGGACGACGCTGTTTTTGCGTTCCCAGCAAAGATATTTCAGGACGACGTAAATGACATAGAGCAATCGCCAATGCATCAGATGCATCTAATGGTTTGGGTAGTTCGCTGAGCCCCAATAGGCGAGAAACCATAAACTGCACTCGCTCTTTGGTCGCTCTTCCATTGCCGGCAATAGACTTTTTGACCGAGGCAGGGGTGTAGTGTGCGATTGGCAAATCCGATTGCCGAAGCGCCAGTAACAAAACGCCGCGCGCTTGACCAAGTTTGGCCGCAGCATCGGCATCTTTACCAAAGAACGTGCTTTCTATTGCCGCTTCTACGGGAGTAAACTCATTTAACAGTTCTCGAAGGCGATCGTAGATATAGACAAGACGATCCTCAAAGGCCATTCCCGACTTTGGACGAATACATCCGCAGTCGATATAACGACACTGGCGTTTACCGTACTCTATGACACCATATCCCGTACTAGTACTACTGGGATCAATACCAATAACTATCAAAGCACGGGCTCGGCTTCTCGGCGAAACAATATAATTAGCCCTGTGCCATCAACTGCTGTAGAGCATCTTCTTGAAGGTCAAAATTGGAATACACCTTCTGCACGTCGTCTAAATCCTCGAGCGCTTCCAAAAGACGTATGATCTTCTCTGCCTGGTCTTCCTGCACTTCAAGTAAATTTTCACTTTTCGGTATCCATGCAAGCGAAGCTTGACCAAACGCTATCCCACCTTCTTCCAGCGCTTTCTTGACCGATTCAAAGTCGGCCACCGGCGAAACTACTTCATGAATGTCATCGCCGTCTTGAATATCCTCAGCACCAGCGTCCATAACAGCCATCATCAGATCGTCTTCGCCAATTTTTTCTTTGGCGACTTCCAGTACACCCTTCTGTTCGAACATCCAAGCCACCGAACCGCTTTCTCCCAAGTTGCCATTATTTTTGGTGAAGACGTGCCGGACTTCTGAGACCGTCCGATTTCTATTGTCCGTCAAAGTCTCCACAATAACGGCGACTCCCCCTGGCCCATACCCCTCATAGAGACCCTCTTCATATACAGCCCCTTCTTCTTCACCCGTACCCCGCTTGACGGCTCGTTCAATTGTCGTTAGCGGCATATTAGCTGCTTTGGCATTTTGAATGGCCGAGCGCAGCCGCACGTTGGCATTTTCATCTCCACCACCATCGCGAGCGGCTACCGTTATCTCGCGAATAATCTTTGTAAATATTTTTCCGCGCTTGGCATCAATTGCCCCTTTTTTACGCTTAATAGTACTCCATTTGGAGTGGCCCGACATAGGAAGCTCCTTATACAAAATTTCCGTTGTTCTTGAATTCAACTCATTCTCAAAGAAATGTCAAAACTTAAGAAAAATCAAATAGCTGCAGTCTTGAAATACATCAGCAATTGTTATTGAGTTATTAGGAAATTGGCCTCACAAAATCAATAATTTATTCAACTAATACCAAACTAAATAACTATAAAAAAACCGCCTACCCAATTTCTTGGGTAGGCGGTTAAAAATAATCCGGCGACGTCCTACTCTCCCACCGGGTGACCCCAGCAGTACCAT